>NZ_JBSOPZ010000003.1:0-303354 GCF_053763515.1 Streptomyces mabaensis
AAGGTGTCCCTTCAAGGCATCAAGAACTGGGGACGTTCATCCGTACGCGGGTGGGGACGTTCACGTGTACGCCGACACACCGTCCAGTACAGCTGATTCCAGAAAATCATCGACCACGACCGGCAGAACACCGGCCTCGACGGCGTAGCCGTCTGGGGTGACCAGACCGTCATCATCCGCTGCGGTATGACCCCGCCCAGCCCAGCACCAACGTGTGCGTCCAGGTGGCGTCTCCAGCATCGGACCGTCCACTCATGTTCTGGTCCTTCTTGACCCCCGCTGTTCCCAGCAGAGCCCCGTGCTCCGGTTCGGCAGGGATCACCGCCAACCCAACCGGCCGGTCTGCCACACGAAGAGCCCCCTACCCTTTCGAACACTGCCCCTCAGGACACTGCCCCAGTTGACAATTACGCCCCAACCCTCCTCCTGCCTAGGGTCGTTGACACTCCCCTGACAGAAGGAGATGGACCATGCGCACAAGCCTCCGCCTCACCGCTGCCAGCATCGCCGCTGCCGCCGGACTCGCAGTTGTCTCCCCCGCCGCCACCGCCGCGCCTGCCCCAAACAAGATTCCCGGCAAGCTCACCGTCAACAGCTACACCGCTTATCTCAAGACTCAGAAGATCCCCGAGGCCAAGCGGACCCTCGCCAAGTTCAACAAGCTCAACGCCAAGCAGAAGGCGCAGTTCGTCGCTTACCTCCAGGACCGGCGCATCTACCTCGCCCTCATCGACCAGGTCAAGGGCACCATCGGCAAGCCACTGCGCGTCGTCGACCCATACAACACGGACGTCAAGTTCGTCACCGAGGTCACCTCGCAGACAGGAACGGACGACAACCGCACCACCAAGGTCACGTTCAAGGTGACCGAGACCATCTTCAGCATCCCCGTCACCAGCGAGACCATCGGCCTGACCTACACCCGGGCCAGCAAGAAGAGCTCCCCGCGGATCGTCTCCGGCACCGCCAACGTCACCAACGTCAACGGCGCCATCAAGATCGCCCCGCAGGGCAAGATCACCACCAAGCTCAACGGCGCCGCCTCCGCCGAGATCAGCTGGAAGGCCACCGGCCTGGTGGAGTCCTTCGGCAAGCCGGTGACCAAGAACCAGAGCACCTGGGGCTCGGACAACGGCTACTACTCCGCCAAGCTCGCCAACCGCTGACCCGCACCACATCCCCCAGTGCGCGAACGGCACAACACTTACTGATCGTTTCAAATGAGGCGCGGACCGCCTCAAGCAGATGATGCTGTAGGCGAGTTCAGGGAGGCCATCCCGTCCAGCAGCGGGATGAGCGTGATGTCGTACCGGTTTACGCCGGTCGGCGAGACGGCGAGTAGGTGGCCGTGCTTGGCGACGACGAGGTGGTGCTTGCCGCCCGGGCGTCCAGCAGGCCGGCTCTTCGCAGTTCGGTCAGCAGTGCCTGGTGTCAGACGGGGCCAGACCCCAGCATCGGTCCAGTCACGCAGCCGACGCCAGCAGGTCGCTCCACTGCAGTCGATCCGTTCCGCTGACACATCTCTCCAACTCACGCCTTTACACAGGACGTAGACGATGCCCCGAAGGGCGAGTCGGTCGTCCACCGGCTTCCGGCCGTGAAAGCGGTGCCGCCGCAGAGGCCTGGCAGGGAGGAGCGGGGTTGTCCGCTCCCACAGGTCGTCAACGGCATTGAAAAGGATGAAAGGGAAAACAACTATGAAGCTTTCTCGCTACGCGAAGGTGACGGCGCTGTCTGTGGCTCCACTCACACTTGTTGCGACCGGGTTCCAGGCGTCTGCCTCCTCCGACCAGGGCCCGCCGCCGGGCGCTTCGGCGTTCTCCATATCCGCACTGTCCTCCAGCGGACTGAAGGACGTGTCTGGCGTCAGCGCGAACAGCGTCGAGGGCAAGGCGCTGGAGACGCATGGGTTCAGCGTCAGGCGGGCGGCTTCGGGAGCGACGGCGGTCGTCGACAGCTCGATGGCCCGCGAGGGGATCACCGCGGCGGCCGGCAAGGGCTTCGTGGAGCTGTCGTGGAAGGGCTATGCGAAGGACGCCCGCTACGTGATCACCCGGGGCGGCAAGGATGTGGCCACCCTGGCTGCGGGGGTGACGTCCTTCCGCGACACCAACGTGAAGCCGGGCGCCGATTACGACTACCAGGTCGTGCCACTGCTGCCGAAGAACGGCAACCCGGAGTCCCGGCTGTACGGCATGAAGGTGTCCGTCCCCGCCTCCGGATCACTGACGGGTCTGCGCGAGGAGGCGGTCGAGCGGG
Organism: Streptomyces mabaensis; assembly: GCF_053763515.1. Lineage (NCBI taxonomy): Bacteria > Bacillati > Actinomycetota > Actinomycetes > Kitasatosporales > Streptomycetaceae > Streptomyces > Streptomyces mabaensis. The sequence continues at coordinate 2,260 of NZ_JBSOPZ010000003.1, forward strand.
CGGCCACCGCGGCCGTGGCCAAGACGTCCACGTTGACCTGGACCGGCTTCATCCCGCAGAAAAAGGTCGACGCTCCCTTGGCGGGCTGTGACTACGGCAAGAACTTCCAGTTCGGCGGCGACGGGCACTCCGACTTCAATTGGAAGTCGAGCAAGTACCGCTTCGCCGTGCACGCGACCGTCACGTGGAATTCCAAGAAGGTGGTGGGCAACAAACACATCAACCCCACCACCGTGTACGTGAAGAAGACCGGCAAGTATGTCACCAAGAAGACCGCCAGCGCCAAGGACACTTACGCCAAGAAGCTGGGGTCGGGCAAGAACTACGTGGACGTGCGGATGGTCGTGCACGCCACCAACCCGTTCTGTAAGGGCTTGGGCGGAGTCAAGGGTGCTGCGTCCGGTGCCTTCACCATGAACCTGACCACGAGCGGGAACTACGCCATCCGCTCCGGCAAGCACCGGCTGTTCCCGAACCACCACATCTACATCTACGACGGCGGCAAGGTCACCAACGTCTACACCCGGAAGTACGCCAATGTCAGCTGCCTGATCGGTTCGGTCGCCTGCCCCGAGGCTGACCTGACCGGCCGCTACGGCAAGTTCTGACCTCAGCGACAGGCTTCCTCGCCGGATGCGTGCGTGCCGGGCGTCTTGTACGCCCGGCACGCCCCCTGTCGTCTCCGGTCCCGGAGCGGGTTGGGATCCTCGCTCGCCATGAGACTCTCCGGGTAGGAGATGCTGGCTACACCAGCGCATTCGGGGTCTTGGCGCGTCAGTGCGCCACTCTTGAACCCTGTGCGAGGACCGGGCTCGGTCCGGATGCAACGGCTCTCTTCCCTCGCGAGGTGGCCCCCGTCAGTAAGCAGATCAACACTGGCTGCCTGGCTTCGCGGTCTCGACGCCCTCCGCTGGAGCAGGTCCTCGCGGTGCGGACGGTCGCCGTATCCCCTCCCGAGCTACGATCGATCGGCGAACTGGCCGATCGTCTTCAGCCCCCGGGGCGCAGGTACTTCCCCGGCTCGCGTTGCCCCAGCTGCAGGTGACCGAGGTGCTTGCAGTACTGGCACCCGCGCCGCAAGCCGCCGTGGCGGAGCTGCTGGGGGGGAGGAGAGGGAGAGCGCGCTCACGGGCTGGACGCGTCGCTGGGACTGGATGCGCCGCTGGCCGAGTTGCTGGAGGGCGCGACCTCCGACGAACTGCGCTGCATGCTGGTGACGTTGGGGAACAAGCCCGCCAGTAGCGGCTGGCGACGTTGGTGGAGCACCGATCCGGAACGGGTCGCCACACTCGTGGCGCGGGCGCCCACAGCCACCAGGAAACTGCTTGAGCGCCGGGCGAGTACCGCACCGCAATGACCGGAGTTTTCCGGAGTTCGTAGTGACCGGCGCCGCTACGATCGCCGGTCATGGACTGGCTCGAGCGCACCGCGAAGCTGAGGCAGTGGAGCAGGAACGGGACGCGCGCTCCGCACAAGCCGTTGTTGTTCCTGTACGCCCTCAGCAGGTTTCAGCAGGACGCCGACGGCACGCTGCCGTACAGCGCGGTGGAGGAAGATCTCAAGCTGCTGCTGGCCGAGTACGGACCGCCCAACAAGACGTCCCCTGCCTACCCGTTCCATCATCTGGTCAGCGACGGGGTGTGGGAGGTGCGCACCGATCGCGGGCCGGGCAGCCCCGGCAGCGGGGTGCGGGAGCTGCGGGCGTCGGGGGCCGCGGGGCGGCTGGCGCCGCAACTCCGGGCAGCGCTTCGGGGCGAGCCGTCGCTGCTCGGCCGGATGGCACGGGTACTGCTCGACCTGAACTTCCCGCCCTCGCTCCACGGCGAGCTGTGCGACGCGATCGGTCTGGAGTTGGAGCCTGCGGAGACCGAACGGTTCTCGGTCGCACGGCGGCAGCGGAATCGACGGATGCGGGAGCTGGTGCTGACAGCTTACGAATACCAGTGCGCCTTCTGCGGCTACGACGGCAGGATCGGCGCGGTAGCGGTCGGGCTGGAGGCCGCGCATGTGCGCTGGTGGGCGTTCGGCGGTCCGGACGACGTCGACAACGGGCTATGCCTGTGCTCGCTGCACCACAAGCTCTTCGACAAGGGCGTCCTCGGTATCGGTGACGGCCACCGCATCCTGGTTTCGCAGCGCTTCGTGGGCCACAGCCCAGCCGCCCGCGAGCACGTCATAGCGCTCGCGGGCCGCCCGCTCATCGGTCCTCAGCCGGGCGCCCGCCCCATCACGGCGGCCCACCGCTCCTGGCACACCAGCCAGGTCTTCCACGGCATCCCACGCCCGGCCACCGCCGTCTGACTGCCGAGGTGATCTCTGCCGAGGCACGCCAAGCCCGTCGGCTCCTCGCCGAGCGCCCAGTCGCCCCTGCGCGGCGTCGCGCCCTGGCTCTCACCCGCCTCCGCGCCGCTGCCGATGATGGCGCCTTCGACCTGGAGCTGTTCGAGGACAAGAGGAACTACCGCCGGTGAACGCGGCGCAGTTCCTGATCGATACCAGCGCGCTCGCACGCCTTATGCACGGGGACGCGGAACAGTACGGCTGGGATCAGGCGGCAGCAGCAGGACTCATCGCCACTTGCCCCATCACAGAGCTGGAATTCTTCTACAGCGCCAGGTCGGCCGCCGACCGGGCGCGCGGCATCGAGGACATGCGGCTGCTCTTCGGGTGGGTCCCCATCGACGACCGCGCCTACGACCGCGCCTGGCACGTTCAGGAGGCCCTCACGAAGCGGGGGAGGCACCGCGGCGCCGGCGCGGTGGATCTCGTTGTCGCCGCGACGGCGGAGTTGCAGGGGCTTACCCTCCTGCATCGTGACCACGACTTCGAGTGCATCGCCGCTGTGACGGGCCAGCCACTCCAGTGGTACGGCCCGGAGGACCGTAAGTAAGCCGGCTGGTTGCAGTTCAGGTTGCGTTCGCCGCCCGCCTCACGCCGTCCGAGGGCACCTGTCCCCTTGCGGTCAGCCCCAGTCGCAGCCGGTGCCGTCGTTATCGCGGTCGAGGTGGCTGCCGTAGCCGTGCTCGCCCGGTGGACGGGCGCGGCTCCGAAGCCGCTGCGGCGGACCGATTGCTCTCCGACCCGAGTGAGGAACTGCACCGGCCGGGCCGCGTACGGCAGACGAAGGACCCGGCCGCTGAGCGGTCGGGTCCTTCGTCGTTCCGTGGCTCCAGTCACTCCGAACCGGAGTCATCCGCTGGTGCGTCGGCGGGCGGGTCCGCGGGCGGGTCGGCAGGTGCGTCAGCAGGCGGGTCGGCAGGTGCGTCAGCAGGCGGGTCGGCGGGCGGGTCCGCAGGGTTGTCCGCAGGCGGGTCCGCAGGGTTATCGGCCGGAGGGTCCGCAGGCGGGTCGGCCGGCAGGTCAGCCGGCGGCTTGACCGCAGGCGGGTCCGCAGGCGGGTCGGCGGGCGGGTCCGCGGGGTTGTCCGCAGGCGGGTCCGCAGGCGGGTCCGCAGGCGGGTCGGCCGGAGGGTCCGCAGGCGGGTCAGCCGGCGGCTTGACCGCGGGCGGGTCCGCAGGCGGGTCAGCCGGGTTGTCCGCAGGCGGGTCCGCAGGGTTGTCGGCCGGAGGGTCCGCGGGCGGGTCAGCCGGCGGCTTGACCGCAGGCGGGTCCGCTGGCGGATTGGCAGGCGGCTTGTTCTTGTCCTTGTGCTTGTTGGGGTCGTCCTTGTCCTTGTGCTTGTTCGGGTCGTCCTTGTCCTTGTGCTTGTTCGGGTCGTCCTTGTCCTTGTGCTTGTTCGGGTCGTCCTTGTCCCTGTGCTTGTTCGGGTCGTCCTTCTTGTCGTCCTTGTTGCCGCCCTCCTTCTTGTCGGTGTGCGGGCGGTCCTCAGGCGGGGGCAGGACGGGGAACGACGATCCGGGGTCCTGGCCCTTCGGCGGCGGGATCTGGTGGTCGTGCTTGGCCTGCGCGTCTCCGCTCGGGCGCTCGACCCACTGCTTGTGGGTCTGGTCGAACATCGTGACGGTCTTCATCGGCTTTTCGGCCGGGGTGACCGCAACGAGGTTCGAGGGCTGGAACGACGACCACTTGGGGCCGCTGTACTTCTGCTGGCCCTCGACAGCGACGGGCGGGGTCAGGGGGTTGCCGCAGGCGCAGCGGACGCGCGGTACACCGCGGTCGTCGACCAGGACGGCCGTACCGGCCTGGAGGATTGCCTGGTAGCTGGTACCCGCGCCGTTCTTGAACCCGTGGTTGGTGACCCGGGTGTCCCAGCTCAGCCGGACCGGCGTCAGCGACCGCAGATACTCAGGGGTCTCGGCCTGCTCGATGCCCAGGGCGCCGGCGAAGACCTTCCCCTTGTCCTTGTTCTTGCCGAGGAACGTGATCTGCTTCTCGACGTCGCAGCTGGCGACGTTCCGCGTGCCCCCGTACAGACCCGGGTGCGAACCATTGACCGCGAGGGTGCGCGTGTCCTTCGTGTCGGGCGCCGACTTGTCCCGGGTCGCGGACGCGGCTTCGACACCCTCCGACTCCTTGGCCGTCGACGGGGTGAACGGATCAGGGCCGGCCGCCGAGGCGGTCTGGAGGAAGACCTCTCCGCCGCCCTTGCTGCTGCCGCCTGTGAGGTTGAAGGCGAAGATCACCGCCATCACCAGAATCACCGCGGTGCCGGCACTCAACAGAGTGCGGCGCGCCCGCCACCAGGACGACGGCCCTCCGCCGCGCCGGCGTGGCTCATCCGGTTCGCCGATGGCGACAGGCGGACCGGGAGGCCTTGGTGGGGGCGGGGGCCCCGGTGTTCCCCGCGGCTGCTCGTCTGTCGGCCGGCCGGAAAGCGGACCGGACGGGGGGCCGGTGGGGCGCTCGGACGGAGGAGGTATGGAACTCACGACACTCTCCTCAAGCTAGGGCATCGGGAAAATGGTGTTTATTCGCATTTGCCTCCCTATAGCTATTATGAGCCACTCATCGGGAGGTGTGAATCATGGGCCGGCTGCTCTGCCGGCCCACGTCTCCAGTAATCCCGGTCCCTCGGATCGCGTCATGCCGCTACTTTTCGGGACTTGACACGGCGACGACGACCTTGCCGCGTGCGTGGCCCCCGTGCAGATACCGGACGGCTTCGGGGACCTCGCTCAGCGGGTACGTTCTGTCGATGACCGGCGCGATGCCGCCCTCCTCGACGAGGTCCCGCAAAGTCTGAAGATCCTCCTGGCGCTCCACCGAGAACAGGCCGCGCAGCTTCTGGCTCACGCAAGGTGACAGCAGCAGCGCCCGGAGTACGCGATCCGTGCCGCCGAGCCACCGCCCTCCGCCTTCGCTTCCGACGATGACCAGGGTCCCGCGCGGGGTGAGGGCACTCCGGAGGTACGACAAAGGACGGTGGCCGGCGGTGTCCAGAATGAGGTCGTAGCGACGCGCCCCGTCCGCGAAGTCCTCACACGTGTAGTCGATGACGTCGTCCGCGCCGATCGACCGGACCAGGTCGGTCTTCGTCGTGCTGCACACGCCGGTGACGTGGGCTCCGAACGCCTTGGCCAGTTGCACCGCGAACGTTCCCACCCCTCCCGCCGCGCCGATGATCAGGACCTTCTGTCCCGGCTGCACCCGTCCCGTGTCACGAAGAGCCTGGAGTGCGGTGACGCCGGATATGGGAACGGCCGCCGCCTGCTCGTGGGTGAGGTTCGCGGGCTTGGACACGAACCTGTCCTCCGGGGCGCTCACGTACTCGGCGAAGGAGCCCTCGCAGAAGCCGAACACCTCGTCGCCCGGCTGGAACCGGGTCACGCCTGCGCCGACAGCCTCGACGCGACCCGCCACCTCTCTGCCCCGCACGCGAACCTTGGGTGCGCGGAGCCCGAAGCCCATGAGGCGCAGGAGATACGGCAGGCCCGTCATCAGGTGCCAGACTCCCGCATCGACAGCGCCTGCGTGCACCCGTACCAGCAGCTCCCCCTCTCCTGCCGTCGGCTTGTCGACGTCCTTGAGTTCCAGCACGTCGGAGGAGCCGTACCTGTCCTGCACGATCGCCTTCATGAGGCTTCTCCTTCACTGTCCGGGTACTGGAAGACCTGGTCGAGCGGGACTCGGAACACCCGGGCGATCTGAAACGCCAACTCGAGCGAGGGCGAGTAGCGGCCCTTCTCGATGGCGATGACGGTCTGGCGGGTCACGCCGATGCGATCCGCCAGCTCCGCCTGCGTCATCTCTCCGTGCGCGAATCGGAGGGATCGGATCGTGTTCGTGACGCTGGTCGGCTTCACCACGGCTGAAAGCCCCACCGGTAGGCGACGATCTTCGCGACGGACCCGAGGACTGCCGACAGGAAGAACGCCAGGCAGATCGTGTTGGCGATCCAGAAGTGATGCACCTCGGCCATGGCCATGCCGAGTACCGCCAGTCCGCCTACGACGACGAATGACTGGCCGGCGTATTCGCCGAACCGAGTGATCTCCCGGTCACGCTGGTCTTTCTTGTTGGCGTCCTCTGGCGATGCGGCCGCGACCACGATGTGGAGCGCGATCGACACCGCGACCGCGGCACCGATGGTCCACAGAAGCGTCGACACGTACGACACCTCAGTGAGAGGGATGTCCCCCGCTCGCCCGAGAACGAGGGCGAGGTAGGTCGCATAGGCGCCGATCGCGACCATCGCCATGATCCAGGCGCGTTTCTCTTCGAACGTCACTCGCACTCCCCCTGTTAAAGAAACTTGACATGAGGAAGGTAAGGCGATGTGTACATGACGTCAAGTATTTCAGACATTCATACACTTAGAGTACCGATATACTCACTCAACGTGACACACCTCCGTGATATCCATCACCCCGGCTTCGCCATCAAGGCTCCCGAGTAGTAGTGGACGTCCTGGCGACATATGAGATTTGTCCGTCTTGACGCAGACATATTTCGCACAGGGTTTGACGGCATTCGGCCGCTCGGCGATTTCGCCCATTCATGGAGTGAACAAGGGCTTCTGACGGGGTCACAGAATTCCCACCGAGTTCCACAGCGGGACCAGCACGCTCGTGTGCCCATTTCAAGAGCCGTGGGGTACTACGAAGCGAGGTAGTACTAAGCCTCCGTTGCCCTTCGCGCCCACCGGTCCTGAGAATGACGGCCCGTCCCGAGTGAGGTCACGCATGAGGAAGCATCGCAGGAAGACGCACTACCGGCAGATAACCATCGCTGCACTTGCCCTGGGCGCCGTGGGCGTGCCCTCCGTCGCCATGGCCTGCCTGGATCCGCAGGAAGACCAGCGCAGTCGGGCGTACGGCCAGGGCTACGGCAACTGGGAGAATGAGCGCCCGGATCACCGGTGGGGCCAGGCCGACTGGGGCCCGAAGCCGGCCGCGCGAGCATCGCAGGCACCCACCGCGCCTCCCACCGCTTCGACCGCCCCCAGCGCGGCTCCGACCACCGCCCCCAGCGCGGCCCCCACCACCGCTCCCACCACCGCGCCCACTACCGCCCACAGCACCCCGAGCGCTCCGAAGACCACCGCGCCCGCGTCGGGCACCGCGCGCGTCGTGCAACTCGTCAACAGCGAGCGCAGCAAGGCCGGGTGCGCACCCCTGACCGTCAACGCGAAGCTGACCCAGGCCGCTCAGAACCACAGCAAGGACATGGCCGCACACCGGAACATGTCCCACACCGGTTCCGACGGGTCATCTCCGGGCGACCGGATCACGCGGGCCGGTTACAGCTGGAGCACCTACGGCGAGAACGTCGCCTACGGCTACTCCACACCCGAGAGCGTGATGGCGGGCTGGATGTCCAGCCCCGGTCACAAGCGCAACATCCTCAACTGCGCGTTCAAGGAGATCGGCGTCGGCCTCGCGCAGCCCGGCAATTACTGGACGCAGAGCTTCGGAACGGCCCGGTAAACGAGTTCGGACCGCACATCCTGCCGTCGGCGCGAAGGCCCCCGGAAAATGCCGATCACGGTAAGGGCCTTCGCGCCGTCGCCATCGCCGGACGGACCGGTTCGCTCCGCCCGCCGGCCCGTCACGGCGTACGGGCAGGCGTGGTCAGGGCCGCCGTGCCCAGCACGATCCGTGCCGCCGACATGCCGGGGCCGGTGAGCGGCGCGGGGAGCAGCCGGTGCCCGCGGTTGTTGCGCAGCAGGTCCTCCTCCTTGTAGCGGTGGCAGCCCGCATGCCAGATCAAGATGCCGGCCATCCAGTTCTGAAGCTCCTCCACATAGCCGTCCAGGACCCGGCGGGCCTCCTGGTCCAGTCCGAAGTCGTCGTACAGCACCGGCAGTTCGTTGGCCGCGACATGCTGGAACTGCCGCATCCTGGACTTCATCAGGTCGTCGACGATGGAGAGGGCGGTCGGGTAGTCACAGTTGAAGAAGTTCTGCACGACCAGGACGCAGTTGTGGACCTCGCCCTCGAACTCGATCTCCTTCTGGTACGAGAAGACGTCGTTCAGCAGGCAGGCGTAGTCGGCGGCCGCGTTCTCCAGGGACTGCATCGGCCCGCTCGCGTAGACCTCGGGAGGCACGCGTCGGCCGTGGCCCAGCCGCGACAGGCTCATCGTGAGGTCGGAGCCGAAGGTCAGCCGGCGCATCTCGATGTAGTCGACGGGATCCGGGATGCGGTTCTGCGCCTGGTTGGCGAGCTCCCACAGCCAGCTCTCGGTCATCTTCTCGACGGCGGCACGGAACATACGGCGGCCGTCCAGGTCCATCGGACCGGCCGTCCGTGCCCACAGGTCGGCCAGGCCCCGCTCCAGACCGGTCACCGGCTCGGCGGTGGGGACGCAGTCGAGCGGCATGAACTCCGAGAACCGTTCGTTGCACGCCTTCGCTCCCGCCAGGTTCCGGGGGTGCCCGTACACGACGGGGAAGTAGTCGTCCCCGTACGTGCCCCAGGCCAGCCAGCCCGAGGTCAGATCCAGCTGCTCGGCGGTCGCGTCCGGGTGGATACCGGCCGAGCAGAGCGGAAGGTCGTACGCGATGAGCTTCCGCTCGTCCCACACGTCGTCCAGGATCCCCACCCGGTGGGCCCACTCGACCAGGTTCGCGCGTGCCGTCTCCAGGAACGGGCTCAGCGTGGTGGTGAACGGCATGTCGAAGTCGGGCAGCCGGGACGGGCCGACCTTCTGGAAGGGGACATGGGTGTAGCTGCGCAGCCGGGCCGGGGCGCCCACCCCGATGCTGGTGGCGATGTCGGCGGCGGAGGTGCCCAGCCCCACCGGCACCATGGAGAACGAGGTCCCGCCGGCCGGGCCGGCGCCGCCGCCGTTCATGTAGCGGCTGGAGCGCATGTGCCATTCGTGGCCGCCGGACTGCCAGTCCTGGAGCCCCTTCACATACGCGAGCGTCGCCGCCGCGCTCTGCGGGTCCAGGCCCTTCTCGGCGAAGAGCGGTCCGAGCTCGGTGAAGACCGTGCTCTCGAACTGCTGGAGGCGCGAGGTCAGCAGATCGTTGACCGCGTCCGCCGCCTCCTGCGTCGTACAGCCCAGGAAGGTCTCCAGCACGAGCACGCCGTTGCTGAGCTCGCCCTCGTCCTCGACCTCCCGCTGGTACGAGAACAGGTCGTTGCGCAGGTGGACTCCGTCGGCGAACGTGTCCCGCAGAACCCGCAGCGGCCGGGACTCCGCGATCACCGCCGGTACCTCGGCGCCCGCCGCGAACTCGATCAGCCCGGCCGACCAGGGCGCGCCGCCGACCTTGCGGCGCATCTCGATGTACTCGACCGGGTTCGCGATCCGGCCCGCGTTGATGTTGGACAGTTCCCAGAGGGATTCGTTGAGCAGATTCCTGGTGCTCTCCGCGAACCTCTTCCGCCAGTCCAGGGACATGCTGGGGACCGTACGGGCCCACAGGTCGGCCAGGCCCGCCTCGACCGGATTGGCCGGCTCGGGAAACCCGGCGGCGAGATCCATCGGCATGAAGGCGGGCAGCCGGTCCAGGTACGCCTTCCCGCCCTCCCGGTCCTGGGTGCGCTTGAAGATCTCCAGGAAGTGGTCGTCGAAGAAGAAGACCCACACATACCAGTCGGTCACCAGGGACAGCTCGGGACCGCCGCAGTCCGGGTGGGTGTAGGAGCACAGCAGCGCGTAGTCATGGGATTCGAGGTCGTGCTCCTCCCAGATGCCCGACCCTTCGAGCATCCCCATCTCGCGGGCCCATTGCCTGGTGTGCTGCCGCGCCTCCTCCAGGTGGGGATTGAGCCGCGCCGGATGCGGCATGTAGAAGTCCGGCAATTCAAAAGGCTGTGTCACGGGGTCGCCCCTCCTGATTAACCACCACCCGGTCGGCCCAGCACTACCCCCCGCCACCTGCGGCTACCCGCCGCGCAAAACAGTCATATAAACGGGATCATCGAGACATGGACATCACGATTCGGCTCGCCCAGGAGCCCGACGCCGACGCGCTGCTCGGCCGCAGCCCGCTGGCCGCGCTGGTCGGCATGCTGCTGGACCAGCAGGTCCCCATGGAGTGGGCGTTTTCCGGTCCGTACACCATCGCCCGACGCATGGGAGCCGACGATCTCGACGCCCACCGGATCGCCGCCGAGGACCCGGAGGCGTTCGCCGCGCTGCTGTCGGAGAAGCCCGCCGTGCACCGCTACCCGGGCTCCATGGCCAAGCGGGTGCAGCAGCTCTGCCAGTACCTCGTCGAGCACTACGACGGCGACGCGCGGACCGTGTGGGAGGGCGTCGCCGACGGCAGGGAGCTGCTGGACCGGCTGAAGGCACTGCCCGGCTTCGGGCAGCAGAAGGCACAAATCTTCCTGGCGCTGCTGGGCAAGCAGTTCGGCGTACAGCCACCCGGCTGGCGCGAAGCGGCCGGTCCGTACGGCGAGCAGGGCTCGTACCGCTCGGCCGCCGACATCACCGGCCCCGAGTCGCTGGCCAAGGTCCGGGCCTACAAGCAGGAGGCGAAGCGGGCCGCCAAGGCCGCCAAGGGTGGCACGTAGGGGACACACCCCAGGGTGGCGCCGACCGGTAAATGTCTTACGGGGGGCCGTGCGTGGGCAGGTCGCAGACCATGAAGACAGAACTCACCGACACCACCTCCAGCAAGGTCAACTCCGCGCTGCTGGCGGCCCGCAGAGCCATTGGCAGCCCGACCATGGGCATGGTGCTCACCCTGCTCGTGGTCACCGACGAGGAGAACGCGTACGACGCGGTCAAGGCCGCCTCCGAGGCCTCCCACGAGCATCCCTGCCGCATCCTCGCCGTGATCAGGCGCCCCGGCCGCACGCACCAGCGCCGCCGCGAGACCCGCCTCGACGCCGAACTGCGCGTCGGCGCGGACGCGGGCACCGGCGAGGTGGTGCTGCTGCGGCTGCACGGCGAACTCACCCACCAGGCGGGCCCGGTGGTCCTCCCGCTCCTGCTGCCCGACGCGCCCGTCGTCGCCTGGTGGCCGGTGGACGCGCCGGAGGACGTGGCCTCGGACGACCTGGGCGCGCTCGCGCAGCGCCGGATCACCGACGCGTACGCGGTCGAGGACCCGCTCGCCCAGCTACGGGCCCGCGCCGCCTCATACGCGCCCGGCGACACCGACCTGGCCTGGACCCGGCTCACGCCGTGGCGCTCGCTGCTGGCCGCCGCCCTCGACCAGCGAACCGCGCGGGTGACCGGGGCGGCCGTGGAGAGCGAGGAGGCGAATCCGAGCGCCGAGCTGCTCGCGCGATGGCTGGCCGACCGGCTCGACGTACCGGTCGAGCGGGTCGTCACCGACGGCCCGGTCATCACCTGCGTACGGATGGTGACGGAGGACGGGGAGATCCGCGTCGACCGGCCGTTCGGGGCGCTGGCCACCCTCGCCGTGCCCGGGAGGCCCGACCGCCGGGTCGCCCTCAAGATCCGTACCAGCGCCGAGCTGATCGCCGAGGAGCTGCGCCGGCTGGACGCGGACGAGGTGTACGCGTCGGCGCTGCGCACCCGTCCCGCGGAGCTGTCGGCTTAAGGGCCTGTCGTTTGGATCTTGCCGGGCTCGCGGGCTCTGGCACCGCACCTCTCCCCCGTAGCCCTTCGGGCACGGGAGGTACCCCCAGCGTTGTCGTCAGTCGCCAGGGCTCCGCCATGGCTCTCCCCCAGCCTTCGGCCGGGAGGTGCCCCCATCCTCCGCCTTGCGATGCACGGCACCAGAACCCGCTCCCTGATCCGGCCTGATCCAAACGAGAGGCCCTGCGGCCGTGGGCCGGTTCAGCGCCGGCGGCGGCGGGCCGTTCCGAAGAGCGACCGGGAGATCTCGCGGCCCAGCTGGGTCCCGATCGACCGGGCGAGCGACGTGAACACCCCGCTGCCCATGACCTGCTCGGCGAGCGAGGCGTCCTGCTCCTGCGCCGCCCTGCCCGTCTTGCCTGCCCGGCCGCGCTCCTGCGTGCCCTCCCCGCCCGCCTTCGCCGGCTCCTTGTCCCGCCTGGCCTGTTCCGCCTCCTCGGCGGCCCGCACCGCCTCCGCCTCGGCCGCCTGCTGCTCGGCGGTGAGCTTCTCGTACGCCGATGCGCGGTCGACGGCCTCCGCATACCGCGAGTAGAGCGGCGATCCCTTGACCGCCCGGTCCAGCGCCGCCGCGTCGACCGGTCCCATCAGCGACTGCGGAGCACGCAGCCGGGTCGCCGCGACCGGGGTCGGGGCACCTCGCTCGCTCAGCACGGTGACAACCGCCTCGCCCGTGCCGAGCCCGGTCAGCAGCTCCTCCAGGTCGTACTCCGAGTTCGGGAAGGTCTTCACGGTCGCCTTCAGCGCCTTGGCGTCGTCCGGGGTGAAGGCCCGCAGCGCGTGCTGCACCCGGTTGCCCAGCTGGGCCAGCACCTCGCCGGGCACGTCCTTCGGGGTCTGGGTGACGAGGAAGATCCCGACGCCCTTGGAGCGGATCAGCCGCACGGTCTGGGTCAGGGACCGCAGAAACGCCTTGGACGCGCCGGTGAACAGCAGATGCGCCTCGTCGAAGAAGAAGACCAGCTTCGGCCGGTCCAGGTCACCGACCTCGGGCAGCTCGTCGAAGAGGTCCGCGAGCAGCCACATCAGGAAGGTGGAGAAGAGCTGCGGCTTGTCCTGGACGGCCGGCAGCTCCAGTACGGAGACCAGGCCGCGCCCGTCCGGGGCGGTCCGCAGGAACTCGCTCGTATCGAACTCGGGCTCACCGAAGAAGGGCCCGGCGCCCTGCTGCTCGAACGCGGTGAGCGCCCGCAGGATCACCCCCGCGGTGACCGTGGAGAGCCCGCCGATCCCCTTGAGCTCGGCCTTGCCGACGTCCGAGACGAGAAAGGCGACGACGGCCCGCAGGTCCTTGAGGTCGATCAGTTCCAGGCCCTTGGAGTCGGCGTAGTGGAAGATCAGCCCGAGCGACTGCTCCTGCGTCTGGTTGAGCTCCAGCACCTTCGACATCAGGACCGGGCCGAAGCTGGTGACGGTCGCGCGCAGCGGAATGCCGGGGCCGATGCCGCCGAGCGAATAGAACTCGCACGGATATCCGGTCCCGTCCCACTCCTGGGCGACTTCCGCGGCGCGTTCCCGGATCCGTTCGCCGGCCTCGCCCGGAGCGGAGATTCCGGACACATCGCCCTTGATGTCGGCGAGGAAGACCGGCACGCCGTGCGCCGAGAGCTGCTCCGCGATCAGCTGGAGCGTCTTGGTCTTTCCGGTGCCGGTGGCGCCCGCGACCAGGCCGTGGCGGTTGAGCATGGCCAGCGGGACACGGATCTGGTGCTCGGGCAGGCAGGTCCCGTCCCAGAGCAGCGCGCCCAGGTCGAGCGCGGGTCCGCCGAAGGCGTAACCCGCCGCGATCTCGGCCGCGGAGTCGGCGGAGGGCGTGGTTCCACTCATGTGTCACTCCCATATCGGCACTGTTTGCCACTTTTGCACCGCGCCGCCATGGCTGCGCCCGGAGGCGCTTGACCGGTAGGCTTTCAGTGTGATCTTCAAGCGCATCGGAAACGGGCGGCCGTACCCCGACCACGGCCGGGAAAGCACCCGGCAGTGGGCAGACGTCGCGCCGCGCCCGGTCCGGCTCGACCAGTTGGTGACGACCAAGGGCCAGCTGGACCTCGAGACGCTGCTCGCCGAGGACTCGACCTTCTACGGCGACCTCTTCGCCCACGTCGTGAAGTGGCAGGGCGACCTCTACCTCGAGGACGGCCTGCACCGCGCCGTGCGAGCGGCGCTGCAGCAGCGCCAGGTGCTGCACGCCCGCGTGCTCGACCTGGGCTGAGCCATTCGGGTCTCAGCCGTCCGAGGTTCGGCCATCCGGGGCTCTGCCGGGCCAGCCGGGCCGTCCGGCACGCCCGTGGGTTGAGCCTTCTGGCCGATTCCGGCATTCATTCATTGATCATTTAGTAGGCATCGCCAGCGGGCCGCATTACGCTGCGCCCATGAGCATGCTCACTCCCCCCGGCATGGGCGGAAAGTACCGCATCACGGGCGACACGTACCCGCGGATGCGTCGCCCCCGGCGCCGGCTCGCCCTCGCGCTGACCGGATCGGTCCTCGCGGTCGGCCTGATCGGCTGGGGAACGGCGCAGCTCATCGACGTGTTCTCGGGCGACGGCACGAGGTCGGCGGCCGTTGCCAAGGCCGCCTGCAAGCCGTCCAAGGCCGCTCCGAAGCCGCTGCCCGCGCGGGCGCTGCCCCGGCCGGCCCAGATCAAGGTCAACGTCTACAACGCGACGCCGCGCAGTGGTCTGGCCAAGGCGGCGGCCGAGGAGCTGAAGAAGCGCGGCTTCGCCGTCGGCCAGGTCGGCAACGCGCCCGAGCTGTACGACAAGAAGGTCCCCGGGCCCGGGATACTGCTCGGCCCCCCGAAGGCCACCCAGGGCGCCTTCTCCGTACTCGGCACGCAGCTGGCAGGGGCGGAGCAGAAGATCGACGCGCGGGAGACCGAGGACGTCGACCTGATCCTGGGCACCGCGTTCAAGACGCTCAGCAAGAAGGAGGACGCCGACCGGGCGCTGGCCGCACTGGCCAACCCCGCTCCGGCGCCCTCCCCGAAGTGCTGAGAATCCGGCGCGGCCTCTGCCTGAGGTCTTGGGCCTGCCGGCAGATCAGGGCCTAGACCGCGGTCCCGTACATCCGGTCTCCGGCGTCACCCAGGCCCGGCACGATGTAGCCGTGCTCGTTGAGCCGCTGGTCCACCGACGCGGTCACCACGGTCACCGGCGTGCCCGCCAGCTCGCGCTCCATGAGCTCGACGCCCTCCGGCGCCGCCAGCAGCACCACGGCCGTGACGTCGTCCGCGCCCCGCTTGATCAGCTCCCGGATCGCGGCAACCAGCGTCCCGCCGGTGGCCAGCATCGGGTCCAGTACGTACACCTGACGGCCCGAGAGGTCCTCCGGCATGCGCGTCGCGTACGTGGAGGCCTCCAGGGTCTCCTCGTTGCGGATCATGCCCAGGAAGCCCACCTCGGCGGTCGGCAGCAGCCGCACCATGCCGTCGAGCATGCCCAGGCCCGCGCGCAGGATCGGCACGACGAGCGGCCGCGGGTGCGAGAGCTTCACCCCGGTCGTTCCCGTGACCGGGGTCTCGATGTCGACCTGCTCGGTGCGCACGTCCCGGGTGGCCTCGTACGCGAGCAGGGTGACCAGCTCGTCGGCGAGGCGCCGGAAGGTCGGGGAGTCGGTGCGCTTGTCGCGCAGCGTGGTGAGTTTGTGCGCCACCAGCGGGTGGTCGACGACATGGATCCGCATGGGCACCACAGTAACCGGGCTGCTCGATGGCGCCCCGCTCTGGCATCAAACCCGCTGTTCGGGGGAAGCTGGGGTCGTACGAACCCAGGCTTGGGGTGGTGTGACCGATGCCGGAGCGGGAGCAGGAGCAGGCGGACCTGCAGGAGACGGACGCGGAGCGGCGCGCGCGCCGGGCCCGGTTCCTGCGGGAGCTGAACGAGGCCAAGGAACTGCGCGACCGTGTGCAGCCGAGGCGGGCGAGGGCGGCCCGGATGCGCCAGCAGATGCGGATGCGCACCTTCCGGTGGTGAGCCGGTCCCGGCGAATCTCGCAGGACTGTCCACGACGCACGCGCGAAGACCTCTCGCTAAGCCGTCGTTTCTGCCACGATTCCGATTGGGCGGGGCACGGAGCAGCGGAACGGCTGCCGGTACCTCTCCCACCTCCGGCCGGGGGGACCCCCAACCGGCACGCCTATGACCAGTGGGAGAGTCACGGTGTACTTCGCCGCACTGCTCGCGCGCACCGAAGACGGGTGGGAAGCGAGCGACACAGAGCTCGACGACGTCGAGACGCTGTCCGATCTGACCGACCTGGCCCGTGAGGCCACGGCCGACGAGGACACAGTGCTCGTCTTCATCGAACAGGAAGACGCATGGTTCGGCATCGTCCGGGTGGACGGCGAGGAGGACCCTCGTATCTACCTCTCGGACGCGGCCGCCGCTGCCCGCAGCTCGTACGGGGAGATCCTGCTCACCGACGAACTGCTCGGGCGGGAGCCCGGAGCCGGCGAGGACCTGGACGCCCTCGAAGAGCTCGTCGACCTCGACGGCACGGAGGACGGCGAACCGGACGGCGGGGACGACGAGTCGGACGAGGAGTCCGTCACGGCGGGCGAGGCCGTCCCCTCCGGCCCCATCGGCGACCGCCAGATCCTCACCGACCTCGGAATGTCCGAGAAGGAGCTGCTGTCCCTCGGTACGGAGGCGCTGAGCGACATCGCCGAAGCGCTGGGCGCCGCCGAGGTCCTGGAGACCGTCCGATAGTGACCTGGCCCGACCCCGTACGCGATCCGTGGCAGGCGTCCATGCGCCTGGCGCTGGACGAGGCGGCGCGCGCGGCGGAGGCCGGCGATGTGCCGGTCGGCGCCGTCGTGCTGGGCCCGGACGGCGCGCTGCTCGCAGCGGGCCACAACGAACGCGAGGTGACGGGCGACCCGACGGCGCACGCGGAGGTACTGGCGATCCGCCGGGCCGCCGCTGCCGTCGGTGAGTGGCGGCTGACCGGGTGCACCCTGGTGGTCACCCTGGAGCCGTGCACGATGTGCGCGGGCGCGCTCGTGCAGTCCCGGGTGGACCGGGTGGTCTACGGCGCGGCGGACGAGAAGGCGGGCGCGGCCGGCTCCCTGTGGGACGTGGTGCGCGACCGCCGCCTCAACCACCGCCCCGAGGTGGTCCGCGGGGTGCTGGAGACGGAATGCTCCGCACAGCTCAGCGCGTTCTTCCGGGACCTCTGAGGACGGGGGGCGATACGGATTTCGGAGCACGGCCCCGCGTGGGCTAAGCTCTCTCTCGGTAGCGTGTCCGAGCGGCCTAAGGAGCACGCCTCGAAAGCGTGTGAGGGGGCAACTCCTCCGTGGGTTCAAATCCCACCGCTACCGCTGTGAAGGTCAGGAAGGCCCGAGCCCCCTCATGGAGGGGGCTCGGGCCTTCTTGCCAGGACCGGTTAGACTCACGCGACTTCGCAAGGGGCGACCGGTCAGGGGAGGCCGTACGGATGGTGCAGACGAAGAAGTTCGCGTTGTACGCCGTCGTGTGCTTCGTGCTGTACACGATCATCACCTCCCCCAAAGAGGCCGCCGACTTCGTCGAGATAGGGTTCGAGGGCATATCGAGCGCCGCGCAGGGTGTCGGAGAGTTCATGACCGAGCTGGTGCGCTGAGCTGGAGTGCGGCGCTGGCGCGCTGAGTCCGTACGGTCATAAGGAGTCCCCCCTTGATCCGCCATCTGGTCCTCTTCAAGCTCAACGAGGGCGTCACGCGCGACGAGCCCCGTGTCGTCGCCGGTGTCCGGGCCTTCGAGGAGCTCGACGGCGTCGTCCCCGAACTGGAGTTCTGGGAGTGCGCCTGGAACATCACCGACCGGCCGATCGCGTACGACTTCGCGATCAACTCCGCCGTGCGGGACGCGGACGCGCTGAAGCGTTACCTCGAGCACCCCGCCCACCAGGCCGCCGCCGGACAGTGGCGCGAGTTCGCCACCTGGGTGATCGCCGACTACGAGTTCTGAGCCGCCGTCGCCCCCTGCCCCTCACCCGTCGGGTGGGGGGCTTTGTGCTGCTCATCCGCACAACACGGCGTTATGCGGTGCTTGCACACAGTGCACATGTCTTGTGATGCTATGACCGCTTTTGACGGATGAGTTGACGGAGTTTGACCGACTCGTGTGAAGGGGTGGCGTGACCGTGCCGGCCAGTACTGCACCTCAGGCGCCGCCCCAGGAAGAGGCTCCGGCCCGGAGCAGGGGCGCTGACACCCGGGCACTGACGCAGGTCCTCTTCGGCGAACTGAAGGACCTGGAGCCGGGCACCCCGGAGCACACCCGCGTGCGCGGAGCGCTGATCGAGGCCAACCTTCCGCTGGTGCGGTACGCCGCCGGCCGCTTCCGCAGCCGCAACGAGCCCATGGAGGACGTCGTCCAGGTCGGCACCATCGGCCTGATCAACGCGATCGACCGGTTCGACCCGGACCGCGGGGTGCAGTTCCCGACGTTCGCGATGCCCACCGTCGTCGGCGAGATCAAGCGGTACTTCCGGGACAACGTCCGCACCGTGCACGTACCCCGCCGCCTGCACGAGCTCTGGGTCCAGGTGAACGGCGCCACCGAGGACCTGACGACCGCTCACGGCCGCACCCCCACCACCGCCGAGATCGCCGAGCGGCTGCGGATCAGCGAGGACGAGGTCCTCGCCTGCATCGAGGCCGGCCGCTCCTACCACGCCACCTCCCTGGAGGCGGCGCAGGAGGGCGACGGGCTGCCGGGGCTGCTGGACCGGCTGGGGTACGAGGATCCGGCGCTGGCCGGGGTGGAGCACCGGGACCTCGTACGGCATCTGCTGGTGCAACTGCCCGAGCGGGAGCAGCGGATTCTGCTGCTGCGCTACTACAGCAATCTGACGCAGTCGCAGATCAGCGCCGAACTCGGAGTTTCCCAGATGCACGTGTCGCGGTTGCTCGCCAGAAGCTTCGCGCGGCTCAGATCCGCAAACAGGATCGAGGCGTAACCGGAACGAGTGAACCGCGCGTCCCACTGTTCCCGACAGGAAACTTCCAGACCCCCTCGTTCCTGCGCAGATATGTCGACTTGGCGCTACAGCGTGTTGCCGACATGTGACATTCTGCTGGAACCGCGTTTGCCGCAGCTCCGCCTCCGGTATTCAGGTGGAGGCTGCGTTCCTCCAACGGGAGCGTCCGCCGCTTCCGTTCCGCGACCTCAAGGGGGTGGCATGTCCGTAGAACAGGGCAGCTCGAAGGTGCTCACGCTCACGAAGAGCGCACCCGACGTGCTCCGCACCAGCTCGGAAGCCATCGACACCCGCACCCTGTCCCGCTCCCTGTTCCTGCGGCTTCGCGTACTGGACGCGGAAGGGACGGACAGCCCGGAGCGGGCCTACGTACGAGACACGCTCATCGAGCTCAACCTCCCGCTGGTGCGGTACGCCGCCGCCCGCTTCCGCAGCCGGAACGAGCCGATGGAGGACATCGTCCAGGTCGGCACCATCGGCCTGATCAAGGCGATCGACCGCTTCGACTGCGAACGCGGCGTGGAGTTCCCGACGTTCGCCATGCCGACCGTCGTGGGCGAGATCAAGCGCTTCTTCCGCGACACCTCGTGGTCGGTGCGGGTGCCGCGCCGGCTCCAGGAGCTGCGGCTCGCGCTGACCAAGGCGAGCGACGAGCTCGCCCAGAAGCTGGACCGGTCGCCGACCGTCCCCGAACTCGCCGCGGTCCTGGGCGTCTCGGAGGAGGACGTCGTCGACGGCCTGGCGGTGGGCAACGCCTACACGGCGTCCTCGCTCGACTCGCCCTCGCCCGAGGACGACGGCGGCGAGGGTTCGCTGGCGGACCGGCTGGGGTACGAGGACACGGCACTGGAGGGCGTCGAGTACCGCGAGTCCCTCAAGCCGCTGCTGGCCAAACTCCCTCCGCGCGAGCGGCAGATCATCATGCTCCGCTTCTTCGCGAACATGACCCAGTCGCAGATCGGCGAGGAGGTCGGCATCTCGCAGATGCACGTCTCGCGGCTGCTGACCCGGACCCTCGCGCAGCTCAGGGAGGGGCTGATCGCGGACTGACCGGCCGGTCCTGCCGGAGTACCTTCCGGAGTGCCTGCCTCAGTTCTGGCGACTCGCTTCCGCGTTGACGGTGTGTCAGCCACACTGGCGCGATGCGACGTCTATCGGTGAACGGCCGCCGCGGTGTGGCGATCGGGGCCTCCGCGGCCGCCCTGTGCCTGGGCGGGCTGGCGGTCGGCTGGGGCGGTGACGGGCGGGACGGTTTCCTCGCGGGTGCCGGGCCCGAGGGCGCGCCCACGCGGGCCGTACCGCCCACGGGCGAGGTCGAGCTGATGCCGCTGGACGGCAACCTCACGTCTTCGACGTCGCGGCCGCCCGCGCCGGGGCCCGCGTCTGGCCCCGGGCCGGAGTCCTCGACCGCGTCGGCGGGCGCGCCGACCGGCAGCCCGGCGGACCCGTCCGGTACGCTTGCCCCGCCAGGAGGCGGTACGGGCGGCGTCGGCACGGGCGGCCTAGGCACAGGTGGCAGTACGGGCGGTGGGGCGCCCGGTGGTATCTCCGGGGGCGCGGGAAGCGGTACGTCCGGCGGTACGGGCGGTGGGTCGGTTGGCGGCGGCACCGCCCCGACGGCACCCGGCACCACCCCGCCGGCCAGGCCCGCCGAGCCGGCCCGGCCTGCCGTACTGACCCTCGGGGCACCGGTGCGCGCGGGGGCGGACCGGCGGTGGTGCGAGCAGGTGACCGTGGAGTTCCGCAACACCGGTGGCTCACCGGTGCGTTCGGGCACGGTCAGCTTCGGGACGCACATCATCGGGCTGCTCGGGACCGACTGGGACACCGTCGAATCCGCCCAGCCGCTCCCCGCGCCGATCGCGGCGGGGGCGCGGACGACGAAGACGTACAGCGTCTGCGTGGACGCCTGGCGGGTGCCGCTGGGCATGCACGTCGAGACGCGGGACGTCTCCGCCGACTGGAAGTAGTTCCGTCCGGGTCAGCTCAGCGCGAGCCAGGCCACCGCGGCGAGTGCCGCCACCACGGCGGCGACACCGAGGATCAGGCCGACGCGCGGGCCGGCCTGCGCCGCCGCCTGCGGGCGCTGCGGCTCACCCTCGTCGACGAAGGCGCGGAACATCTGGGTGCTGCCCGCGGGGTCGTGGGTACCCTCGGGGCCTTGGGGGGCGTGGGGGTTAGGTGCCATGGGGCAGGACCCTAGCGAACCGGGGAGCCGGGCCCAACCCCCGGGTCGCGCCCGGCCGCCGGGGCGGTTGACCCGGCACAGGCCAAGCCTTTTGGGTTCCTTTACTCCCAGCAGCCCCTTTTAGTTTGCCTGTAGCAACCAACGGATTCTATGGTTGCCCTAAGCAACAACATGGGTGACGGAGGACGCGAGCATGGCCGCACAGAGCCAGTACGCCGAACTGGTCCGGCAGCTCAGCGCAGTCGGAGCCGTGAAGCGCGGCCTCTCCCGACTGCTGCCCGCCGCATGTCCGGCCGGCTCGGCCGCGGTCCTGCACCTGCTCGACCGGCACGGCGAGATGCGGATGAGCCGGCTGGCCGAACTTCTAGCCGTCGACATGTCGGTCACCAGCAGGCACGTCGCCCACGTCGCGGAGCGCGGCTGGATCGAACGGTCCACCGACCCCGGCGACCGGCGCTCGCGCATCCTGCGGCTGACCCCGGCCGGCAAGGCACTGCTCGACGAGCTCGCCGAGCGCTACACGGACGCGCTCGCCCACGCCCTCGACGACTGGACCGATGACGAGGTCGGCCGGCTGAACGTGATGCTCGCGCGCCTGCGCAGCAGCTTCTCCGGCCGCGCGCCCGGCGCACGCGCCCCGGACGCCCCCGTACCCCCGCGCCACCCGTAAGCACGCACAGCACAGACAGCGCACGCAGCACACGCAGCGAAGACAGCAAAGACAAGGAACTCGCCGATGACTCACCGGCAGATCATGGAGGCGCTGTCCGGGCTGATGCTCGGCATGTTCGTCGCGATCCTCTCCTCGACGATCGTCTCCAACGCCCTCCCGGAGATCATCTCCGACCTCGGCGGCGGCCAGTCCGCGTACACCTGGGTCGTCACCGCGGCGCTGCTGTCGATGACCGCCACGACCCCGCTCTGGGGCAAGCTCGCCGACCTGTTCAGCAAGAAGTTGCTGGTCCAGATATCCCTGGTGATCTACGTGCTGGGATCGGTCGTCGCCGGCCTCTCGCAGAACACCGGCATGCTGATCGCCTGCCGCGTGGTCCAGGGCATCGGCGTCGGCGGACTCTCCGCCCTCGCCCAGATCGTGATGGCCGCGATGATCTCCCCGCGCGAGCGCGGCCGGTACAGCGGTTACCTCGGCGCGGTGTTCGCCGTCGCCACCGTCGGCGGTCCGCTGCTCGGCGGGGTCATCACCGACACCGACCGGCTGGGCTGGCGCTGGTGCTTCTACGTCGGGGTGCCGTTCGCCGTCATCGCGCTGATCGTGCTGCAGAAGACGCTGAAGCTTCCGGTCGTGAAGCGGGACGTCAAGGTCGACTGGGCCGGCGCGTTCTTCATCAGTGCCGCGGTCTCGCTGCTGCTGATCTGGGTGACCCTGGCCGGCGACTCGTACGACTGGGTCTCCTGGCAGACGTACGCCATGGTCGGCGGCTCGGTGCTGCTCGGCCTGGTCTTCGTGTACGTCGAGTCGCGCGCGGCCGAGCCGATCATCCCGCTGCGGCTCTTCCGGAACAAGACGATCACCCTCGCCTCGCTGGCGTCGCTCTTCGTCGGTGTCGCGATGTTCGCGGGCACGGTGTTCTTCAGCCAGTACTTCCAGCTGGCCCGCGGCGAGTCGCCGACCATGTCCGGCGTCATGACCATCCCCATGATCGGCGGGCTCTTTGTCTCCTCGACGGTCTCCGGCCTGGTCATCACCCGGACCGGCCGGTGGAAGGCGTGGCTGGTGGCGGGCGGCGCGCTGGTCACGGCGGGCCTCGGGCTGCTGGGGACGATGCGGTACGACACCGCGTACTGGCACATCGCGCTCTACATGGCGGTCATGGGCCTCGGCATCGGCATGATGATGCAGAACCTGGTGCTGGCCACCCAGAACCAGGTGGCTCCCGAGGACCTCGGTGCGGCCAGCTCGGTCGTCACCTTCTTCCGCTCGCTCGGCGGTGCGATCGGCGTCTCGGCGCTGGGCGCGGTGCTCGGTAACCGGGTCACCCACTACGTCCGGGACGGGCTGGCCGCCCTCGGCCCGCGGGGCGCGGCGGCGGGGCACGGCGGGCCGGCCGACGGAACCATCCCGGACCTGGACCAGCTGCCGCCGCCGCTCCGGACGGTGATCGAGAGCGCGTACGGGCACGGCGTCGGGGACGTGTTCCTGTACGCGACGCCGACCGCGCTGCTCGCGTTCCTGCTGACCCTCTTCATCAGGGAGGTCGCGCTCAGCACCAAGCCGGGCGGCGTCCCCGCTCTGACCGAGGCCATAAGGGACGGGGCGGCGCGCGACGCGGAGACGGCGGCCGCGCGTCCCCGCTAGGGGGTGTCGTCAAAGTCCCGCCTGACCCGCGGCGCCTGGCACGGCACCTCGCTGCGTTGTCGGAGTCATCCAAGTACGTCCAGTACGAGGATGATCCTCCGCCTTGCGATGCACCGCACCAGACGCCGCGGGTCCCGCCCTTCGGGCGGACGGCGCTACTTTGACGACACCCCCTAGCGTCGGCGCTAACGCTCGCGCTTGGCCTCGATGCCCGCGATCAGCAGGTCCAGGGCGAAGCGGAAGTCCCGCTCCCGCATCTCCTCCACCGTGTCGCCGCCGCGCGCCTCCATCAGGTCGGCCGACTCCTGGAACGTCTCGCGCAGGCCGGGCTGTTCGCCGATCGTGCCCATCACCCGGCGGAAGAAGTCGTCCTGGCCGACTCCCGCCTCCGCGCAGCGCCGCGCGAAGCGGCCCTCCACCGCGCCGAAGCCGTACACGAACTGGAAGACCGCGGCGAGCGCGCCCGTCTGGCCGTGCAGCGGCAGGCCCGTCCTGCGCATGATGCGCTGGACGGCGGTCACGAAGGCCATCGCGTGCGGGCCGACGTTGAGGTACTCGCCGATGAGCGGGGACACCCATGGATGCCGTACGAGGAGGTGCCGGTACTCGGTGGCCAGGGCGCGCAACTGGTCGCGCCAGTCGGCGTCGTCGCCCTCCGCCGGGAGCGCCACCTCGCCCATGACCGCGTCCAGGGCCAGTTCCAGGAGGTCGTCCTTGGTGTCGACGTACCAGTAGACGGACATCGCCGTGACCCCGAGTTCCGCGGCGAGCCGGCGCATGGAGAACTTGGCCAGCCCCTCCGCGTCGAGCAGCCGGACGGTCGCCGCGGTGATCTTGCCGCGGTCGAGGCCCGCGGGCTGCTCGGTCCGGCGTCTGGGGGCCGCCTTGCCCTCCAGCCATACGCTGGTCCGCGCGAGACTCTTCGCGCGATCGGCCGCAGTCGCCATGGCGCACCCTCCTTGTCCGGTCCGGAGTTCCACGGTCCGCCCTGCCCCCGATGCTAGGGCGTCGCTACCGTGAGTCTGCCCGCTCGGCGCGGTGCAACAGCACCGCGGCCAGCAGCCCGCCCGCGAGTACGGCGGCCGCGCCCACCAGCTGGCTGGTCTCGACGCCGGAGGCGAAGGCGTCCGTGATGCGCTGCCGTTCCGCGTCGCCGTCCGCCGCCGCGAGCGCGGCCGGCAGCGACGCCGTGCCCACGGCCACGGGTACGAGCGCGGCGAAGCGGGAGTTCAGCACCGCGCCCAGGACCGCGACCCCGAGGCCGTTGCCGAACTCGGCGAGGGTGCCGTTGATGCCCGCGCCGACCCCGGCCTTCTCCGGCGGGATCGCGCTCATGATCGCGTACGCCATGGCCGGGTTGGCGACCGCGCAGCCGACGCCCATCAGGACCAGGCCGAGCAGCGCGCCGCCGTATCCACCGGACGACAGGACCGCGACGGCGGCGAGTCCGGCGGAGAGCAGCGCCATGCCGAGGGCGATGGACACCGGCATGCCGAGCCGCTTGGTCCAACGCGCCGCGATTCCCGTGAAGTTGAGGGCCACCACGGTGAGGGCGAGCGGCGCGGTACGCAGCCCGGCTTCCAACGGCCCGTAGCCGAGGACGAACTGGAGGTGCTGGGTGAGCAGGAACAGCGCCCCGCCCATACCGAAGGTGATGAGCACCGCGCCCGCGACCGCGCCGGTGAACCGGCTGTTGCGGAAGAAGTGCAGGTCGAGCATGGGGTACGGGATACGGCTCTCCCAGTACGCGAAGGCGCCGAGGACCACCGCGCCCACGACGGCCGGCAGGACGACGCGCCCCGAGGCCCAGCCGTGCTCCGGGCCGGAGATGATCGCGTACACCACCGAGGTCATCCCGATGGTGGACAGCAGCGCACCGAGCAGGTCGGGGCGGTCGCCGGCCGGGTCCTTGGACTCGGGCACGAGGACCACCGCCGCGAGCAGCCCGAGGGCCACTACCGGCAGGTTGACCAGGAAGATGGCGCCCCACCAGAAGTGGTCGAGCATCACGCCGCCGACCAGGGGCCCGGTGGCGAAGCCGAGGGCGTTCACCGCGCTCCAGACGCCGATCATCCTGGGGTGCTCGTCGGGGGTGAAGACCTGCATCGCGACGGCGAGGGTGGTCGTCAGCAGCACCGCGCCGCCGATGCCCATCCCGGCGCGGGCGGCGATCAGCTGTCCGGTGGATCCGGCGAGTCCGGCGACCAGGGATCCGGCGCCGAAGAGGGCGAGGCCGGTGACGAGCATCTTCTTGCGGCCGTAGCGGTCGGCGGCGCTGCCGGCGGTGAGCAGCAGGCCCGACTGCACCAGTGAATAGGCGTTGATCATCCACTGGATGTCGGCGGTCGACGCGCCCAGCTCCTGGGTGAGGGAGGGGATCGCGACGTTGAGGACGGTGTTGTCGAGCAGCACGGTGAGCTGGGCGAGGCAGATGACGCCGAGGATCAGCCAGCGCTGCGGGTGCCCCTGCGGGGCGGTCGCGGTCTCGGCGGTCGTCGCCGTCATACGGGCTCCTGGTGCGGCGCGGGGTCAGTTCCTCTACACCGTAGAGGAGTCTCCCATACGCCGTACAACAAATACCCGCCCGCTTACTCCCCCTGCTCCCCCGGCTTGATCAGGTAGCCCGCCCCGCGACGGGTGTGGATCATCGGCGGCCGCCCGGCATCGATCTTCCGGCGCAGATACGAGATGTAGAGCTCGACGACATTCGCCTGGCCCACGAAGTCGTACGACCACACGCGGTCCAGGATCTGCGCCTTGCTGAGCACCCGCCGCGGGTTGCGCATCAGATAGCGCAGCAGCTCGAACTCGGTCGCGGTGAGGTGGATGCCGACGCCGCCCCTCGTCACCTCGTGACTGTCCTCGTCGAGGGTCAGGTCCCCCACCACCAGCAGCGACTCACCGCGTACGGCGGCCGTGGCCGGGCCGGACCGGCGGATCAGCCCACGCAGCCGCGCCACGACCTCCTCCAGGCTGAACGGCTTGGTGACGCAGTCGTCACCGCCCGCCGTGAGCCCCGAGATCCGCTCCTCGGCCGAGTCCTTCGCGGTGAGCAGCAGCACGGGGACGCCGGGCAGCTCCCGGCGCAGCCGGCCGAGCGCGGCGAGCCCGTCCATGTCCGGCAGCGCCATGCCGAGGACGACCGCGTCGGGCCGGAAGTCCCGCGCCGTACGCACCGCTGCGCCGCCGTCGCCGACGCTGCGCACGTCCCAGCCCTCGTAGCGCAGGGTCAGGGCCAGCAGCTCGGCGAGGGAGGCCTCGTCGTCCACGACGAGCACCCGGACGGGACCGCCGCCGGGCCGGAGGGATTCGGTGGGCGCATGGGGCGAGATCGTGGTCATGCTCCCCACCCTGGGCGCGAGCCCTGAGAAGCCCCTTTCCCCCGTCTGTGAATTCCCTGAGAAAGCGGAGGTGCAGCGGCCGGGCCGCTACAGCCCGAACAGCCGCGCCCCGTTCTCGTGGCAGACCGCCCGCAGCCAGTCGTCGCCGAGTTCCAGCCGCTCCAGCGCCTCCAGCTGGTGGAGGTACGTATAGGGGATGTTCGGGAAGTCCGTCCCCAGCAGGATCCGGTCCCCGAGTGCCGCCAGCCGCGCCCGCTCCGGCACCGGAAAGGGGCTGAGCCGCTCCGCGAAGTCGGTGAAGGCCATCGTCGTGTCCAGCCGGACCTCCCCGTACCGCTCGGCCAGTGCCAGGAAGTCGGTGTACTCCGGCATCCCCATATGGGCCACCACCAGCCGCAGCCGTGGATGCCGGGCCAGCAGCCGGCCCACCGGTTCGGGGCCGGTGTGCTTGCCGGGCGCCGGGCCCGAGCCGCAGTGCATCACGACCGGGATGCCGGCCTCGGCGAGCAGCCCCCACACCGGGTCGAGCAGCGCGTCGTTCGCGTCGTACGCACCGACCTGGAGATGCGACTTGAAGACCCGCGCCCCGGCTTCGACGGCCTCGCGTACGTACGTCTCCACGCCCTCCTCCGGGAAGAGTGTCGCGGTGTGCAGGCAGTCGGGCGTACGCGCGGCGAACTCTGCCGCCCAGCCGTTCAGCCAGGCCGCCATGCCCGCCTTGTGCGGGTAGAGCATGGCCGTGAACGCCCGCACGCCGAACTGCCGCAGCAGCGCGACGCGTTCGTCCTCCTCGTGGCGGTAGGTGATGGGCCACTCCATCCCGGTCAGCGGCCCGACCGCGTCGAAGTAGTCCCACACCTTCGCCAGCACACGCTCCGGCATGAAGTGCGTGTGTACGTCGACCAGCCCCGGCAGTCCGAGCCGCTGCCAGAACCGGACGACCGCGTCAGCTTGCGTCTGGTGCGTCAAACCCGTAACTCCGTTCGACCTTGGCGACATGGACCGAGTAGCTCTCGTACCACTCGGCCCGGCCGCGCTTCTGCGCCGCCTGGTGCTCCAGGTTCCGCTGCCAGCCCTGGATCGACTGCTCGTCCCTGAAGTACCCGACGGTGATGCTCAGCCCGCCCGGGGTCCGGGCCGACTCGTAACCCAGGTAGCCGGGCTGCTGCTTGACCAGCTCCGCCATCCGCTGCGCGGTCTCGGCGTAGCCGTTGTCCTCCTCCTTGCGGAGCGAGGTGAAGACCACCGAGTAGTACGGCGGTTCGAACGGCGGCACAGGGCGCTGACTCATGGCTCTCCCCCACGACACGGAAACGGGTGCAACAGCCACCTACCCTCGGGCGCGGCAAGGCCCGCTGTCCAGCCTCATTGCCGTACGGGATCCAAAAGGGATCCAACACTTGACCTTCGCCGGGGGCCAGCCCGGGGCGGCCGCTTCCGGGGGCGGCCGCCACCGCGGTCCCGTCAGAAGAGCCCGTCCTGCGTCTCGCCGTCCGGCGCCGGCACGGGGCGGACCGGGCGCACCGGAACCGTCGCGGTCGCTGCCCCCGGCTCCACCCCCGGGTCCACCCCCGCCAGCCGCCAGCCGCTCATCAGCCGGGTGTCCACCACCAGCCCGCCGGCCAGATGCAGATCGGGGCCGGCGGCCGCCACCAGCCGGCCCGCGACCACGCCGCCGCTGACCAGCTCCGCGACCACAGCGGTTACCGGCTCCAGGCCGTCCAGCCCGAACGCCCGGGCGTGGTCCACCACTTCGCACTCCGCTCGCTCCAGCGACTCCGGCCATCCCGCCAGCGCCACCGCCCGCGCATACAGCCCGGCCACCTCCGCCGCCCGCGTCTCCCGCGGCGGCAGGGTGGCACGCACCGACCGCTTCCGCGCGTACGGAATCCGGTCCGGCACCCCCAGCGCCGTCCGCAGCAGCTCCTCCGTCCGCCGGGCCGCCATCAGCGGCCCCCGGCCGAGCCACGTGAACGCCACGGCGCCCTGCTCCAGCAGCCGCACCGGGCCCCGCTCCACCGCGGTGATCCCGACCTTGACCATGCCGGGCCCGAACCAGGCCAGGTACACGGAGTACGGGCGCGGATCACCGGCGTTCGTATCGGCGGCCACCGAGAACGACCGGTCGAGCCGGGCGCACTCGCCGCACTGGGCACTCCCGCTGCCTCCCGCCACCACGGCGCCCACCGGGCAGCCGGTGCGCCGCCCGGCCCGCCACACCCCGACGCAGTGGCGCTCCCCCTCGGCCCGGAAGCCCAGCTCCCTCCCGTACGCGAACGGGCTCACCCGCTCGCCCCGTTCGGGCCGGTGCCACACGAGCCCGGGCCCGCCGGCGGACCACCGCATGCCAAGACACTGCCATCCGCCGCTCAGCACCAGTCGGCCCCGACCACGCTCACTTCGTACTCGTCTGGAGCGGCGTCCGGGCGTCCCCCGGCCACCAGTCCGGGCACGACTCTCTGCACCTTCATGCGGCGCAAACCTAGCGCAGCGCGAAGAAGCCCCCCGGGCGATGTCCGGGGGACCCGCTACGGCTGGTCGGTGTGCCCGCCTGTCACGAAGGAGTCCGCAGCCGCCTGGATCGAGGCGACGTACTCCCGCCACCACGCCTCGTCCCCGAGATCGTCGTGATCAGGACCGCAGCGGCCGTCGATGAGCTCGCGGACGACGTCCGCATGTCCGGCATGCTGGGCGGTCTCGGCCACCATCCGAACGAGCAGCACACCCAAGGTCGTGTCCCGCCTGCCCTCCGGCCAGTGAGCCACCCACCCGGGGGTCTCGAGGTCCAGTGCCGCGATGGTCCGATCGCCGTGCTCGCAGGCCCGCTTGTAGAGCCCGATCAGGTACGCGCTGGACTCGTCGGCCTTCGCCCACATGTCGGCGCCGTCCCAGATCGAACCGTCCTCGTTCCACGACATCGTCTCCGGCGGGGTCCGCTTGAACGACGCGCCGAGGTACTCGTACTCCACGCCGGCCAGGTGCTTGACGAGGCCGAGCAGGTTGGTGCCGGTCGGTGTGATGGGCCGGCGCAGGTCGTACTCGCTCAAGCCCTCCAGCTTGGCCAGCAGCCCCTCCCTGCCGGCTTGCAGCTTGCGATGCAGTTCCTCTTTGAGATCGAACATCCGGGCTCCTCTCGCCAATGCCTCGTCCGGACAACGCAAGAGCCCCGCTGGAGTAATCCAGCGGGGCTCTCACCTGTGTGCACTCGGCAGGATTCGAACCTGCAACCTTCTGATCCGTAGTCAGATGCTCTATCCGTTAAGCTACGAGTGCTTGGCTTCCCCGGCTTTTTCTGCCCGGTCGGCGTTGCGGGAACAACATTACATGACCTGCGGCGTGAGGCGAAATCCATTAGCCGCACCCATGCTGACCTGCGAAAACACCCCGAAATGCGGCCTGCGGCAGTCCTGTGGGCGGCGCTTGGGGTGTGGGGTGCGGGCGGGGGTGCGATCACTCGAACGACTGAAGCCCCGGTCCGAGGACCGGGGCTTCAGTGATCAACACGCGGAGGCGGAGGGATTTGAACCCTCGATGGGCTTTAAGGCCCAAACCGCATTAGCAGTGCGGCGCCATAGACCGGACTAGGCGACGCCTCCAGCACCCGCGCCAGCGCGAGTGGTGCGTGCAGATGATGACACAGCCCGGCGGCCGGTCACCAATCGCACCCCCACGGTACTAGCCCCGCACCCGGCAGAGCAAAGCATCTTCCGTTTGCGCAACGTCGCCGCCGGTGGAGCGTTAAGGGTACGGGGCGCGCCGCGCCCCTCGTCCGCTGACCTGGAGCCGCAATGCTGCGCCGCCTCGCACTCACCGCCGTCGCCTCCGTCGCCGCGCTGTCCGCAGCGCCGTCCGCCGCCTGGGCGGCCGGACCCCTGCCGCTGCCCCTGCCGCTCCTGCACACGCCGGACCGGCTGACCGTGACCGTCGACGAGACCGGGAACCCGAAGGCGGACGGGACGTACGAGCTGCGGTGCGGACCGGCTGGCGGCACGCACCCCGAGGCGCAGCGCGCCTGCGACCGGCTCGAGGAGCTGGCCGAGGAGGGCACGGACCCGTTCGCGCCGGCGTCGCCGGGCGAGATGTGCACCCAGATGTACGGCGGGCCCGCCACGGCCCGTGTCTTCGGCACCTGGCAGGGCCGGCAGGTCGATGCCACGTTCGACCGGAAGAACGGCTGCGGCGTCTCCCGCTGGAATGCCATGGAGCCCGTGCTTCCGAGCGCGAGGTCCTGACCAGGCACGGTGTGCGCCCCGCGGGCGGATTCGGTGAGAGGTGCCCCTCATCCGCCGTCGCGTGCGCAACCGCTGCCCTTAGACTCCCTCCAGTGACATGCCGGGCCCCGAGGAGCAAGATGGGGCCCGCTGTCCGGAAGATGCAGTTGTCAGGGAGGAAGCGTTGTTGTGAGCAGCAGGCCATCCCGAGGCGCTGCTCGCCTCGCAGCCATACTTGACGCCCTCCCCGATGCCTTGCTGCTCGTCAACTGCAACGGCACGGTCGTCAACGCCAACACCATCGCCCTCGAGACCTTCGAGTCCCCGGGTACCGGCCTGGTCGGGCGCGGGCTGCTCGACCTGCTGCCCAGCTTCGACTCGAAGCTGATTCCGGGGTCCATGCGCCGCCCGGACAACACGGACGACCAGGGACGCACCAAGCCCACCCGGATGATCGCCCGGCGCACGGACGGAACCGAGTTCCCGGTCGAGGTCACCAGCGCGAACCTGGAGGACGGCCGGGACGCGTACACCGACACCCATGGCTACACGGGCGACGAGCTGCTGATGCTCGTCGTGCGCGATCTGTCGGGAACCGTCGACACCGAGGCCGAGCTGGCCCGTTCGCAGCGGCAGACCGAGATGATCCTGCGCGCCGCCGCGGAGGGTGTCATCGGTACGGACACCGAGGGACGGGTCGTGCTGGCCAATCCGGCCGCCGCGCAGATCCTCGGCTACCGGGCGAGCGACCTGGGCAACCAGGAGCTGCATCCGCTGGCGGTCCACTCGCGGCCGGACGGCACGCCGTTCCCGTTCGAGGAGTCGCCGCTCGCGGACACGCTCCGCTCCGGGCGCAAGCACCGGGTGCGTGGGCAGGTGCTGTGGGCGAAGAACGGACAGCCGGTGTCCGTCGACCTGACGACCTCACCGGTCCGGGACGGCGACCAGCTCGTCGGCGCCGTGATGACCTTCACCGACCGGCGGCCGTACGACGCGCTGGCGGCGCGGCACGCGCAGCTGCTGGCGGTACTCGGCGACGCGCTGCGCGGTCCGCTGGAGGAGCTGCGGGGCGAACTGGCCACGCTGGCGGCGGACGACGCCGGGCAGCTGTGGCCCGAGGCGAACCAGCTGCTGCACCATCTGGCCGCCGGCTACGCCCGGATGACCACGCTCGTCGACAACGTCATCGGCTACCAGCGGCTCGACTCGGGCGCGGAGAAGCTGAACAAGAAGAAGGTGCTGCTCGACGGGGTCGTGGCGGCCGGTGTCGACGGTGCGGTCGAGCTGATCGGCCCGGGGCGCGCGCAGTTCGCCGTACACGCGCCGACGATCGAGGCCGAGGTCGACGCGGACCGGATCGCCACGGCGCTGGCGCATCTGATCGCGGACGTGGCCGGGGTCGACTCGACCGGCAAGGCGCCGGTGGCCGCGGACGGCGGCGGGTACATGGACTCGACGATCGTCGTCGCGGCGGCGCAGCGCGGTGAGGTCGTACGGATCGAGGTGCGCGGGCCGTACGCCGGGGGAGACCCGGTGCACGAGCCGATCGTGCGCGGGATCGTCCGCGCGCACGGCGGGGTGCTGCAGACGCACGAGGTGCCGGGGATGACGGGCAGTGCGTACGTACTGGACGTGCCGCTCGGCGCGGGTGCGGGGACGGTCACCCTGCCGGATCCGGAGCCCGAGGCTGAGCCGGAGCCGGTCGCCGGGCCGGTGGCGGGGCCGACGGGACGGCGGGCACGGCGGTCCTCCGTGGACGCGTTCCTGGACGCACCGGAGGCGGTTTCGCCGTCCGGCGTCGGGGAGGCGGTTTCGCCGTCCGGCGCGGGCGGCCCGGAGCTGGTGCCGACACGGAACGGCGGCGAGGCCGCCGGGAGCATCGGTGGCGCGCCCGCTGGCGGCAACGCCAGTGGTGCGGGTGGCGGACACGCCAGTGCGCTTGGTAGCACGCCCATGGACGGCAACGCCGGTGGCGCGGGTGGCGGACAGGCCGCTGCGACGGGTGGTGCGCGGGCCGTGGGTGGACCTGCCGGTGGCACCGGTGGCGGCCAGGACAACGGGCCCGTCGGCGGCAGCGGTGACCCGGACGCGGGCCGGCGCGGCGGTGCACATACAGCCGGCGGCACCGGCCGGCGGCGGGGCCGGCCGAGCCCGGTGGAGCAACAGGCGGCGGCGCACGAGGGCGCCGTGGTGACCGCCGCCGAGGGGGCGCGCGACCACGGGCGGGCCCAGCTCGGCCAGACCGTACCGCCCCAGGGCATGCCCGCGCCGACCGGCCGCCGCGCCCGGCGCCCCGAGGGGGCGCCCGAGAACGCCCTCGCGCTCCCCGCCGCGCCTCCGGCCGCCGAGGCAGAGCCGCAGCCGACCGGACGGCGAGCCCGGCGAGCGCTGGGCACCGCGCCGGAGCGCAGCCCGTTCGCGTTGCCGCCGGCCGACGCCGACCGCACGCCGCCGACCGCCGGGGAGGCGGATGCTTCGCTGCCCGGGCGGCACGACGCCGTAAGGGGCGTACCCGGGGACGATCACACTCCGCCGCAGCCGCATCCGGCGCCGACCGGACGCCGCCGGGCCCGTACGGACGCGACCTCCGGCCAGGGCCTGGCGGCGCTCGCCGCCGACCCGTCGCAGGGCCCGGCAGCGTCCGCAGGGCCGGCAGGGACAGCGGCGGCCCCGGGCGCGGCAGGTGTCCCTCAGGCACCGGCCCCCGGCACCGCGTCGGGTACGCCCCAAGCACCGGAACCCCGCGCGCCCGGCGTCCCAGCAACGACACCGGGTACGCCGCAGCCGCCGCATCCGGTCCCACCGAGCGCACCGAACGCCCCGACCGCGGCGGACTCCCCACCCGCGCCGGCACCGACCGCGGCGGACGCCCCGCACGCGCCGGCAGCCGGCCGGGACGCCGTGGGCGGGCCCGACGCGTCCGGGCAGAACTGGCCCGTGCCGGGAGCACAGGCGTGGCCCGCGCCCGGTGAGCCCACCGCCGCGCGGGCCCGGGGCCAGGTCCCCGGCGCCCGTACCGCACCGGAGGCCGCGCAGCCGCTGCCCGAGGAGAACCCGCCCCCCGGCGCCGACGCGTCGCAGGGGCGCGCGATCAGCGTGCGCACCCTGGGGCAGGGCATGCCGTTCGCCCAGCAGATCGCCCAGCAGCAGAACCAGACCTCCGGCGGCTCCGGGCGGCGGCGCAAACTCGCCGCGCCGCCGCAGGAGGACCAGGGACAGCAGGGCGCCGAGCTGGAACCCGCCGCCGCGGGCCGCCGGCAGCCGCAGCCCCCGCAGCAGCGGCTGTCCGCCCCGGCCGAGGGACGTGCGTACGCGATAGGCGCACCCGACGCGGGCGCCGCCGAGGGCCCGGAGCCGCTGGACGGTCCCAACGGCGCCGTGGAGGTGGCCAACCGGCCGCACCCGCAGCCGGTGGACGACGAACTGCCCCCCGAGCCGCTCGACAACCCGCGCCGGCTGCTGGTCTGGCCCGCGCCCGACGTCACCACCCAGCAGGCGCTGAGCGACCGCGGCTACCGCCCGGTGATCGTGCACTCCCGCGAGGAGGTCGACGCCCAGATCGCCGCCTTCCCGGCCGCGCTGTTCGTCGATCCGCTGACCGGCCCGATCACCCGTACCGCGCTGCAGTCGCTGCGCCAGGCCGCGGTCGCGGCCGAGGTCCCGGTGCTCGTGACGGCCGGGCTCGGGCAGGCGACCCGCGAGGCCGCGTACGGCGCCGACCCGGCCGTACTCCTGAAGGCGCTCGCGCCGCGGGACAGTGAACAGCACCCGTCGCGCGTGCTGTTGATCGAGGAGCACGAGGAGATCGCGCTCGCGCTGACCGCCACCCTGGAACGCCGCGGGATGCAGGTCGCCCACGCGGGCGCCGACGCGGACGCGGTCACGCTCGCCACGCAGATGCGGCCGAACCTGGTGGTGATGGACCTGATGCAGGTACGCCGCCGCCGCGCCGGAATCGTCGACTGGCTGCGCGCGAACGGCCAGTTGAACCGCACTCCGTTGGTCGTCTACACCTCGGTGGACATCGACCGGAGCGAACTGCCCCGGCTCTCCTCCGGGGAGACGGTGCTTTTCCTCGCGGAGCGTTCCACGAGCGCCGAGGTCCAGGGCCGGATCGTCGATCTGCTCGCCAAGATCGGGACGAATTAGCGGGACGAAGTAGGGGACGAAGTAGGGGGACGAATCGGACCGCCCGGGTGGGGCACGTAGGCTGACGGGTGGCGCGCGACGCAAGACCCGTACAGGAGCAGCTCCGTGACCACTGTGAACCCCGCCGGGGACCCTGCCCGGAAGCCCGCCCGGAAGCCCGCCCGGGACCCCGAGCACGCGACCGTACCCGCCGACAACGGCGAGGTGACCCTGCTCTTCGCCCGCCAGGTCGAGCCGGGATTCGAGGACGCCTTCGAGAAGTGGGCCCGGGGCATCCTGGACGCCGCCGCGGCCTTCCCGGGGCACCTCGGGCACGGGCTGTTCCGGCCCGCGACGGACGGGGCCCCGTGGTTCCTGGTGCACCGCTTCCGGGACTCGGCCGCGTACCGCCGCTGGCAGGACTCCCCGGAGCGGGCCGAGTGGTTCGCGAACTGCGAGGGGCACCGCCACACCGAGATAGCGCGGCGCGAACTGACCGGCATGGAGACCTGGTTCGCCAAGCCGGGTACGACCCGGCCCGCGCCACCCCGCTGGAAGATGGCGATCAGCTCGGGGCTGGCCATCTTCCCGATCTCGCTGCTGGGCAACGCGGTGCTCGGGCCGTACCTCTCGGTGCTTCCGCTGGTGGCGCGCACGGCGGTGTTCACCGTGCTGTTCAGTGTGCTGATGACCTACGTGGCCATGCCTGGTGTGAGCAGGCTGCTGCGCCGCTGGCTCACCGGCTGAGGCCGGCGGTCACCTCCGCTCAGCCGAGGGTCCACCGACGCTCAGCCGAGGGTGGTGACGTCCAGATCGCCGTCCGCGTACTGCTTGCGGATCACCTTCTTGTCGAACTTGCCGACGCTCGTCTTCGGTACGGCCGGGATGATCGCCCAGCGCTCCGGCAGCTGCCACTTCGCGACGGACTCGCCGAGGAAGAGCTTCAGGGACTCGTAGTCGGCGGTGGCGCCGTCCTTCAGCACCACCGTCGCGAGGGGGCGCTCGCCCCACTTCTCGTCGGGGACGGCGACGACCGCGGCCTCGGCCACCTCCGGGTGCGCCATCAGGGCGTTCTCGAGCTCGACGCTGGAGATCCATTCGCCACCGGACTTGATGACGTCCTTCGCCCGGTCGGTGAGGGTCAGGAAGCCGTCGTGGCTGATCACGCCGACGTCGCCGGTCTTCAGCCAGCCGTCCGCGCTGAACTTGTCCTCCGGCCGGAACGACTCACCGCCCGCGCCGCCGTAGTACGCGCCCGCGATCCACGCGCCGCGTACCTCCAGCTCGCCCGCCGACTCGCCGTCCCAGGCCAGGATCTCGCCGCCGGGGCCGACCAGCCGGGCCTCGACGCCGGCCGGGAAGCGGCCCTGCGTCACGCGGTACGGCCACTCCTCCTCGGCGGTCAGGCCGGCCGGCGGGTGGGCCATGGTGCCGAGCGGGGAGGTCTCCGTCATGCCCCAGGCGTGGCACAGCCGTACGCCCAGCTTGTCGTACGCCTCCATCAGCGAGGGCGGACAGGCCGCGCCGCCGATGGTGACCTGCGTCATCGAGGAGATGTCGCGAGGGGTGGCCGCGAGCTCGGCGAGCAGGCCCTGCCAGATGGTGGGGACGGCGGCGGCGTGCGAGGGCTGCTCGCGCTCGATCATCTCGGCGAGCGGCCCGGGCTGCAGGAACCGGTCGGGCATCAGCATGTTGATGCCCGTCATGAAGGTGGCGTGGGGCAGGCCCCAGGCGTTGACATGGAACTGGGGGACGACCACGAGGGTGGTGTCCTGCTCCGTCAGCCCCATCGACTCGGCCATGTTGACCTGCATGGAGTGCAGGTAGATGGAGCGGTGGGAGTAGACGACGCCCTTGGGGTCGCCGGTGGTGCCGGAGGTGTAGCACATGGCGGCGGCCTGGCGCTCGTCCAGCTCGGGCCAGTCGAAGGTGGTGGGGCGGCCCGCGATCAGTTCCTCGTACTCGTGCACCTGCGGCGCGGCGCCGTCGAGGAGCGAGCGGTCGCCGGGGCCCGAGACGATCACGTGCTCGACGGTCGGGAGGTGCGGAAGCAGCGGGGCGAGCAGCGGCAGCAGGCTGCCGTTCGCGATCACGACGCGGTCGGCCGCGTGGTTGACGATCCAGACGAGCTGCTCCGGGGGCAGCCGCAGGTTGAGGGTGTGCAGGACGGCGCCCATGGACGGGATCGCGAAGTACGCCTCGACGTGCTCGGCGTTGTTCCACATCAGGGTCGCCACGCGCTCGTCGCCGACGACGCCGAGTTCGTCGCGCAGGGCGTTCGCGAGCCGGGTGGCGCGGTCGCCGATCTCGGCGAAGCTGCGGCGCTGCGGCTCGCTCTCGCCGGTCCAGGTGGTGACCTGGGACCGTCCGTGGATCGTCATCCCGTGGTGAAGGATGCGGGTGACGGTCAGTGGTACGTCCTGCATGGTGCTCAGCACGGCGTCCTCCCGGTGGGCGCGCGGTATTCCGGGGACACCCCCCGGACCCCCGTGGCAGTGGTGGTGTGCAGATTCTGCTCACATACCACGCGGTATGTCACTACCCGGGAGTAGAAAGACCTGCGGCGACTCGGCGGACGGGCGCGCGCTTCAGCGGATGCCTCAGCGGACGGGCGAGAGTTCCGGGTCCTCGCGGAGCTTGCCGAGGGCGCGCGAGACCGCGCTCTTGACCGTACCGACGGACACACCGAGCACCTCGGCGGTCTGCGCCTCGCTCAGGTCTTCGTAGTACCGCAGCACCACCATGGCGCGCTGGCGGTCGGGCAGCTTCATCACCGCGCGCCACATCGCGTCGCGCAGCGCCTGCTGCTCGGCGGGATCGGCCGCCGGTACGGCCTCCGGCTCCGGGAGCTCGTCGCAGGCGAACTCGTCGACCTTGCGCTTGCGCCACTGGGAGGTGCGGGTGTTCAGCAGGGCCCGGCGGACATAGCCGTCGAGCGCGCGGTGGTCCTCGATCCGCTCCCACGCGACATACGTCTTGGTGAGCGCGGTCTGCAGCAGGTCTTCGGCGTCGCACGGGTTCGCCGTGAGCGAGCGGGCGGTGCGCAGGAGCACGGGGCCCCGGGCCCGTACGTACGAGGCGAACGACGGGTACGCGGATGCGTGCGTCGAGGCCTTGGATGCGCTGGTGCAGACTGGCGTGGTCATGGGTCCACGCTAGGAGCGGGTACTACCACCGCGGATCGGCCCCAGGTCCCGAAGCGGTGTCCCCCTCAGGTTGTAGGAGGGGTGCGGGCCTCACCTCCTGAAGGTGGAGGAGCGGGCCCGGCGCATAGGGGTCGGCCCCGGGACCGCCCCGGCGAAGCGGTGCGGTCCCGGCTGCCGCCGGGGCTGCGCGTGGCGTCTCGGGTCAGGGCTCATGAGGGGCCGCGGGCGTCGGCTCACGGGGTCGCGCCCAGGATCAGGCCGGAGGTGGGGACGCCGGCGCCCGCGGTCACCAGGGTGCGGGCGGCGCCCGGTATCTGGTTCACCGACGTGCCGCGCAGTTGTCTGACCGCTTCCGCGATGCCGTTCATCCCGTGCAGGTACGCCTCGCCGAGCTGCCCGCCGTGCGTGTTCAGCGGCAGCGCGTCCTCGGCGACGAACCCGGCACCCTCCCCCCGGCCGCAGAACCCGAACTCCTCCAGCTGCATCAGCACGAACGGGGTGAAGTGGTCGTACAGGATCCCCACGTCGATGTCGGACGGCGTGAGCCCGGACGTACGCCAGAGCCGGCGGGCGACCACGCCGGTCTCGGGCAGCCCGGCGAGATCGTCCCGGTAGAAGCTGGTCATCTGCTCCTGTCCGCGCCCGGCCCCCTGCGCGGCGGCCAGGATCACGGCGGGCGGGTGCGGCAGATCCCTGGCCCGCTCCACGCTGGTGACCACGATCGCCTGGCCGCCATCCGTCTCCTGACAGCAGTCGAGCAGCCGCAGTGGCTCGGCGATCCAGCGCGAGGCGGCGTGGTCGGCGAGCGTGATGGGCCTCTCGTAGAAGTACGCGGCCGGGTTCCGCGCGGCATGACGGCGGCCGGTGACGGCGACGTGGCCGAAGACCTCCGGCGCCAGGTTGTACGTGTGCAGATAGCGCTGGGCGGCCATGGCGACCCAGGAAGCCGGGGTGAGCAGCCCGAACGGCAGCGACCAGCCCAGCGCCGCGCCCTCCGCGGACGGCTCCCGGTGCTGGACGCCCGAGCCGAACCGCCTGCCCGAGCGCTCGTTGAACGCCCGATAGCAGACGACGACCTCGGCGACCCCGCTCGCGACGGCGAGGGCCGCCTGCTGCACGGTCGCGCAGGCCGCCCCGCCGCCGTAGTGGACGCGGGAGAAGAAGGACAGCTCCCCGATCCCGGCCGCCTGGGCGACCGTGATCTCGGGGCTGGTGTCCATCGTGAACGTGACCATGCCGTCGACGTCGGCGGGACCGAGCCCGGCGTCGGCCAGCGCGGCCTGCACGGCCTCGACCGCGAGCGCCAGTTCACTGCGCCCGGATTCCTTGGAGAAGGCGGTCGCGCCGAT
This sequence comes from Streptomyces mabaensis, assembly GCF_053763515.1. NCBI lineage: Bacteria > Bacillati > Actinomycetota > Actinomycetes > Kitasatosporales > Streptomycetaceae > Streptomyces > Streptomyces mabaensis. The sequence goes on from NZ_JBSOPZ010000003.1 coordinate 41,813, forward strand.
GCCGACGATGGCCGCCCGGCCGCCCAGCGTGTCCGCGGCACGCCCGCTCATCCGGCCTCCTCCGCCGCGGGGACGGTCTCCGCCGCGGGGACGGCGACGGTCACGGTGCCGGTCACGTGCTGCCCGGTCCCGTTGGCCCCGACCACCCGCACCTCCGCCGTACCGTCCGGCTCCACGGCCGTGATGGTGCCGGTCAGCACCATCGTGTCGCCCGGGTGGTTGGGTGCGCCGAGCCGGATCGCCACCTTGCGGAGCACGGCTTCCGGGCCGAAGTGGTCGGTGATGTACCGGCCGACGAGCCCGTTGGTGGTGAGGATGTTCATGAAGATGTCCGGGGACCCCTTCTCCTTGGCCGCCTCGGTGTCGTGGTGCACGTCCTGGTAGTCCCGGGAGGCGACGGCCCCCGCGACGATCAGCGTGCGGGTGATGGGGATGGTGAGCGGCGGGAGCGTGTCACCGGCTCTCATGCTCAGGCTCCTTTGCAAGCAACTGGCCCAGTTCGGCAAGGAGTTCCGCGCCGCATCCGAGATACGCGGCCAACTGCCTCCCCCACAGGAAGTGCCGGTGGACGGGGTGGTCCAGGTCGGCCCCGGTCCCGCCGTGCAGATGCTGCCCGGCGTGCACCACCCGCGTTCCGGCCTCGGACGCCCACCAGCCGGCGGTCAGCGCTTCGGCGGCCGCGTCCAGCCCGGCGTCCAGCCGCCAGGCCGCTTCGTACGCCGTGACGCGTACCGCCTCGGTGTCCATGTACGCGTCGGCGGCCCGCAGCATCACGCCCTGGTTGGTGCTGAGCGGGCGCCCGAACTGCTCGCGGGTGGAGGTGTGCGTGACGGCCCGGGCGAGCGAGCCGGCGCACACCCCCGCCTGCAGCCCGGCGAAGGCCGTACGGGCGGTGGCCAGCACGGCCGCGTACGCACCGGGCCCGGGATCCGGATCGAGCCCGCTCCGGTTCTCGCTCTCGCTCCCGCTCTCGCCGAGCCGTTCGGCCGGTGCTCCCGAGAGGGTGAGCCGCCCCGCCGCCCAGGGCGCGGTGGTCTCCACCGGCTCGACCGTCACCGCGTCGTCCGCCGTCCGTACGAGCCACAGCGCCCGGCCGGCATCCGGTATCAGCACATGGGTGGCAACCCGCAGCCATGGCACGACGGGCACGACGCCGGCAAGTCTCCCCGCGCCGTCCGCCCGTACTGCGGCGCCCCGGGCCGGGAACGCCCCGGTGGCCACGGCGCTGCCGTCCCGCAGCGCGGGCAGCAACCGCGCGCGCTGCTCGTCCGTACCGTGCGCGGCGACCGCCAGCAGGCCGTACACGCAGGTCGCGGCGAGAGGCACCTGCGCCGTCGTCCGGCCCTGCTCCTCCAGGACCAGCACGAGGCCGAGCAGCCCGATGTCCTCGGCCGCCGCTGTCAGTCCCGCCGCGCACAGCGCCTTCCACAGCTCGCCGTCCGTGGCGGTCCCGGCGGCGGTCAACCGCTCGTGGGTGGAGAGGTCGCCGAAGATCCGCGCCGCCAGCTCCTGCGCGGCCCGCTGCTCCTCCGAGGGCGTGAAGTCCATGTCAGGCCCCGCTTCCACGGAAGACCGGCAGCTCCAACTCGTCGTCCACGCGGAGGAATTCGAGTTGTACGCGCATCCCGATCCGCACCTTGTCGTACGGCACCCCGATCACGTTGCTGACCATCCGGACGCCCTCGGCGAGTTCGATCAGGCCGACCGCGTACGGCGGGTCGAACGCCGGGAAGGGCGGGTGATGCATGACGACGTACGAGTAGACCGTCCCGGCGCCGCTCGCCCCGATCGTGTCCCACTCCTGCGCACCGCACGCGTTGCACCCCGGCAGCCAGGGAAAGCGAAGGGTTCCGCAGGCGCCGCACCGCTGGATGAGCAGTTCGTGCTCGGCGACTGCCTCCCAGAACCCGGCGTTGTCCCGGTTGATCACCGGCCGTGGCCGCTTGGCCCGAGGTTCCCGAGGTTTGTGCCGCGCGGGTGCGTACTTGAGGATCCGGAAGCGGTGCGTCCCGGCCGGCTCCCCGTTCGCCCGTACGTCCATCCGCGTCGTGATGAAGTGGCCGGTCCCGAGCTTGGTCGTCTTGCGCGCCGAGACCGACTCGATGACCGCGTCGAAGGTGATCCGGTCCCCCGGGCGCAGGGGTTTCAGATACTCCTGATCGCAGTCGGTCGCGACCACCGACGTGTACCCGGCGCCGTCGAGCAGACCGAACAGCTCGTCGTACGCCGGCGAGCGGTCCGTGTGCCCCGAGAGCCCGCCCATCGTCCAGGCCTGCAGCATCGTGGGCGGCGCGATCCGCGGATAGGCCGGGTTGGTGTCCCCCATCGCCTCGCACCAGTGCCTGATCATCGGCTCGTTGACCGCGTCCTTGCCCACCCCGGAAGCAACGGCGGCCCGCCCCTCGTACGCCTTCAGCCGTACGTAGAGCCCGTCGCCGCCCGCGCCCGCCTCCGCGTCGCCGACCCCGACCCTGTTCCCGTCCCCGACCCCACGACCGCTCACCGCCGTCCCCTCCGCATTCCGAGCCGCATCGTCGCGACGATCTCCCGCTGCACCTCGCTCACCCCGCCCCCGAACGTGTTGATCTGCGCTGCCCGGTTCATCCGCTCCAGCTCCCCGTCCGCGAGCTCACCGTCCCCGAAGGTCCCCGGCGATCCCGCGCGGATCAGCCCCGCGTCTCCCGCGATGTCCTGGCACATTCGATACACCGCGACGGCGGTCTCGGTTCCCAGGAACTTGACGCCACTCGCGTCACCGGGCGCGAGCGTGCCCGCCCCGACGTCCCCGACCAGGCGCCAGTTGAGCAGCCGTACCGCAGCCAGCCGGGCATGCGCCTCGGCCAGCCGCGCCCGCACCCAGGGCCGGCCGGCCGGGCGCTCCCCGGTCACCGGGTCGGGGGTGCGCGCGTGGTGCAGCGCCGCCGCGTAGAAGTCCTCGGCCTGCATCCCGATCGCCGCGAGCGCCACCCGCTCGTGGTTGAGCTGGTTGGTGATCAGGCCCCAGCCGCCGTTCTCCTCGCCCACCAGATTCCCGGCGGGCACGCGTATCGCGTCGTAGTACGTGGTCGTGGTCGTCTGCCCGCCCACCGTTTCGACCGGGGTCCACGAAAAGCCGGGCGTGTCGGTCGGGACCAGGATGATCGAGATGCCCCGGTGCTTGGGGGCCTGCGGATCCGTACGGCAGGCGAGCCAGATCCAGTCGGCGTTCTGCGCGTTGCTGGTGAAGCTCTTCTGGCCCTCGATCAGCCATGAGCCGCCCTCGCGGACGGCCCGGGTGCGCAGCGACGCGAGGTCGGTGCCGGCCTCGGGCTCGCTGTAGCCGATGGCGAAGACGATCTCTCCGCGCAGGATGCGCGGCAGGAAGAAGTCCTTCTGCTCGTCCGTTCCGTACTTCATCAGGGTCGGACCGACGGTGTTGAGGGTGACCATCGACACCGGGGCGCCGGCCCGGTACGCCTCGTCGAAGAAGACGAACTGTTCGTCCGCGCCGCGTCCTTGACCGCCGTACTCGACGGGCCAGCCCAGTCCGAGCATGCCGTCGGCGCCGATCCGCCGCAGCAGCGCACGCTGTTGTGCGGCGTCCACGACGCTCTCCCTCGGCATGACGTCCCGGAAGTACGAGCGCAGTTCGGCGCGCAGCCGCAACTGGCGCTCGGTCGGAGCGAGGTGCACGGCGACGGCCTCCCGGACATACGGATCAGGTTCGGGGTTCAGGTTTTCTGACTGTCCGTCAGATATGGATCGACTGTCAAGGTCGCCGACAACACAACTGCCTGTGCGACGGAACCGGAGTCCCGTCGCACAGGCAGTCAGTCATCCGTTCAGCCAGGCAGGCAGTCGGGCAGCCTCTCGGCGCGCCTACCCTCGCTGCAGCCCCTCCCCGGGCCGGTACCTACCACCAGAAGGGGCTGAAGTTCACCGCCACGTTCTCGTTGGACTGGTCGATCGCGGTGAAGCCGGAGCCGTTCACCTGAGCGGCGTTGTTCTGGTTGGACGCGCCGGATCCGGTCGCCACCTGCTGCGAGGTGGACGAGTTGCCTCCGTTGTTGCCGCCGACGCCGCTGCCGATGATCGACGCCACGCTCGCGTTCGACCCGTCGTCCGCGAACGCACCGTTGTCGGCCTGGGCCACGCCCGTGAACAGGGCGGCGGCGAGGGGCAGGGCTGCTGCGGCGGCGAGGATGCGGGCGGTGCGGATGCTTGCCATGTCAATTCCTCCAGGAACCAGAAGTGCATCGTGTCCCAAGGCAGTTGGCCGACCGCCTCGGTCGTGGTGTTCGACGTCGCGAGTCCAGAGTTGCCCACCGAATCCCCACCGAACCACCCCGGACGCCCTGATTCCCTCGCAAGCATGAGGAATGCCCGATAAACCCCCGACACGCCGATAAAGCCGCAGCTCACGCCCACATGGCCGGTCCCGCCCGGCTCCCCCAAGGGGTGAAGCGTTTCGGCACATTCTCGGCCAATCGCCCGCCAGCCCCGCCCTCTTCCTTTCTTCGAACGTACGTACGAAAATAAGGGCATGGCTCACACCGACCGCCATGCGCACACGCTCGCCCTCGCCCACGCGCTCTCCGCCGCCGAGCGCGGGCTCCCCGTCATCCCCCTGTCCCGTACCAAGCTCCCCGCACTCCGCTCCCCACACCACGAAGAACCCAGGCCGGTGCTCTGCCGCGGCGAATGCGGCCTGCCGGGTCACGGCGTCCACGACGCCACCACGGATCCCGCCGTCATCCGCGCGCTGTTCCGCGTCGCCCCCTGGGCCACCGGCTACGGCATCGCCTGCGGCCGGCCTCCGCACCACCTCATCGGTATCGACCTCGACACCACCACCGGCCCCGACGCCACGGAGAGCACCGCCGCCCTCCAGCGTCTGGCCCTGCGCCACCTCTTCACCGTCCCGCGGACGGTCACCGTCCTCACCCCCAGCGGCGGCCGCCATCTCTGGCTCACCGGCCCACCGGACGTGGTTGTTCCGAATTCCGCCGGCCGTCTCGCGCCCGGAATCGACATCCGCGGCACCGGCGGTTACCTGGTCGGCCCGGGTTCACTCGCCACCCACGGCATCTACCGGCTGGCGCCCGGCAGCTCACATCTCGCGCCCGCACCCTGCCCCGGCGCACTCCTTCGCCTGCTCACGCCTCCGCCGCGCTCCCACCACCCCGCCGGCCGGCCCCCACAGGGCCACGGCCTGGTGCAGTTCGTGCTGGCGGCTCACGAGGGCCAGCGCAACACGCGGCTGTTCTGGGCGGCTTGCCGTGCGTACGAGAACGGCCTGGGCGAGACTCTCGCGGACTCCCTCACCGAGGCTGCCGTCCGCACCGGCCTCTCCGAACGCGAGGCCCGCGCCACGATCGCCTCCGCGGCGCGCCTGACTGCGGCGCCCTGACCGCGGGCCTGACCGCGCGCCTGGCTGCGACGCCTGGCTGCATACCTGGCTGCGACGCTCGTCAGACGGGCTGGAGATCCGCCAGTCCCGCGTCCCCGGCTCCGGTGCCGTCGGCGGACGTCCGGCGCGCGGAGGGCGAGGCGTTGTGCGCCTCGGCGCGGATGCGCTGCTTGATGGTGGGGGGCAGGGACGTGTCCCGTGACCGGGCCCGCCGCGGCGCCGGCACGTACGCGACCGGCGTACGGACGGGGCGCCGGCGCGAGGCCGCGGGGACGACGGGCTGCTGAGCGGGCTGCTGAGCGGCGGCGGTCCTGGGCGCGAAGCCCAGCGCGGCGAAGAGCGCGACCAGCGCGCCGAGGAAGGCGGTCCACATCGTCTTGACCTTGTTCGCTGCCATGACGGTCCCTCACTTTCGAGCACTTTTCAGCGGAGCGATCTACATACCTTTCTCATGATGTGTACGCATCTCGGGATACACCGGAGCGACGCCGCCTGTGCGTCGATATTCCGATGAACACCACCCGCTCGGCCCAGCCGCGCCCCCCGCACCCATGGAGCAGCCGCATACGCCGGGACAGCCTCGCGGCCGCCTCAGCGCCCGCCCCTTCCCGCGTGCGCCATGGGCGGTCCGGGCTCAACCTGGAAACAGCAGCGCCGCAACTCGAGAGCCCGCCCCCGGAGACCCGCCATGAGCATCCACAGGCTCGGCCCCATCACCGTTCTGGGCGACTGCCTCGAAGTGCCCGGGCTCGGTTTTCTCCCGGTCAACGCCTTCGTGCTGCACGCCGCCCAGCCCGTGGTGGTCGATACGGGCCTCGGGCTCCCGGACCGCGACTTCCTGGAGACTCTGGGCTCGGCGGTCGACCCCGCCGACGTGCGCTGGATCTGGCTCACCCACCCCGACCGCGACCACACCGGCGGACTGTTCGACCTGCTCGCCGCGGCTCCCGGGGCACGCGTGGTGACGACGTTCGTCGGCGCCGGAATCATGTCCTGCGAGCGTCCACTGCCGCTCGACCGCGTCTGCCTGGTCAACCCCGGGCAGGCCCTGGACATCGGCGACCGTACGCTGCGGGCGTTCCGGCCGCCCCTCTACGACAACCCGGCCACGGTCGGCTTCTACGACGAGCGCACGCGGGCCTGCTTCAGCTCCGACTGCTTCGGCGCGACCATGCCCACCGCGGACATCGCCGCCGGCGCTGACGCCGGCGCCGTCGCGGCGGACGAGCTGCGCGCCGCGCAACTGCTGTGGGCGACCGTGGACAGCCCCTGGGTCCAGAACGTCGACGCCGACAGGTACCTGGCGACCGTCCAGCCGCTGCGTGTGATGGACCCCGAGATCGTGCTGTGCACCCACCTGCCACCCGCCGTGGGCCTCGCCCCGCAGATGATCGACACGATCACCAGGGCGCCCGGCGCGGACCCCTGGGTCGGCCCGGACCAGCAGGCCCTCGAACAGATGCTCGCCGGCTTCGAACCGGGCGCGGCCCGCCCGTGACGCAAGCACCCCGTGGGCGCCACTCGGACGCCGTCACGGCTCGAAGTGGCTGAAGCCCACCTCGAAACGCTCGACCGAGACGATCCGCTGGCCCTCCCGTCGCGCCGCTTCCTCGCGGATGTGCATGGCCAGCTCCTCACTTGCCCGCATGGCCCGCTCGTCCTCCCACAAGGTCAGCGACTTGGCCTTCCCGGAGGTCCGGTCGACCAGGTAGTACACGCCCCGGAAGCCGGGAACCGTCCGCACCTGCTCGACCAACGCCTCCGACACCGCGCTCAGGTCGCCCTCCGCGGGCACCGGTGACCCCTGATAGGTGCTCAGCCTCGCGAACATCGCCACCAGCCCTTCCTCGCCGGCTGCCGATCGGGCGACCGCAGCTCCAGGACCAGCGTGCTCCGGAGGACGGCACACCGCACGCGGAGACGAGCACCCACGCTCAGTGGTCCCGCGTGACGGCCGCAGGCTCCGCCGGGCCCCAAGTGGGTTCGAGGCGAGTGGGCCCGGGGGCGGTGCGTGCGATGCGGAACCGGCGGCTCAGACGCAGGACCACCCACGCGTACAGCGGCAACACGATTGCCTCGGCTGCCAGCAGCGCCCAGGGGGCGTCCGCGGCACTGGTGGTGGCTGCATCGCCGAGCCCGCCGACGAAGGCGGCGGAGAAGACGAAGACGAAGAGGTTGTTGGCCACGTGCAGGGCGATAGCCGCCTCCAGGCCACCGGTACGGACGACCAGCAGGCCCAGTACCAGGCTGAACAGCATCAGGTCGGCGAAGCCCCACGGTGTGCCCAGCCCGTGGGCGAGGGCGAAGAGCAGACCCCCCACGACGATGCCGACCCAGGGAGTGCGCAGGTAGCAGCCGAAGACCTGCGGGATCCAGCCGCGGAAGACGTACTCCTCGGCGGCCGCCTGGAACGGCACCACCAGAACGAGCACTGCGGCGGCGGTCAGGAACGCCGGCCAGCCCGCCCAGTCACTGGACGTCGCCTCGGCAGCTGGGGCCCCGGATACGGCGGTGAAGAAGGTCATCAGGCTGAACTGGAGCAGCGTCGCGGCCATGGCCACCCCCACGCAGACCAGTAGCCAGCGCCAGCGCAGCCGTCCGGTCACCGAGGCCAGCGTGCCGACCGGCCGGCGTTGCACCAGACGCGCGGCGAGCAGCACTGGCGGGATGAATAGCGCGAGTGTGAGCAACCATGCGGCGTTGTCCCACAGCGGATCGGTGAACAGCAGGTCGCCCGTCCCCTGCTCGACCCCGGCCAGCAGGGCCGCGATGACCAGTCCGGACATCACGGGGATCATGAGAAGCCACCAGCCGACCCCGGCGACCAGCGTGGCCAACAACGGACGCCACCAGCGGTGACGCTCGGTCCACGCCAGCCGGTGATAGGGCGTTCCGGCCGGTGCGCCGATCAGGCGCGAGTTCGGTGAGGGTGCCTGACCGCCGTAACGGGGCGCTCCCTCTTCCCGTACGTGGTTGACGGTAGTCATGGATTCCACCTCGATCTCGAAGGCTTGGCTGAGGGCCCGCACCCTTTGATGCGGCCCTGCAGATCAGAAGACACGAACCGGAAGACACCCGTCATGCCCCAGAAAAACGTGACTTGACACGATGCGGGCGTTCAGAGGCTCACCGAGGTGAACAGCGAAAAGAGGTGCCTCTCCCCGCGAGACACCCCTGCTGACCTGCACGCTCGAGTACCGGAACCGAACGCGGGCAGCCCGTTGCACGGCGGACCAGGGAACGCCATTCTCAGAGGCATGCCGGTCTCTTCCGCCACCCGAGATCTGTGCCGATCCACGTTTGCGCCGGAGTCTGCCGATCTTGCCATTCGCGCTCTGGAGACCTACGAAGGTGCGGAGGCGGACTGGGTCCACGGGGCAGCGGTACGGCTGAGCGAAGGCCACCTTCACCGCTTGGCTCACTGGCTGGCCTCGGCTGAGCGGGAGCCGGAGACCTTCCGCTGGTACGCAGGTGAACCCACCGACGTCTCCCCTGAGTCGCACACGTTCGCTGTCGACTTCGTGAACGGCCTGATCGACAAGAACGCCTCAGCCACCGCACAACCCCGTCGGCTAGGTCGGCGGGCCCGTCATGTGGTCCCCACCTGGTCCACGAGGGCGTGCACGCAGCCCTACTTCATGAGCCGGAAGCCGGGCTGCCGGGCTGCCGGGCCCAGGCTCTCAGGAACTCCGCCGAACCGAATGCGGCCGGCCAATGCTCGGACGCCACGGTCACACCTGGAAGGCCGGTCACGATCGGCACCTGGTCCTCGCGCAGCTCAGCGTTGACGACGCCGCCGATCACGTCCATGACCGTAGCGGTCAGGAGCGCGGTGGTGGTGTGGTCGACGGGCCGGTCACAGCCGGCGATGACGTCGACCGCGTGGGTGGGAGTGAAGCCGATGTGGGCCGACTGGTCGTCCTCTGGGTCGTGCTCGGCCTCGAAGATGGACTCGTCTCCCGCGCCGGGCCCCATGAGGGAGACGAAGAGCGGCCGGTCGCCGTCGACTCCCTCCGGGACATGGATGCCCAGGCTCTCCGCCCGCACGTGGAGGTCGTATTCGCCGACGCGCTTCTCCTCCAGCCTGGAGGACACACCCGCCAACACGTCACGGAGGCGTTCGACCGCACGTGCGGGAACCGCCTCCGACAGCTCAACCACCAGCACAGGACCACCCATGCAGGGAGCGTATGCGGTGGAGAGCCACGCCCCCACCGATTACCCATGGCGGCCCGCGGTCAAGAGGCCGGTCGGGTCCACAGACCTCGGCTGTACGGTCTTCGCAGACGATCACGGGAGGCGAAAGATGACAGGTGATTTCCAGTTCAGTTGGGAACTCAGCGGCTCCGGTTGGGCAACGTGCCGTATCGCCGACAGCGCTTCGAAGCAGAAGCACTTCGTCAGCTACTGCACGGACGCACTCGCCGACCTGCTTCGTCGCGTGGCGGGTCTCTACGGCCCCACCACCGTCCAGCGTGTCTCGTTCGACCTTGAACCCGCTGAGGTCAGGTGGGTTCTCCGAGGCCGAGGCGCAGACGTGAGCATCGCGATCTACAAGTTCCCCGACAGGTTCACGAGCTACGACAAGCCGGACTCGGAGGGGACGCTCGCATGGAGGTCGACGCAGTCCCGCGCCCTCCTGAGTCACGCTGTCGTGGAAGCTGCGCAGGAAGTGCTGCGGATCCACGGTGAGGATGGCTACCGAGCGAAGTGGGTACAGCACCCCTTCCCCACCGCCGCCCTTCAAGACCTCTGCCGCCTTCACATGAGGGACGATTCCTGCGAGCTCCCGCACGACGTGTCGAACGCGTAGTAGGACTGCTCTGTCTCCTCCTGGACGAGGCGCCCACTGACCGGGCGGTCCACCCCCCTGAGTCAGCTCAGCGACTTCTCGATCGCCTCGAAGATGTCAGCGTCGGTCTCCTGCTGCCAGGACGGCAGGTCGGGCCAGTCGGCCACGTAGCCGGGCTTCGGGTCCTCGAAGTGCTTGAACATCTGGGCCGTCCAGCACGTCGCGACGAAGCGGCTCTTCTGCTCGCGGGACAGCCGCGCCGTCGTGCCGCCGCTGATCTCGACGAAGTGGCGGACCAGCTCGTAGACGGCGCCCGCGGCCTCACGCTCCCACTGCGGGGTGTCGTCCCACGGAGTGACGTAGCCGGGCTTCGGCTCGCCGGGGAAGTGCTGGTGTACTCCCGCGATCCAGGCTTCCCGGAACAGTCGTGCATCCTCGTCTGCGACATGCCTACCACTCTCGTCACGGCGTGCTCAGAGCGGCGATCTCCGCCCCCAGCTCCGCCACGCGGTGGTCCCGGCTCAGGGGGCCGAACTCGTCGCACGGGTTTCGGAGTCTACGGGCGATGTACCCGGAAGATGAGGCGCGAGCGAGTTCGACGGCCTCCCTCCCGTACGAGACCGCCTGTTCCGGATCGCGCCGCTTGACGCCGATGGCCGCCAGGTCCGTCAGCACTGCGCCTCTTCGCCGCAGCGACTGTCCGGACGCCAAGGCCGTGTGCTGCAACGCCTCCCGCAGCGTTCGCTCCGCCAGGTCCAGACGCCCGAGTCGCACGGGCACGCCACCGGCCAAACCCGCTCCGCCGACCTCACGCTACGTTGCGGCCATGACGACCGAGCCCACTCCGCTCCCAGAAGCCGCTGTCGACAGCCGAGAAGCCCTCGCAGCACACATTCTCCAGCTCCGATCCGATCTGCTGGAGCGGCCCGAAGAGTGGGAAAACGCGACCCTGGAGAGCTTCCTGGAGGCGCTAGCAGCGTGGATCAACAGCTCTCCCGGTCTGTACAGGAATCTCAGTCGCGAGTTCCCTCCTGGTGGGAGCTGGAGCCTCTTCGCACACGCTCTGAGCGCCGCAGCCATCTACGAATGACCGTGCTTGTGGAGGGCTGCACTCGACCGAAAGCGAAGGCGGCCGCAACGGTCGCGATCTTCCTGCGAAGCGTCCGGACCACAGCAGCAGTGACCCGCCAGCCACCGAAGGTCATCCGGATCGAGCCACAGCGGTATGCGTCCCTTGTCGAGTTCGCTCTGCCGGTCCGTAGGTTTGACGTCAGCCATAGCGGGAGAGCGTATCCGTGCCCCTCACGTGCCCGATCCAGCGGGGAACCACGGGGAACACCGGGCGATCACGGCGCGCGGACATGCGAACGGCCCCGGACCAATCTCGCTGATCGGGGGCCGTTTGCATCGCACTGCCTGCGCGGTGGGTGTGGGATTTGAACCCACGGTGACTCGCGCCACGACGGTTTTCAAGACCGTTCCCTTAGGCCGCTCGGGCAACCCACCCTCGCCCCAACCACCTGCGGCGGAGCGGCTACAGCCTACCGGCCGCCGCGTCGGTCGTGGGCCCGTGGGTCACAGGACGTCGGGCCGGCTCCGGGGCGCTGCGGGCCGAGTCGATACGGCCGGGCGACCAGCCGCGTGTCGACGGTGCCAATGCGGGCGGCGAACGTCCCCCTGGATGCAGAGTGGGACGCCGGAGCTGTCCGGCGTCCCACCCCTTCCGCGCTCATGGCATGTGCCGAGTGGTCAGCTGTCGCCCTCGCGCTGGCCCAGGGTGACGTCCACCGTCGTCGTGTTGCCGCCGCGCTCGTAGGTGAGCTTCACCTTGTCGCCCGGCTTGTGCGTCCAGATCTCGCTGATCAGGGTCGGGCCGCTGTCGATCACCGTGTCGTCCAGCTTGGTGATCACGTCGCCCGGCCTGAGGCCCGCCTTCGCGGCCGGGCCGTTCGGGGTGACGGCGGCCGCGTCGCCGCTGCCCTTCTCGGAGATCTTGGCGCCCTCGCCCTGCGCCTGCATGTCGACCGAGACGCCGATGACCGGGTAGACCGGCTCGCCGGTCTTGATCAGCTGCTCGGCGACGTTCTTCGCCTGGTTGATCGGGATCGCGAAGCCGAGGCCGATGGAGCCGGACTGGGTCGCGCCCAGGCCGCCGGTGCCCGCCGACTGGATTGCCGAGTTGATGCCGATGACAGCGCCACGCGAGTCGAGCAGCGGGCCGCCGGAGTTGCCCGGGTTGATGGACGCGTCGGTCTGCAGCGCGCTCATGTACGAGTTGCCGCCGCCCGAGCCGTCCCCTGAGGCGACGGGACGGTTCTTCGCACTGATGATGCCGGTGGTGACGGTGTTGGACAGGCCGAAGGGCGCGCCGATCGCGATCGTCGAGTCGCCGACCGCCACCTGGTCGGAGTTGCCGAGCGGCAGCGGGGCCAGTCCGGAGGCGTTCTTCAGCTTCAGTACGGCCACGTCGTAGCCCTCGGCGCGGCCGACCACCTCGGCTTCGTACTTCTTGCCGTTGGAGAACGTCACGGACAGCTCTCCGCCGTCGGCCGCCGAGGCCACCACGTGGTTGTTGGTGAGGATGTGGCCCTGCTTGTCGTACACGAAGCCCGTGCCGGTGCCGGCCTCGCCCTCGCCGCCCTGCGCGTCAATGGTCACCACGCTCGGCAGCGCCGTGGCCGCGAGCGCGGCGACGGAGCCCGGTTCCCGCTTGAGGTCCGTCTGGTTCTGCGGTGCGCTGACGGTGGTCGAGTCGGTGGTGGCGCCGTCGTTGCGCTCGGCCGCCCAGTAGCCGACCCCGCCGCCGACGCCGCCGGCGAGCAGTGCCGCGGCCAGCACCGCGGCCACCATCCCGCCGGTGCGCTTGCGGCCGCCCGCCGGGGACGGTGCCGGGTGGGGGGCGCCCCAGACGGGGTCCCCGCCGCCCGCTCCGTAGGAGGGGAGCGTGGCCGGAGGGGGCGGCCAGCCGCCGGCCGGGGCGGCATGGCCGCCGGACACCGGCCCGTGCGCCGGCTCGGGCGCCGGCGTGGGATGGGGCGCAGGCTCGGGCGCGGGAGCGGCCACCGGCACAGGAGGTGCGGACGGGGCCGCGGGGGAGCCCGGTACCGCGGTGCCCTCGTTCTCGGTGTTCACAGCTCTCTCCTCGTTCCACGGCTTCTTGAGTGACGGTCCGGCTGCACACGTGTCTGAGAGCAGCCTTTCCCATGGGCCGTCAATGCACTGTAAGCCGGACCTGTGAGTCCGGCAGCCATCCTTTATCTCCGACAATTGGGGCGCGGACCCGCAGACGTCCGTACGCAGGGGCTCCGGACGGTGGCACCATGACGCGGTGACCCACGCACGGCAGCAGACCATCCAAGTCGTCGCTCACCGGGGCGCCTCCGAGGACGCCCCCGAGCACACCCTGGCCGCGTACAGAAAAGCCATCGAGGACGGCGCAGACGCCCTCGAATGCGATGTCCGGCTCACCGCCGACGGGCACCTCGTCTGTGTACACGACCGCCGGGTGAACCGCACCTCCAACGGCCGCGGCGCCGTCTCGGCCCTCGAACTGGCCGATCTCGCCGCCCTCGACTTCGGCTCGTGGAGGGACCGCGAGGAGTCCCCCGACTGGGACCCCGACCGCGAGCGGACGTCCGTACTGACCCTGGAGCGGCTGCTCGAACTCGTCGCGGACGCCGACCGCCCGGTCGAGCTGGCCATCGAGACCAAGCACCCCACCCGCTGGGCGGGCCAGGTGGAGGAGCGGCTGATCCACCTGCTCAAGCGGTTCGGCCTCGACGCCCCGCCCCCCGGCGGGCCCTCCCCGGTGCGGGTCATGAGCTTCTCGGCACGCTCGCTGCACCGCGTGCACGCCGCGGCGCCGGACCTCCCCACCGTCTATCTGATGCAGTTCATCTCACCGCGCCTGCGCGACGGCCGGCTGCCCGCCGGGGTACGGATCGCCGGACCGGGCATCCGGATCGTCCGCAACCATCCGGGCTTCGTCGAGCGGCTGCAACGCGCCGGCAACTCGGTGCACGTCTGGACGGTCAACGAGCCGGAGGACGTCCAGCTCTGCGTCGATCTCGGCATCGAGGCGATCATCACGAACCGTCCCAGGCAGGTCCTGTCCCAACTTGGCCGCCCATAGCGGGTGTTACAGGGTGTGCCCCGGCGCATCCGGTCCGTATTCGATCGTTACGAGTGCGTCACTGGCCTCCGCTTGGCCGGTTTCCGGTCCAGTCCATTGGGGCATTCACACCGTGGCGTGGGGCTAAGGAGGTTCCGGGGGTGGCGTTGGTGGTGGCACAAGAAGTGCCCACGTCGTCGAGCATGGCCGTACCCCATGGTCCTGCGGGCGTGGGTGAGGCGCGGCACCGGATGCGCGAGCAGTTGCGTATCAGCGGGCTGTCCGAATCGGTCGTCGACGATGCCGTTCTGATCCTTTCCGAACTGCTCAGCAATGCCTGCCGGCACGGCAGACCGCTGGGCGCGCGGGAGGTCGGTGACGGTGACATCCGCGCCGCGTGGCGCGTCGACACGGCAGGCCGGCTGACGGTCGAAGTGACGGACGGAGGCGGGCCCACCCGCCCTGTTCCGGCCACGCCCTCGGTCACCGCACGCGGCGGCCGTGGGCTGAACATCATCAGTGCGCTGGCCCAGGACTGGGGCGTACGGGACGGTGCCGCGGGTGAGGTCACGGTATGGGTGATCGTCAGCCAGGGACATCGGCACGACGACTTCGCCACGCGCGTCGGGGCGCCGCCGGCGGTCGGGTTCGCGGCGTCGTTCGACGAGTTGGAGTGACGGGCTGAAGTGATGGCCCGAGTGATGAACCGGAGTGACGGGCTGAAGTGACGGGAGTGACGGGCCGAGGCGGTAGGCGTCCTGTTCCGGCTTCCGGCGGGTACGAGCGACTAGGCTCGCGCCCGTCAGTACAGCCGCACTCGGGAGACACCCACGATGGCCAAGAAGCGCCAGACCAAGGCCAAGCAGCCGCAGCTCGCCACAGGGGCCCGCGCCGGCGGCGCTGATGAGACCTATCCGGTGGTGGGGGGCCGCGAGCCCTGCCCGTGCGGGTCGGGCCGCCGCTACAAGGCATGTCACGGCCGGGCCGCCGCGCACGCCGTCACCGAGCTGGTCCAGCGCCCCTTCGAAGGGCTGCCGGGCGAGTGCGACTGGGTCGCGCTGCGCGAGCTGGTGCCCGCCGCGACCCTCACGCTGCCGCTGAAGGACGCACTCCCCGACGACGTGCCGTCGGTGACGCTGGCGACCGTCCTGCCGATGGCGTGGCCCGCGCTGCGCCGCGACGACGGCTCCGTCATGCTCGGCCTGCAGAACGACACGTCCTCCGGTGACCTGAGCCGCGATCTGGCGGACACCCTCCAGCGGGCGCTCGTCGCCAAGCCCGGCACCCCCATCGCGGCCCAGCGCGTCGCGCCCGACGGGCCGCGGCTGCAGGACCTGCTCGACCCGGAGGGCGCTTTCGAGCCGGTCGTGCACAGCGGTTTCGAGTTCTGGATCCCGGACTCGGAGAACGCCACACCCGAGGTCGCCGCCTCTCTGGAGCGCGCCAACGAGGCCGCCATCCCCACGGTCCGGCTCTCGGGCGTGGACGCCGCCTACTGGTGCGAGACCCCGGAGAAGAACCACCTGCGCTGGGTCATGCCGCACCCCGAGGAGCAGCTGCTGGACGCGCTCGCCCGGCTGCACGCCGCGGGTACGTCGAGCCTCGGTGAGGGCACCCGCCTGGTCGGCTCGTTCCGTGCGCACGGGCTGATGGTCCCGGTCTGGGACCTGCCGACCGGGGTCGGCGCGAAGGACGTGGAGAAGCCGGCCGCGGAGTTCGCGGAGCGGCTGGCCGGGGCACTCGCCACGGACGCTCCGCTGACCGCGGAGGAGCGGCGGGCGCGTGGCGGGCTCACCAACCGCCAGGTGACGCTGAGCTGACAGCCGCGTCGGCCGGACGTCGATCGGGCGGCCGCGTCGGTCGTACGCCAATCGGACGTCGATCGGGCGGCGGCGTCGAACAAACCGACCAGCCAGTCTGGTGACTCCAGTCACAACTCCCGGTAATGGCCGGTAAAATCAATGTCCGAATGCCCGAGATCGAATTTGCGAACCGCCGATCTCTTGTTACGGTTTCAGTAGCCCGGTCGCTGGTGCATCCCCCGTCGCCAGCGACCGGGCGTCTGCGTTTCCAGGCGCTTCCGGGCATCAACCGCCCGCAGCCGAGGCCGGGTTACTGCCCGAGCGCAGCAGCAATGGATCATCCACATTCGGACCTGCGAATTCCGCTACGGCCGTGTACGCGTCCGGCTCGCCCGTGGTCGCCTCGCGCGGCGTCTCGCACATACCCGGCTGATCCTCCGCACCGACCGGGCAGTTGATCTGCACGGTGCGCCCGCCCGGCCCCATCAGGGTGAGTACGGCCAGCAGTTCCTCGCCGGTGGCATTGCGGTAATAGCTGCGCGCCCAGGTGTCCGTGGACCCGGCCAGCACACAGGTCTGCGCCTCCACGCCCGCCGGGGAGGAGAGTTCGGGACCACAGCGGGCGGACGTCTGCGGCATCCCGCTCTCTTTCGTACCAGAAAGCGGCATTTTGGACAGAAGGCTTGAATCGGACGCCGCCTCCGGTGCGGTCCCCTTGGCGTCCCCCCGTACGTCCGTACGGGATTCCCGGGAGCCGGACCGATTCTCCGGGCCGGCCGAGGCACCCGCCAGGGGCAACAGGGCGGTGAACACCACGACAGCCACGAGACCGATCATGCGGAGATTCATGGCGCGTTCCACCTGTCGACGGCCGGAAAAACGGGGGCGGTGCGCCGAAGATAGCGACGGAACAATGCCATCCGGCGAACCGCGCGCCCATTTACCCGGGAACTCGGCCCCGCCCGCACCCGTACGAGTGAGCGCCACTCAGTACGCGAGCCGGCTCCCGCCGTCCGGTGCACTGGTACTCGCCTCGACCAGCGCATCGACGACCGCCACCACGTCCGGCAGCCACGGCCGCGCCGAACCGGGCAGCGGCGCCCGCTCCCAGCTGACCTGTCCGGTGCCCGACGCCGACGGCGGCAGCGGCAGATAGCCGCCCTCGCCGTGGAAGCGCAGCGAACTGGGCACCCAGTCCTTGGCGTGCAGCAGCTCGCCGAGCTGCTCCAGCGAGTACGGCGCCACCAGCAGGGACCAGCGCGTGGGCGTCGCGACGACGGGACCGAGCCGCATGCCCATCCGGTCGAGCTCGACCAGGGCGCGGGCGCCCGCCGCAGCCGGCAGGCTCACCGCGCACGGCGCGCGGCCCCCGGTGGCCAGGATCACCGGCGCGGCCGGGCGGTTGGTCCACCACCAGCGCACCATGCGCTCATCGGTGGAGGCCGCCAGCAGTCCGGGGTCGAAGGGGTGCGCCCCGGGGACCGCGCACTCGGGATCGGGGCAGGCGCAGCGACGGCCGCGGCCGCCCGCCGGCACCGTCCCCACACCCGGGAGTACGGGCCACTTCCATTCGGTCGCGCAGGTCAGCGCCGCGCCGAGCAGGGCAGGCTTCCCCTTTCGCCGGAACAGGAGCCTGCGTCGCCTTCCGAGGATCTCGCGCATGAGCGCTCGTTCCTTTCCGTTGAACGCCGAGGGCCACATCACACCGCGTGTGCTTCACTTCACTACACGTACAAAGTTCCGCGTCATCGCTGCCGAACGCGTCGGGTCGGTCGAACGTCGAGCGAAGTCGAACCTGGGGCTGTGTCCATCAAACACCTGGCGAGGGGTGGCGCGGGCGTGGCGCTTACAGCTCCGCTTACTGCTCCGTGTACACCGGACCTGTCCGGGGGTGACTCGTCCCGCCGCTCGGGGACGGGCGCGGCCCGCTCCGGTAAGGACGCCGGGGCCTGCCGCCAGGTTCCGGGGCGGTCCCAACTGCCCCTGACCATCACCGATTACGTACCCAGCACGCTCGATATGACGCTCCCCCCGGGACTTCGTCCTGGGAGGCTCCCCCCTGTCGAACGCCCTCAGTCGATCGCAAAAGACCCCCACCTGGTGCATTTTTCAGCCAAGTTCATCGATCCGCCGGATGCGCCGATATCGCCTCACGGACACCAGGAATCCCAGCTGGGCAATGCTGGACATCGACTCACATCTGCGTGTAGATGTGGATCCATTGATAGCGGCGCAGAATGACATGGGGGTTTGCGATGCTATTGAGCAGAACGCACCCGGCGGAAAGGCGACGGCCATGAGCGCCCCCCATCTGCCGAAAGTGGCTGGAATCGACCCGGCCGTCCCCACCCCCGCGCACACTGTCGCGCCCATCCCCCCGGACCGGAACGCCCCGCCCGCCCCGGGCGCGCTGATCCAGGACCGCCTCGCCGGCTGGGTCTCCGACCTCACCACGCTGCACGAACTCACCGAACGACTGGCCCGCACCGGCAGCCTCGACGAGGCACTGAAGGAACTGCTGCACGCCGGGGCCGCCCTCGTCGGAGCGCGCCGCGGCCTGGTCGTCCTCGAACCGGCCGACGGCCTCGGCCCCCGCAGCACCATCGGCCTCGGCCTCGCCCACGCCGATCTCGGCCACATCGAGACGGTGCCGCGCAGCGCCACCTCGTACGGCCGCATCCTGGACGGCCTGCCGGACGGCGAAGGCGCCCACCCCGACCTGCTCGGCGAGGAAGGGCTCGACCCGCGCCACCGCGAGGTCGCGGCCCGCCTCGGATACGCCGCCAGCTACGCCGTGCAGCTGGCGAGCGAGGCGGCGGGCCGGCTCGGCGCCGCCGTATGGCTGTACGCCGAACCGGCCGAACCGGTGGAACGCCAGCGCCACCTCGTCGGCCTCTACGCCCGGTACGCGACCGAGCACCTCGCCCGCACCCTGGAACTCGAACGGGCCCGCGCCCAGGTCGCCACCGTCGCCGAGGAACTGCTGCCCAGCCGCCTCCCCCGGGTCGCCGGGGTGCAGCTCGCCGCCCGGCACCGCACCGGCCCGCTCGGCGGCGGCGACTGGTACGACGCGCTGCCGCTGCCCGAGGGCGCGCTCGGCCTCGCCGTCGGCTCGGTCACCGGCTCCGGGCCCAGCGCGGTCGCCGCGATGGGGCGGCTGCGGGCGTCCCTGCGCGCGTACGCGGTGATGGAGGGCGAGGACCCGGTCGCCGTACTCTCCGACCTCGAACTGCTGCTGCGGCTGACCGAACCGGCCCGCTCGGCGACCGCGCTCTTCGCGTACTGCGAACCGGCCTGCCGCAAGATCGTGCTCGCCGGGGCGGGCCACACCCCGCCGCTGCTGATCGGGGAGCGGCGCACCGAGTTCGTGGAGACCTCGCTGTCCGCGCCGCTGGGGATGCTGTCCTGCTGGGAGGCGCCCAGCGTGGAGATCGAAACCGCGCCCGGAGAAACGCTGCTGCTCTACACCGACGGACTGCTGCACCGCACCGGCGAACCCATGGACCGGGCCTTCGCGCGGCTGCACGCGGCCGCCGCGAGCGTGCCGAAGACCATCCGGGACGACCCCGGGTCGATCGCGGACCACGTCTTGCGGACCGTGCTCCCGGACGGTCTCGACGCGGTCGGCTCGGCCGAGGACATCGTGCTGCTCGCTGCCCGTTTTGACTGATTCCTCACAGGACACCGGGCCATCTTCCGCTCACACATACGATGAGAAGACGGTCCAATGTCGTATCGAGGAGAAGACGTGGCTGAGGCGCTCAACCCGGAGACCCCGGAGACCCCGGAAGCATCCGAAGAGGCACCCATCAAGCAGCGGAAGAACGGCCTGTACCCGGGCGTCTCCGACGAGCTTGCCGAGAACATGCAGTCAGGCTGGGCCGACACCGAGCTGCACGGGCTGGAGCCCCTCGCACAGGCGCGGCACACCGCCGCCCGCCGCGCCGCGCTCTCCGCGCGCTTCCCCGGCGAGCGCCTGGTGATCCCCGCGGGCAACCTGAAGACCCGCTCGAACGACACCGAGTACCCCTTCCGCGCCTCCACCGAGTACGCCTACCTCACCGGTGACCAGACCCAGGACGGCGTTCTGGTCCTGGAGCCCCGCCCGGAGGCCGACGGCGGCCACGACGCGACGGTCTACCTGCTGCCCCGCTCCAACCGCGAGAACGGCGAGTTCTGGCTCGACGGCCAGGGCGAACTGTGGGTCGGCCGCAGGCACTCCCTCACCGAGGCCGAGCAGCTGCTCGGCATCCCCGCCAAGGACGTGCGCGAGCTGACCGCCGCGCTGGCCGAGGCCACCGGGCCGGTCCGGGCTGTACGCGGCCACGACGCCGGCATCGAGGCCGCGCTGACCGACAAGGTCACCGCCGAGCGCGACGAGGACCTGCGCGTCCACCTTTCCGAGGCCCGCGCCGTGAAGGACGAGTTCGAGATCGGCGAGCTGCAGAAGGCGGTCGACTCGACTGTCCGCGGCTTCGAGGACGTCGTGAAGATCCTCGACAAGGCCGAGGCGACCAGCGAGCGCTACATCGAAGGAACCTTCTTCCTGCGCGCCCGCGTCGAGGGCAACGACATCGGCTACGGCTCCATCTGCGCCGCCGGCCCCCACGCCACCACCCTGCACTGGGTGCGCAACGACGGCGACGTCCGCTCCGGCGAACTGCTTCTGCTGGACGCCGGCGTGGAAACCCACACCCTCTACACCGCCGACGTCACCCGCACCCTGCCGATCAACGGCACCTTCACCCCGCTCCAGCGCAAGATCTACGACGCGGTGTACGAGTCCCAGGAAGCCGGCATCGCGGCCGTGAAGCCGGGCGCCAAGTACCGCGACTTCCACGACGCCTCGCAGCGCGTGCTGGCCGAGAAGCTCGTCGAGTGGGGGCTCGTCGAAGGCCCCGTCGAGCGCGTACTGGAGCTCGGCCTGCAGCGCCGCTGGACCCTGCACGGCACCGGCCACATGCTCGGCATGGACGTCCACGACTGCGCCGCCGCGCGCACCGAGGCGTACGTCGACGGGACGCTCGAGCCCGGCATGTGCCTCACCGTCGAGCCCGGCCTGTACTTCCAGGCCGACGACCTGACCGTGCCCGAGGAGTACCGCGGCATCGGCGTCCGGATCGAGGACGACATCCTGGTCACCGAGGACGGCAACCGGAACATGTCCGCTGCCCTGCCGCGGCAGGCGGACGAGGTGGAGGCCTGGATGGCGGCCACCCAGCAGGCGAAGAACGCCTGATCAACAGGCGTGCACCGCGAGGTCGCGTTGCTCAGGACACTCTGAGCAGCGCGTCCTCGCGCCATTTGAGGATCTTGTCGAAGCTCACCACCGCGCCGCACCCCGGCCTGTTTCTGAAGTGCACATGATCGGCGAGTTCTTCGATGAGGCACAGGCCACGGCCGTGCTCAGCCATGGCCGGCGGACGGACAGCGGTGCGAGGACCCCTGCGTGCCGGAAAACCCGGTCCCGAGTCGGTGACCTCGATGCGGCACTTCTCGCCGTCGAGATAGGCGGTGACCCGGTACGCCCCCGTGGCTGCGCCGGATCCGTCGTCCCCCCCGTGCTCGACCGCGTTGGCGCACGCTTCGCTGAGCGCGACCGACAGGTCGTAGGAGATGTCCGGATCGACCCCCGCGGTCTCCATGGTCCCGAGGAGAAGCCTTCGGGCGAGCGGAACGCTCGCGGCCTCGCGCCGCAAGTGGAGAGACCACCAGATGCTCATGCTCCAGCCTCCTGGCTGCGGCTCGACATACCGATACGTATTGCCGCTCGTAGCGGTCGGTAAGCGCGCCTTCTCTGTGATGGCGCTCATTCGGCGGACGCGCGCGCCCCTTACGCCGGTGTATGTGCGGCGTACAGGGACGGAAGGGAGGTTCCGGACCTGCCGTATGGAGCACCGGACCGCAGTGCGATGATGTCCCGGCCATGCCTACCCCTGGCGCGACACCGGTCGCGCACGCCGGAGCCGGTCTGCGGCTGCTGAGGGCCGCGGTGTTCACCGCGGTCCTCGTCGTGCTGTCCGGGGCGGGGCATGCGCTCGCCTCCTGCGCGGCCGTCCCCTGGTGGGCACTGGGCGCCGGCTTCCTCGCCGTGTTCGCCTGTACCGCGCCGCTGGCCGGGCGGGCACGCTCACTGCCGGCCGTCACCGGCGCACTCGCCGGCGGGCAGCTCGTCCTGCACGCCCTGTTCGGCCTCGGCCAGAGCGCCGTCGCCGTCCCCTCCGCTTCGCCGGCCTCCCCGGAGGCCTCACCGGCCTCGTCGGCCGCACTCGCCGCACTGGCCGCCAAGCTGGTCTGCGGCGGCAACGCCGTACCGCTGAGCCCCGCCGAGGCCCGCCAGGTCGTCGCCGCCGCCGGCCTGGACCCGGCCGCCGTCCACGCCGGGCACCAGCACACCGCCGCGGGCGTCGCGAACGCCGCGGAACCCGCCACCGGTCTGCTGCCCTCCCTGCCCATGCTCCTCGGCCACCTGCTGGCCGCCCTGGCCACCGGCTGGCTGCTCACCCGCGGGGACGCCGCGCTGACCCGGCTGATCCGGCTGTCCGCCCATGGCGTGGGCGAGTTCGCCGCCGGGGCGCTCGTACGGGCACTGCGCGCCGCCCTCTCCCTCGTACAGGCGCTGCGCGCGGGGCTTCCGGGGGCGCCCGTACGGGGTCCGCGCGCTCCCCGTACCCCACTGGCCACGCCCCTGCAGGCGGGCGGAGCCGCGCTCCAGCACACGGTGATCAGGCGCGGGCCGCCGGCGGCCGCCCCCGTACGCGTTCTCGAACTCGTACGCGCGGCCTGACGCGGCACTCCCCCCGGGACCCTCCACGGGGCTTTCGACGGGAGCGGTGTCGCGTGTGCGCGCACATCCGCGCGCCAACCCACCGTTCACCACTGCCTGTGGAGTGTTTCCGACATGAACATCTCACGCCTCTCCGTCGCCGGCGCCGTCGCCGCCACCACCGTCCTGCTGGTCTCGGGCCCCGCCTTCGCGCACGTCAGCGTGCAGCCCGGCCAGGCCGAGAAGGGCGGCTACGCCACCATCAACTTCAAGGTGCCCAACGAGCGCGACAACGCCTCGACCAACAAGCTGGAGGTCACCTTCCCGGCCGACCACCCGCTCGCGTCGGTGATGCCGCAGCCCGTGCCCGGCTGGCAGGTCGTGGTCACCAAGGCCAAGCTCGCCAAGCCGCTCAAGGTGCACGGCAAGGAGATCAAGGAAGCCGTCTCGAAGGTCACCTGGACCGGCGGCAAGATCGCGCCCGGACAGTTCCAGCAGTTCCCGCTCTCCGTCGGCCAGCTCCCCGAGGACGCCGACCAGCTGGTCTTCAAGGCCCTCCAGACGTACGACAACAACGAGGTCGTCCGCTGGATCGAGGAGCCCAAGGAGGGCGCGGAGGAGCCGCAGAACCCGGCCCCCGTACTGAAGCTGACCGAGCCCACCGGCGAGGGCCACCACGGCGGCGCCACCGGCGGCAAGGACGACGAGAAGGCTGACGACAAGGCCGCCGGCCACGACGACGAGGCGGGCGGCCACGAGAAGGCCGCCGCCGCGGACAGCAGCGACACCACCGCGCGCGTCCTCGCCGGCGTGGGTATCGCCGTCGGCGCCGCGGGCGTGGCCTTCGGCGTCCTCGCCGGCCGCCGCCCCCGCGGCGACAGCCGCTGAAGCCACAGCTCCTGACCCAGCCTCCTCACCACCGGGACACCCACCCCATGCGCAAGACCAGCACACTCGCCGCCGCCCTCGCCGCCGCTGCCGCACTCACCCTGTCCGCCTGCGGCGGCAGCGACGACAAGGGCCACGACCACGTCGCCGACGTGTCCGCCCAGGCGAAGACCAAGGCCGCGACCGTACTCGACCGGCCCTTCGAGAAGCCGGACCTCGTCCTCACCGACACCACCGGCAAGAAGTACGACCTGCGCGAGCAGACCAAGGGCAAGCCGACGCTGATCTACTTCGGCTACACCAACTGCCCCGACGTCTGCCCGCTCACCATGAGCAACATCGCCATCGCCAGGAAGGCGCTCCCCAAGGCCGACCAGGACAATCTGCGCGTCGTCTTCGTCACCACCGACCCGGAGCGGGACACCCCCGCCTCACTCGGCGCGTGGCTCAAGGCCCAGGACCCGTCCTTCGTCGGGCTCACCGGCGACTTCGCCACCATCCAGGCCGGCGCCCGCACCCTCGGCATCGGCATCGACCCCGCGAAGAAGGAGAAGGACGGGGGCGTCGTCTCCATGCACGGCGCACAGGTCATCGCCTTCTCCCCGAAGACCGACGCGGGCTACGTCCTGTACGGCGAGGACACCACCTCCGACGACTACGCCAAGGACCTGCCGAAGCTCGTCAGGGGAGAGAAGCCGTGAACCGCCGCAAGACCCTCGCCGCCGCCATAGCCCTCAGCGCGTCACTGGCGCTCGCGGGCTGCTCCGCCGAGCCCGAACTGACGGTCAGCGGCGCGTTCATGCCGGAACCCGTCACGGGCAGCATGGCGGCCGGCTTCCTCACCGTCACGAACAGCGGCGGCGCCGCCGACGAACTCACCTCCGTCACCAGCGACATCGCCGGTGAGGTGCAGATCCACGAGACGAAGAACCAGAAGATGCGGCAGGTGAAGTCACTCGACGTCCCCGCGGACGGCGAGCTGAACCTCGAACGCGGGGGGAACCACCTCATGTTCATGAACCTCAAGCAGAAGCCGGAACAGGGCGAAAAGGTGTCCGTGGAACTGCACTTCGAGAAGGCCGGCCCCGTCAGGGTCGACCTTCCGGTGAAGGAGACCACCCACAACCCGACGAAGCACTGAGGGGCTGACACGTTATGACGGCCACCGCCCCCCGCTTCGGAAACTGCCCCAGCCTCCGGCCGGGGGTGCCCCCACTCGTGCGGCTGCTGCTCGTCGCCGCCGCGCTCCTGGGCACCCTGCTCGCCGGCGCCACCCCCGCCTCGGCGCACGCCGCGCTGACCGGAAGCAACCCGAAGGACGGGGCGGTGGTCGCCGACGCCCCCCGGGAGATCACCCTCACCTTCTCCGAACAGGTCGCCATGGGCGACGACTCGATCCGCGTGATGGACCCCAGCGCGAAACGCGTCGACACCGGCGAACTGCGCGACCTGGGCAGCGGCGGCCTCGTCA
The DNA here is from genome assembly GCF_053763515.1 of Streptomyces mabaensis. Classification (NCBI taxonomy): domain Bacteria; kingdom Bacillati; phylum Actinomycetota; class Actinomycetes; order Kitasatosporales; family Streptomycetaceae; genus Streptomyces; species Streptomyces mabaensis. The sequence continues at coordinate 67,032 of NZ_JBSOPZ010000003.1, forward strand.
AGTACGGCGTCGCCCTGCACTCCGGTCTGCCGGACGGCACGTACACCGTGGCCTGGCAGGCCGTCTCCGCCGACAGCCATCCCATCTCCGGCGCCTTCACCTTCTCCATCGGCGCCCCCTCCAAGACCACCGTCGCCCTGCCGGAGCAGCAGGCCGGCGGCGGCCTGGTCGGCGTCCTCTACGACATCGCGCGCTACGCCGCGTACGCCGGATTCATCCTGCTCGCCGGCGGCGCCGCCTTCGTCCTTGCCTGCTGGCAGCGCGGCGCGGGCATCCGCGCCCTGCAACGCCTCGTCGTCCAGGGCTGGGTGACGCTGACCGCCGCGACCCTGGCGATGCTCCTGCTGCGCAACCCGTACACCGGATCCGGGAAACTCGCCGACGCCTTCGACCTGACCGGACTCAAGGCCGTACTCGACACCAAGACCGGCGCCTCGCTCGTCTCGCGGCTCCTGCTGCTCGGCGCCGCCGCGCTCTTCGTCGCCGTCCTCTTCGGGGCGTTCGCCAAGCGCGAGACCTCCCCCGGACCGGAAGCCGAGGACGAGCGCAAGGACCTCACCTTCGGCCTCGCCATCGGCGGCACGGTCGTCGCCACCGGCATCGCGGCCACCTGGGCCCTGTCCGAACACGCCTCCACCGGCATCCAGCCCGGCCTCGCCATGCCCGTCGACGTCCTGCACCTGCTCGCCGTCGCCGCATGGCTGGGCGGACTCGCCGCGCTGCTCGTCGCCCTCCACCAGTCCCCCGGCATCGAGCGCGCAGCCGTCCAGCGGTTCTCCCGGATCGCCTTCGGCAGCGTCCTCGTGCTCGCGGCGACCGGCCTCTACCAGTCCTGGCGGCAGGTCGGCTCCTGGTCGGCGCTGACCGGTACGTCGTACGGGCAACTGCTGCTGGTCAAGGTGGCGTTGGTCGCCGTACTGGTCGGCGTCGCCTGGATCTCCCGCAGATGGACCGTCCGGCTCACGACCACGGCCCCCGCCGAGCAAGCCGCAGCCGCGGAGGAACCGGCCGAGGAACCGGCCGAGGAACCCGAGCCCGTCACCGTCCCTGCCACCACCAATACCGCCGCCACCGCCGCCAACACCGCCGCCGCGCCCGACGACCCCGAACGCGCCGCCCAGCTCGCCCGCCAGCAGGCCGCCCGTACCACCGCACGCGAGAAGCGGATCCGCGAAGCCGACGCCGAGCGGACCGGACTGCGCCGCTCCGTGCTGGCCGAGGCGGCCGTCGCGGTGCTGCTGCTGGCCGTGACGACCGTACTGACCAGCACCGAGCCCGGCCGCGCCCAGGAGCAGGAGGCAGGCAGCGCCGACGGACAGACCTCCGCCGTGTCCGAAGGGCCCGTGAAGATCAGCATCCCCTTCGACACCGGCGGCGCGGACGGCAAGGGCACCGCCCGGCTGGAACTCACTCCGGGCGGCACCGGCGGCAACGAGATGCACCTGTGGCTCGACCGCCCGAACGGCAAGCCGCTCGACGTCCCGGAGGTGAAGGTCGCGTTCACCCTGGAGGACAAGCGGATCGGCCCCCTCCCCGTCACCCCCGACCGCCTCGCCACCGGCCACTGGACCGCGAACGGCGTCCAGATCCCGCTGCCGGGCGAGTGGAAGATCGAAGTGACCGTGCGCTCCTCCGACATCGACCAAGTGACCGTCAAGAAGAACGTGAAGATCGGCTGACCGGCGTGACCGACAACGACATCACCCGACGGCGGCTGCTCGGCACCGTCGGCGCGGCGGGCGCAACCGGCCTCGTCCTGGGCGCGGCCGGCGGAGCGCTCGGCCACGCCGCTGCCGCCCCGGACCCCGCGCCCACCGCGCCGGAACTGACCACCCTCGGCTCCACCGCCGCCGCCTTCCACGGCGACCACCAGGCCGGCATCACCACCCCCATGCAGTCCAAGGGGCACCTCGTCGCCTTCGACCTCGCACCCGGCGCGGGGCGCAAGGAGGCCGCCGCGCTGCTGCGCCGCTGGTCGGCCGCCGCCCAGCGGCTGATGGCGGGCGAGCCCGTCGGCACCGGCGGACCCGACGCGCAGGACACCGGCATCGCCCTCGACGCCGGACCCTCCTCCCTCACCGTCACCTTCGGCTTCGGCCGCACCTTCTTCGACCGCACCGGCCTCGCCGGCCGGCGGCCCACCCAGCTCGACCCGCTGCCCGACTTCTCCTCCGACCACCTCGACCCCAGGCGCAGCAACGGCGACCTGTGGGTACAGATCGGCGCCGACGACGGCCTCGTCGCCTTCCACGCACTGCGCGCGCTCCAGAAGGAAGCGGGCGACGCCGCCCGGGTGCGCTGGCAGATGAACGGCTTCAACCGCTCGCCCGGCGCCACCGCCCGCCCCATGACCGCCCGCAACCTGATGGGCCAGGTCGACGGCACCGGAAACCCCCAGCCCTCCGACGCCGACTTCGACCGGCGGATCTTCGTGCCGGCGGGCGGCGACCCGCGGTACGCGTGGATGGCCGGCGGCTCGTACGCGGTCGTACGCCGCATCCGCATGCTCCTCGACGACTGGGAGAAGCTTCCCCTCGCCGAACAGGAGCAGGTCATAGGCCGGAAGAAATCGAACGGCAGTCCTCTTTCGGGCGGCGGCGAAACCACCGACATGGATCTCGACAAGACCGGCCCCGACGGCAGACTCGTCATCCCCGCCAACGCCCACGCCCGGATCTCCGCACCCGAGCAGAACGGCGGCGCGGCCATGCTGCGGCGCCCCTTCTCGTACCACGACGGCATGGGCCCGGACGGGGTGCCGGACGCCGGCCTGCTGTTCGTCTGCTGGCAGGCCGACCCGCTGAAGGGATTCGTGCCGGTACAGCGCAAGCTCGACCGGGGCGACGCGCTGTCGCCCTTCATCCGGCACGAGGCGAGCGGGCTGTTCGCGGTGCCCGGCGGGGTGCGGCCCGGGGAGTACGTGGGGCAGCGGCTGCTGGAGTCGTGAACCGCCAGAGCCCATTAGGGTGGCCGTATGTCGGCGACTCGATATACGTATCTCGGCCCCGAGGGCACTTTCACCGAGGCCGCCCTCCGTACGCTCCCCGAAGCCGCCACCCGGGAACTCGTCCCGATGGTGTCGGTGCCCGCCGCGCTGGACGCCGTACGCAACGGGGAGGCCGCGGCCGCGCTGGTACCGATCGAGAACTCGGTGGAGGGCGGCGTCACGGCCACCCTCGACGAACTCGCCTCCGGCGAACCGCTGATGATCTACCGCGAGGTGCTGCTGCCGATCGCCTTCGCGCTGCTGGTGCGGCCGGGTACGAACCTCTCCGACGTCAAGACGGTGACCGGGCACCCGGTCGCACAGCCGCAGGTACGCAACTGGCTGGCGGCGAACCTGCCGCACGCCCTGTGGGAGTCGGCCGCCTCGAACGCGGACGGCGCGCGGCTGGTGCAGGAGGGCCGGTTCGACGCCGCTTTCGCGGGAGAGTTCGCGGCCGCGACGTACGGGCTCGTCCCGCTGGTCACCGAGATCCACGACGCGGAGAACGCCGAGACCCGCTTCGTCCTGGTGGGCCGGCCCGCCCGGCCGTCCGCCCCGACCGGCGCCGACAAGACGTCCGTCGTCCTCTGGCTGGGCGACGACCATCCGGGCGCGCTGCTGGAGCTGCTCCAGGAGTTCGCGGTGCGCGGGGTCAACCTGATGCTGATCCAGTCACGGCCGACGGGTGCCGGGATCGGGAATTACTGCTTCGCCGTCGACGCCGAGGGGCATATCGCGGACCGGCGGGTGGGGGAGGCCCTGATGGGGCTCAAGCGGGTCTGTCCGCAGGTGCGTTTTCTCGGGTCCTATCCGCGGGCGGGAGTGGCGACCGAGGATGTCCGGGCGCTGCGCCGCGGTACCTCGGACCGCGAGTTCACGGAAGCGTCGGACTGGCTGACGCGTTGCCTCGACGGCCGTTCGTAGCTGACCGGCCCTCAGTTGTACCAAGTTATCCACAGGGGTTGCTTGCGACCTGGGGACAAGTCGACACGTGAATCCGGCAAGGTCGACAAATCTGCTCAGAGACCCCGTTGCGCTCATGGGTGGTCAGGTCGGCCCTCGTCAGCACTATTCCGCTGATCAACTCTTTGGGAGGAGGCATTCCCACCCGAATGAGTGTCCGGGAGGGGTTTGAGCAGGGAATCCTTCGCCCCGCATGCCCCATTCGGAATGATCTCCTCCGCTGTCCACAGATCACCCCCACAGCCTGTGGATAACTAAATGGGTGCTGCAATTCCTGTGGACAGTGGCAGAGGTGGAAGCGGCGATTGCCGCACCTTCAATTCCGGCAATCGGTGCATAGCGCCACACAATGGAATATCGGGTCGAGGGCAGGAAGCCCGCACCGGTAGCCTGGGGGGGTGATTGACCTTCGCCTGCTCCGTGAGGACCCCGACCGTGTGCGCGCCTCCCAGCGCGCCCGTGGAGAGGACGTCGCGCTCGTCGACGCACTGCTCTCCGCCGATGAGCGGCGCAGGTCTTCCGCCGTCCGCTTCGACGAGCTCCGCTCCGAGCAGAAGTCGCTCGGCAAGCTGATTCCCAAGGCCACCGGCGACGAGAAGGCCGAGCTGCTGAGGCGCACCGGCGAACTCGCCGCCGCCGTGAAGGCCGCCGACGCCGAACAGGACGAGGCCGCCGAGGAGGCCAAGCGCCTGCTGCTGCTGCTCGGCAATGTCGTCCACCCCGACGTCCCGGTCGGCGGCGAGGAGGACTTCGTCGTCCTCGAGACGCACGGCACCATCCGCGACTTCGCGGCCGAGGGCTTCGAGCCCAAGGACCACCTGGAGCTCGGCGAGGCGCTGGGCGCCATCGACGTCGAGCGCGGCGCCAAGGTCTCCGGCTCGCGCTTCTACTACCTGACGGGCGTCGGCGCGCTGCTGGAGCTGGCGCTGGTGAACGCCGCCATCGCGCAGGCCACCGAGGCCGGTTTCATCCCGATGCTGACGCCCGCGCTGGTCCGCCCGCGCGCCATGGAGGGGACGGGCTTCCTCGGCCAGGCCGCCGAGAACGTCTACCACCTGGAGAAGGACGACTACTACCTGGTCGGCACCTCCGAGGTCCCGCTCGCGGCCTACCACATGGACGAGATCATCGAGGCCGGCAAGCTGCCGCTGCGGTACGCGGGCTTCTCTCCGTGCTTCCGCCGCGAGGCCGGTACGTACGGCAAGGACACCCGCGGCATCTTCCGCGTGCACCAGTTCGACAAGGTCGAGATGTTCTCGTACGTCGCACCGGAGGACGCCGAGGCCGAGCACAAGCGGCTGCTGGAGTGGGAGAAGCAGTGGCTGACCGGCCTGGAGCTGCCGTTCCAGGTGATCGACGTGGCGACGGGTGACCTGGGTTCCTCGGCCTCGCGCAAGTACGACTGCGAGGCGTGGATCCCGACCCAGGGCAAGTACCGCGAGCTGACCTCCGCCTCGAACTGCGACGAGTTCCAGGCGCGCCGGCTCTCGGTGCGCATGCGGGACGGCAAGAAGGTGCAGCCGCTCGCGACGCTGAACGGCACGCTGTGCGCGGTACCGCGCACGATTGTGGCGATCCTGGAGAACCACCAGCTGGCGGACGGCTCGGTGCGGGTGCCCGAGGTGCTCCGTCCGTACCTGGGGGGCCGTGAGCTGCTGGAGCCGGTCGCCAAGTGAGCGCTGTTCCGGCTCCCTTCCCGTACCGGCTTATCGCGACCGATCTCGACGGCACGCTGCTGCGGGGCGACGAGACCGTCTCGCGGCGCACGCGTGACGCGCTCGCCGCCGCCACGGCGGCGGGCGCCGCGCACATCGTCGTCACGGGGCGCGCGGTGCCGTGGACCCGGCACATCCTGGACGACCTGGGGTACGAGGGCCTGGCCGTCTGCGGGCAGGGGGCGCAGGTCTACCACGCGGGCGAGCACCGGCTGCTGACGTCGGTGACGCTGGACCGGCAGCTCGCGGGGATCGCGCTCGCCAAGATCGAGGCGGAGGTCGGCCCGCTGGCGCTGGCCGCGAGCCGGGACGGTCTCGACGGCGAGGTGCTGGTCGGGGCGGGTTACCGGGTGCAGGAGGGGCCGCTTCCGGTGGTGCTCTTCGACGACCCGGCCGAGGTGTGGGCGGCGCCGCTGAACAAGATCTACATCCAGCACCCGGGCCTCGACGACGACGCGCTCGCGCGGGTCGCCCGCTCGCTCGTGGGCAACCTGGTGGATGTGGTGATGGCGGGTCCCGGCGTGGTCGAGATCCTGCCGCTGGGGCTGACCAAGGCCACCGGGCTCTCGCTGGCCGCGCGCCGGCTGGGACTGCGGGCGGCGGACACCATCGCCTTCGGTGACATGCCGAACGACATCCCGATGTTCGGGTGGGCGGCGCACGGGGTGGCGATGGCCAACGCGCACGGCGAACTGAAAGCCGTGGCGAACGAGATCACGGCGTCGAACGAAGACGACGGCATCGCGGTGGTGCTGGAGCAGTTGCTGACCGCTTAGGCGGTGGTGCGAAGAGCCCCTTGGGAAGAGCCCCTGCGGGTGGGACGGCTCGTCCCGGTCGCAGGGGCTTGTTGCTGTGCGGAGGATGCGCGGATCGAACGCGCGCGGGGGCTGACCCCGACGACGGCCGCACGTGATCGGGCACAGTGCGGGCCGCTGCCTTACCACTCGGCCAATCCTCCGGGAGGGCGGCCCGCGCGGATGCGCGCTCGAAGCGGCCGCCCCGGGCTGCGGCGGCGGGCAGCGCGGAGTGGTTGGCTACTCCGGTGCCTGCCGCCGGCTGCCCTGAGGGGAACTCGACGGACTCGTACTGATCTCGGTCAACGCCGCGCTCCTCCCCGGTCCGGTGGGCTTGTCTGCCTCAACCACTGTGCCGGGTACGGAGGTTGGCCGCCACTCAATTTCCTTGTGTACCGGCGCCCGCTCCGCGGAGGTGTGGGCCGGCGGCCCGGGTGGCACGCTGGCCCCATGAGCGACATCCGGATCCGCCGGGTCTACGAGGACCCGGCGGACGACGACGGTACGCGTGTCCTGGCCGACCGGCTCTGGCCGCGCGGCCTGTCCAAGGACGCGGCCCGCGTGGACGAATGGCCGAAGGCCCTGACCCCGTCCACCGAACTGCGCCGCTGGTACCACGGCCAGTCCGGGGACGCATACGAGGACTTCCGCCGCCGCTACGAGGCCGAACTCGACGCCCCGGAGGCGGCGGCCGCCCTGGACGGCCTGCGCGAGCTGGCCCGTACCGGGCGGCTGACCCTGCTCACCGCGTCCAAGGACCCGGAGCACAGCCACGCGGCCGTCCTGGCGGACCGCCTCGTCACTCGTCGCCGGCGAGGGTGAGGCGGCGCAGCTTCTGGCCGGCGTACCAGGTGGCACCGGCCGTGACGGCCGCCAGCAGGATGACGGCGGCCGGCAGTCCGACGTCGGAGGCGATGGCCCCCTCGGCGCCGATGCGCTCGGCGAGGGCCAGGGCCCACTGCTGGACGCTGAGCGTCTTGGCGCCCGGCACCAGGCTGCCGAAGAGGGTCTCCCACACCAGGGCGTAGACGAGTCCGAAGACCACCGCGTGCCGGCTGACCGTACCGAGGAGCAGGAAGAGCGCGCTGTACGCGATCGAGGCGACCAGCGCCGCGACCGTGTAGGCGATGGCGATCTGCTGGCCGTTGCCGTTCAGGATCAGGCCGGCGATGAAGGTGGGGATGGCGGAGAAGGCCATCGTCACGGCGATCGCGACGATCAGTTTGGTGAAGATGATCGTCGGCCGTTTCACCGGCTTGGCGAGCAGGTACACGATCGAGCCGTCGTCGATCTCCGGGCCGATCGCGCCCGTGCCGGCGATGACACCGATCAGCGGCACCATGGTGGCCAGCGCGAATCCGCCGAGTACGTCTGCGGCGACCTGGTCGTCCACTCCGGTGAACATCCGTACCGCCGTGGCGATGACCAGCAGCAGAGCGGGCAGCGCGAAGAGAATGAGGGCGCGGCGGCGGCCGAGGAGGGCCCGGTAGGTGAGCCGGGCAACCGTCGGGTTGTACATCGATGCCTCCTTCAGGCCGCTACGAGGTAGGAGAAGACCGACTCGAGGGACTCGTCGGAGGGCGAGACCGTCAGCAGCCGGATGCCGTGCGCACGGGCGACCCGCGGCAGCAGCGCGGTGAACCGGCCGAAGTCGACCGCCTGGATCCGCAGGGCCCCTTCGGTCACGTCGACCTCGATCCCGGCGGTGGAGGGGTCGGCGATCAGCGCGGCGGCGAGCGCGCGGTCGTCGGAGGACCGTACGAGATAGCGGTGCGGGCGGTCGGTCATCAGGCGGCGGATCTTGCGGAAGTCGCCGGAGGCGGCGTGCCGGCCGGCCACGATCACCTCGATGTGCGAGGCGAGCTGTTCGACCTCCTCCAGGATGTGGGAGGAGAACAGGACGGTGCGTCCCTCGTCGCCCATCCGCCGCAGCAGGTCCATCAGCTGCATGCGCTGGCGCGGGTCCATGCCGTTGAACGGCTCGTCGAGCAGCAGCACGGACGGGTCGTGGACGAGGGCCGAGGCCATCTTCACGCGCTGCCGCATGCCCTTGCTGTACGTGGAGATCTTGCGGTCCTGCGCGTACTCCATCTCGACGGTGGCCAGGGCCCGCTGCGCGGAGCGCTCGTCGAGACCGTGCAGTTCGGCGTTGGCGACGACGAACTCGCGGCCGGTGAGGAAGTCGTACATGGACTCCCGCTCGGGCACGATGCCGATCTGCCGGTAGACCGACTCGTTGCGCCAGATCGGCCGGCCGTCGAGTGTGACGGTGCCGGTGGAGGGGGCGAGGAAGCCGCCCATCATGTTGATGAGGGTGGACTTGCCCGCGCCGTTGGGGCCGAGCAGTCCGGTCACGCCGGGGCCCACGACCATGGTGACGTCGTTGACGGCCACCACATTGCCGAACCAGCGGGAGGTGTGGTCGATGTTGATGGTGGTCACAGCCCCACCTTCCGGTAGCGGCGCATGAGGACGGCGTACGAGCCGAGGACGAGGGCGGCGACGGCCAGCAGGTAGACGATGCCGGTGGCGGCCGAGGGCCCATCCCCGCCGGGGAAGGAGGAGGTCGCGCCGAGGAAGGCGGTCTGCACGCCGTCGACGAGCGTGACCGGCGAGAAGAGGCCGAGCCATTCGATCGCGCCGGGCGAGCCCGTCTCGTGGGCGATGGCCTGGACGGTGGAGACCGCTCCGTAGGAGATGGTGAATACGGCGATGACGGCGGCGACGCCGAAGCCGCGGCGCGGCGTCAGCGCGGCGAGGACCAGGCCGAGGCCGGCGAAGAAGACGGAGAGCAGCAGCACGGAGACCAGTCCCTGTGCGAACCCCTTCGTCTGGTCCGCGAAGTCGAATTCGGCGAGCAGCGCGCCCACGTACAGGACGACGAGCGGCGCGGCGGTGAGGAGGAAGAGGGCCGAGGCCATCGCCGCGAACTTGGCGAGGACGTAGTCGGCGCGCTCGATGGGGCGTGAGAAGTACAGCGGGACGCTCTTGAAGCGTAGGTCGCGGGATACCGACTGCGGGGCCTGGGCCGCGAGGTAGAGCCCGATGACGGCCTGGAGGTAGATCGCGTAGGCGGTGTACTTGATCGGCAGGTCGGTGGCCACCGGGTTGGCGACGGCGACCGCGACGATGATGGCGGCGGGCACGGCCATCACTGCCAGGAGGATCATCGGCAGGACCTTGGACTTGGCGGAACGGCCGAGTCCGTATGCGCCGCGCAGCGACTGCGTGAAGAGCGAGCGGCGGGCGTACGCGCGGCCGAGGCGCGGTCCGTCGTACGTGCGATAGCCGATGTTGTGGATCCGGGTGGTCTCACTTGCCATCGTGGCCCCCTCCCTTCTGCTGTGCGGCGGAACTCTGCTGTGCGGCGGAGGCGGCCGCCGCCGTGGCCGCCCAGGCGGCGGCCCGCTCGGAGACGGGCCCGGACACGGGCCCGGACACGGGCCCGGACCCGGGCAGTTCGTGGTCCGCGCGGAAGACCTCCGCGATCTGGTGGCGACGCTGTTCCATCCGGACAAGGCCGAGGCCGAGGTCGGCGACGGCGTCCCGGACGAGGTCGTACGTGTCCTCGCCGGTGGCTTCGACGAGCAGGATGTGGCCGGCGCCCGGCAGGCCCTGCTCCTCACCGGCGTGCAGCGTGACGCCGGCTGCGCCGAGGGCTTCGCGCAGGGCGCGCGTCCCGTCCGGGTGGTCGTCGGAGTCGGTGACCTCGACGGCGAGCGTGGTCGTGGTCTGGGTGAAGTCGCTGGTGGAGCTGGAGCGCAGCAGCGAGCCGCCGTCGATGACGACGACGTGGTCGCAGGTGCGCTCGAGTTCGCCCAGCAGGTGGGAGGTGACCAGGACCGAGATGCCGAAGTCGGTGTACACGCGGCGGATGAGGCCGAGCATCTCGTCGCGGCCGACCGGGTCGAGGCCGTTCGTCGGCTCGTCGAGGAGGACCAGCTGCGGGTCGTGGACGAGTGCCTGCGCGAGCTTGACGCGCTGCTTCATGCCGGTCGAGTAGCCGCCGATGGGCCGGTAGCGCTCCTCGTACAGCCCGACGTGCCGCAGAGTGTCGGCGGTGCGCTCGCGCGCCGCGGACGGCGGGAGTCCGGACATGCGCGCCATGTGGACGACGAACTCGGTGGCCGAGACGTCCGGTGGCAGGCAGTCGTGCTCGGGCATGTAGCCGACCCGCTCGCGGATGGCGCCGCCGCTGGTGGCGACGTCGAGCCCGAGCACGGCGGCCCGGCCCTCGGTGGCGGGGGACAGACCCAGCAGAATCTTGATCAACGTGGACTTGCCGGCTCCGTTGGCGCCCACCAGGCCGGTCACACCGGGTCCGATGTCCAAGGAGAGCCGGTCAAGTGCGGTCACCCTCGGGAACCGCTTGCTCAGGCTTTCGGTCGCGATCACAGTCACGGTTCGAAGGTAGTGGCGCAGACCACAGGAATCGTCAGACCTGACGGTGGGATCGCGTCCCCCTCGAGTCGTACGGACCCGTAGGGGAGGTACGACGAAAGAAACCCCTGAGAGAACACGCACCCTTGACGCAGCCGTCGGGCATTGTCACCTTCATCAGTGTCAAGTTACGGCCGGTACCGCTCAGGGCAGAGGAGAGAGCCGCGTGAGTCTCGAAGGGGCGCGTGAGCGCCGGATCCGTACCGGCGGGGTCGAGTTGTGCGTCGCCGAGCTGGGGACTGCGGCATCGGAGGACGGCTCCCGGCCGACCGTGGTGCTCGTGCACGGCTATCCGGACAGCAAGGAAGTGTGGAGCGAGGTCGCCGAGCGGCTGGCCGACCGCTTTCACGTCGTGCTGTACGACGTGCGCGGCCACGGCCGGTCGACGGCGCCCGTCCCGCTGCGCGGTGGCTTCACCCTGGAGAAGCTGACCGACGACTTCCTGGCCGTGATCGACGCGGTGAGCCCGGACCGGCCGGTCCATGTCGTCGGGCACGACTGGGGGTCGGTGCAGTCCTGGGAGTTCGTGACGGTCCGGCGCACCGAGGGCCGGATCGCCTCCTTCACCTCGTTGTCCGGCCCGTCGCTCGACCACTTCGGGCACTGGATCAAGCGGCGGATGTCCCGGCCCACTCCGCGCAGGGTGGGCCAGCTGCTCGGTCAGGGCGCCAAGTCCTGGTACGTGTATCTGCTGCACACTCCCGTACTTCCGGAGCTCGCCTGGCGGGGGCCGCTGGGCAAGCGGTGGCCGGGGATTCTCCAGCGGGTGGAAAAGGTGCCCGGCGGCGGCTATCCGACGCCCTCGCTGCCGACCGACGCGGCGCACGGCGCCTGGCTCTACCGGGACAACGTCCGGGCCCGGCTGCGCAGGCCGCGCCCGGACGCGTACGCGCACGCGCCCGTCCAGCTGATCACCCCGACCGGTGACGTCTTCCTCTCGGAGCGGCTCTACGACGAGCTGGAGCAGTGGGCCCCGCGGCTGGTGCGCCGGTCGTTGCCGGCCAAGCACTGGGTGCCGCGCACCCGGCCGGACCAGGTGGCCGGCTGGATCGGCGAGTTCGTACGGGCCAACGTACGGGCCGACGGACGGGCTGGCGTACGGGCCGGCGGGGACGGGGCACCCGTGCAGGACGCGATGGCGACCGGCCCGTACGCCGAGCGCTTCAGCGGTCAGCTCGTGCTGGTGACGGGCGCGGCCAGCGGCATCGGGCGGGCCACGGCCTACGCGTTCGCCGAGGCGGGGGCACGAGTGGTCGCCGTGGACCGGGACGCGGAGGGGGCGGCCCGGACGGCGGACATGGCCCGGCGGCTCGGCGCGCCGAAGGCATGGGCCGAGGCCGTCGACGTCAGCGACGAGCAGGCGATGGAGAAGCTCGCCGAGAAGGTCGCCACCGAGTACGGAGTGGTGGACGTGCTGGTCAACAACGCCGGAATCGGTCTGGCCGGGTCGTTCCTCGCGACCACCAGCGAGGACTGGAAGCAGGTCCTCGACGTCAATCTGTGGGGCGTCATCCACGGCTGCCGGATCTTCGGCAAGCAGATGGCCGAGCGCGGCCAGGGCGGCCACATCGTCAACACGGCGTCGGCCGCGGCGTATCAGCCGTCGCGCACACTGCCCGCGTACTGCACGTCCAAGGCGGCGGTGCTGATGCTGAGCGAGTGCCTGCGTGCGGAGCTGGCCGGACAGTCCATCGGCGTCTCGGCGATCTGCCCGGGCTTCGTCAACACCAGCATCACCGCGACGGCCCGCTTCGCCGGGGTCGACGAGGCGGAGGAGAAGCGTCGCCAGAAGAGGTCGAGCCGGCTGTACGGTCTTCGCAACTACCCGCCGGAGAAGGTCGCCGACGCGATTCTGCGCGCCGTGGTGGAGAACCGGGCGGTGGTGCCGGTGACGCCGGAGGCCCGCGGCGCCCACTTCCTGTCGCGTTTCGCTCCCAGGACCCTGCGGGCGATCGCACGACTGGAGCCACGGCTGTAGGGAGACGGGTGTGACCGAGCGCGCAGTCGCCGAGTACCGGATCGAGGATCTGTCCCACCACAGTGGTGCCACGGTCCGGACGATCCGCGGCTACCAGGACCGCGGGCTGCTGCCCAAGCCGGAGAGGCGCGGCCGGTCCAACGTGTACCGGGATGCGCATCTGGCGCGGCTGCACCAGATCGCCGATCTCCTCGACCGCGGCTACACCCTCGCCTCCATCAAGGAACTGCTGGAGGCGTGGGACGCGGGGCGCGGGCTCGGCGGGGTGCTCGGGCTGGTCGCCGAGGTGCAGGGGCCGTGGACCGACGAGGTGGCGGCCCGGATCTCCCGCGCGGAGCTGGACGAGAAGTTCGGCAGCGCACGCGACGACACCGCGGTGGACGAGGCCGTCGACCTCGGGGTGCTGGAGCGTGTTCCGGGCCGTGCGGACGAGTTCCTGGTGCCCAGCCCGCGGGAACTGGCGGTGGCGGCCGAGTTGTACGCGGCGGGCGTGCCGCTGCCCGCGATCTCCGGTCATCTGCGCGAGCTGCGTGTTCAGGTCGAGCACATCGCCTCCCGCTTCGTGGAGTTCACGACGGAGCACGTGTTCGCCCGCTACCTCGGCCACCGGCCGCCGTCGGACGCCGAAGCCACCGAGGCGGCCGCGCTGGTACGGCGGCTGCGCCCGCTGGCTCGGCAGACGGTGGACGCGGAACTGGCCCGGGCGATGCGGCTGCTCGCCACCCGCCACCTGCGGAGCCACCTCGGCGCGGCGGCTCCTCCGGCTGCCGAGGCGGAGTCGGCTGCCGTGGCCGGGCCGGCTGCCGAGGCCGGGCCGGCTGCCGTGATGCTTCCCGCGGACACGCTGCGGGCGGTGCGGGAGTTGGTGGGAACGGACCAGGTCGCCGCGTTCATCAGGGCGGCCACGGAACGGGAGCTGCACGCCCGCACCATGGATGCCCTGGCCCGCCGCCCGGCGGCTCGGGACGAGCCGAGTCGGCGGTGAGCCGCTTGAGGTCCTGCCCGGGACAGGACCACGGCTCAGCCCGCCTCAGCTCACCGCCTGGTAGGCGGTGGTGACGCCGGAAGCCGGCGTGCTCACTCTGGGCCGCACCGGGCCGTAGATCAGCGCCGCCAGCACCAGCCCGAGGGCCGCGCCCGCCAGTTGGGCCGCGATGAAGCCGGGCAGCGACCCGGGCGCGATGCCGGTGAAGGAGTCGGTGAACGCCCGGCCGACCGTCGCGGCCGGGTTGGCGAACGATCCGGACGAGGTGAACCAGATCGCGGCGGCGATGTACGCGGCGACCGCGACCGGTGTCAGCCGGGCCCGGCCGATGCGATTCAGGCCGTGGATCACCAGGACGAGCCCGGCGGTGGCGACCGCCTCACCGAGCAGCAGGTGGCCACCCGAGCGCACCTGTGTGGACCAGGCGCCCGGCGTCCTGCCGAACATGGCGTCGGCCAGCAGCGCCCCGCACACAGCCCCGGCGAGCTGCACGGACACGTACACCACGGTCTCCCGTCCGGCCGGGCCGTCGCCGCCGCGGCGGCCGGACCACCAGGCGGTGAGCGTGACCACGGGGTTGAGATGGGCGCCGGAGAGCGGCCCGAAGAGCACGATCAGCAGTCCGAGTCCGATCGCCGAGGCCAGTGAGTTGGCCAGCAGCCGGACGCCCGTGTCCGGGCTGAGCCCGGCCGCCTGGATGCCCGAACCGACCACCACGGTCACCAGGGCGGCGGTGCCGACAAGTTCGGCGGCCGCCCTGCGGTGCAAGGACGCACTGGTACGCATGATCTCTCCCCCCCACATCTCCGTTGTCCGGAAAATATATTCCGTATCTTGGAATCGCGGTAGTGGCGCCCAGGCGCGTAAACCGGGTGCCGGAGTGCGCCCCGCGCGGGCACTCTGACGTCATGGACGAAAGACGCACCGTGAAGGTGTCGAAGTACCTCTCGAAGCATCTGCGGCACCAGCCCGAACGCATCGGTCTCGCCCTCGACCCCCACGGCTGGGTGGAGATCGATGTCCTGATCCGGGCCGCCGCCGCGCACGGCTTCTCCTTCACCCGGGCCGAGCTGGACCACGTCGTCGCCGCGAACGACAAGCGGCGCTTCGCCGTCGACGGCAGCCGCATCAGGGCCAGTCAGGGCCATACGGTCGAGATCGATCTCGGTCTGCCGCCGGCCGAGCCACCCGCGTACCTCTACCACGGCACGGTCGCCCGCACCCTGGACGCCATCCGCGTCGAGGGCCTGCGCCCGATGAACCGCCACCACGTCCATCTCTCGCCCGACCGCGAGACCGCGACCCGGGTGGGCGCACGGCGCGGCCGCCCGGTCGTCCTGGCTGTCGACGCCGACGCGATGCACCGAGCCGGACACGTGTTCCGCGTGAGCGCCAACGGCGTCTGGCTGGCCGACGCCGTACCGCCGGAATTCCTCCGCTTCCCCGGCTGACCTGGCTGACCTGGCGTGTTCAGCCCGCGCGCAGGAACGCGCTGGTGGAGACCCTGCCCACCATCTTCAGCCGGGTGTGCCCGGCCAGATGGGCGTCGGCGGCCTCCTGCACGCCGGGCCACCTGCCGTCCCCGTAGTCGTCCAGCACCACGATCGCGCCCGTCGCCGCGATCTGCTCGACCCACTCCAGGTCCCTGGCCACGCCCTCCTTGGAGTGGTCCCCGTCGACCACGATCACTCCGTACCGCCGGTCGGACAGCGCCTCCCGTACGGCAGGGTCCTCGGAAAAGCCGCGGTGCAGCCGCAGTCGCTGCGGATCCACCCCCGCGTAGGCGAGGTTGGCGCGCACGATCTCCTCCGTGATCGGCGTTCCGGACGGATCGCGGCTGATCTCCATGCCCGGCTGGAGCTGCACCGGGGCGATCGGGTCCACGATCGTCAGCTGGTACGCGAGGCCGCGCCGCAACAGCTGGCGGGCCATGCCGCCCGCGAACAGGCCGTACAGCGTGCCGATTTCGAGGATCTCGCCGTTCGGCGGCCCCAGCAGCGGGGTGGTGGTCAGCTTCCCCAGGATGTTCGACGTGGAGCCCGCGATCCGGCCGACCCCGCGCGCTTCCAGCTCCACGAGCGTACGGAAGGCCAGGACGGTCTCCGTGTACGCCCCGGGGCGCCCGGTCACCTCGGCGATCCGGGCGGCCAGCTCCGTGATCATCTGCTTGCTGGGCATCCGGTCGTTCAGCCGGCCCTCGCGCCCGTACAGCATGTCGTAGGAGTGCGGACGGACATGCTGCGCGGCCATCTGCTCCCGTGTTTCCCGCAGTTCCTTGCGCAGGCTCTCGATCTCGCGATCAGCCGCGCGCAGCCGCTTGTCGATGCGCCGGTCGATCCGGGAGATCACGGGCTGGAGCAGGCGCCGCGCGGGCAGTGCGCGCAGCGGACGCAGGGGGACGTCGGTCATCCTGTTCTCCTGATTCGATGTCCAGCGGAAAGACGACGGACGGTTTCACGTGAAACGACGCTAGGAGTTCACAGCGGCCGGCCCAAGGTTCTCGGCATTAAGTTCGCGCGCTGATCATCTGCCCGGCGCCTGTGCCGTTGACCGGCGTTCACGGCCCGTCCACCCGTCACTCGCCAGCGCCCCTAGCCGAGCTGGGCGAGCCCCTCCATCGCGATGCGCTCGAAGACCTTCACATCCGCCGCGAAGACGGTGTCCGGGATCGGGGCGTGCAGGACGATCTCGGTGATGCCGAGGGCGAAGTGGCGGCCGGCGAAGTCGACGAAGGCGTCGAAGGAGTCCAGCGGGCGGTCCGGGGTGAAACCGGTGAGCAGAATCTTGTCCAGTTCACCCGCGTCCCGGCCGGTCTCCGCACACGCCGCGCCCAGCTTCGCGATCTGCCCGCGGATGGCCTCCAGCGACTGCTCGGGCGTGCCCGTCTCGGAGAGCTTCGGGTCGCCGGTGGTCACCCAGGCCTGTCCGTGCCGTGCGGCGAGCTTGAGTCCGCGCGGCCCGGTCGCGGCGACGGCGAAGGGGAGACGCGGGCGCTGTACGCAGCCCGGGATGTTGTGGGCTTCGGTGGCCGAGTAGTGAGTGCCGTCGTGCGTGACGACGGGCTCGGTGAGCAGCCGGTCGAGCAGCGGCACGAATTCGGCGAAGTGGTCCGCCCGCTCGCGCGGGGTCCACGGCTGCTGGCCGATCTTGAGCAGCGTCGTCGCGTCGAAGCCGTTGCCGCCGGCGCCGATGCCGAGGGTGATACGCCCGCCCGAGACGTCGTCCAGCGTGATCAGTTCCCTGGCGAGGGTCACCGGGTGCCGGAAGTTGGGCGAGGTGACCAGGGTGCCCAGACGCAGCCGGTCAGTGACCGCGGCCGCCGCCGTGAGCGTGGGCACGGCGCCGAACCACGGGCCGTCACGGAAGGTCCGCCAGGACAGGTGGTCGTAGGTGTACGCGGTGTGGAAACCGAGCTGCTCGGCTCGCTGCCACTGCTCACGGCCGCCGTCGTGCCAGCGGCGTACGGGAAGGATGACGGTACTCAGACGCATACGTACGACCATACGGCGCCCGCGCGCCGCCTCTGCCCCACTCGACGGTCCGCCCCAGGCGGCCGCCGAGCCTCACCGCCGCGCGCCGAGCCGGGCCCCGGCCGCCCGGCCCTGTTTCCGGCCCGGACGGGGCCGGAAACAGACGGCCGGCGGGGCCCCGGGCCGGAGCGGCCGGAACCAGGGCCGGAACCGGCCGGCCGGAACCAGACGCGGCGGGCGCGAGGCCCCAAGGGCCGGGCCCTGGGGCCGAAGGCCGGGACCAGGGCGGCACCGGAGCCGGGACCAGGCGGGGCCGGGACCGGGCCCCAGATCCCAGGGCCTGGGCGGGGGGCCGGGACCGGGACCAGGACCAGGACCGGGGCCGGGGACCGGGACCGGGACCAGGGCCGGGACCAGGGCGGCACCGGAGGCCGGGACCAGGCGGGGCCGGGGCCGGCGCCGGCGCCGGGCCCCCAGGGCCGGGGAACGGCCCTGGGGCCCGCCCGGGCGTCAGGTGAGGTGGTTCAGGTCTTGTTCCAGGCTGCGCAGCAGCCCCCGCGCCTCGTCCGCGTCCTGATCGCTCAGCTCGTCGATCAGCGCCCTCAACCGGGCTGCGCCGGCCTCGGGGCGGCCGAGGTCCCTCTCCAGCCAGGCCGCACGGCAGACGGTCTGCGCGCGCTCCCGCAACGCCTCCGCCCCGCATGCGGTGAACGCCTCGACGGCCCGCTCCCAGAGTTCCAGCGCCTCCTGGCGGATCCGGGCGGCCTCTTCCTCGCCGGGACGAACCCGCGCGTCCTGCGCGTCCTCCTCGTCGCGCTCGTCCTCCTCGTCGTCGTAGAAGTGGTCGGTCAGCAGCTCCGCCAGCTGCGACCAGGTGCGTCCACGTTCCAGCAGCAGCTGCGGATCCGCCGGATCCCCGGCCTCCAGCACCTGCACCGCCTGACCCATCAGGTCCCGCGCGGCAGCGACCGCCTTCACCGGGTCCGTCTCGTCGCTGTCGACCCGCAGCCACGCCAGCGCGCGCAGCACCCGTACCAGGGGGACGGGCTCCCCCGCCGCACGCCACAGCTCGACCGACCGCCCGTACGCCGCCGCGGCCTGATCCCGCAGGCCCGCCGCCGCGAGGCACTCACCGGCCAGGGCCGCCAGTCTTGCCTGCGCGTGCGGGTACTCCCAGTCCCGGGTCACCTCGGCCGCGAGCAGATACTGCTCGGCAGCGGCCCGGTGGTCGCCGAGCTCCCGCAGGCTGCGGGCCAGCACATCGCGGGCCTGCACCGCCTGCTCCGCGCCGTGCTCCACGAGATCGGGCAGCGCGGACTCCAGGATCTCGGCCGCCTCCTCCTTCCGGCCGGTCTCCAGATACGCCCTGGCCAGGACCAGCCGGGCATAGGCCCCCGCCCCGGCGCTCTCATCTGCCGCGTCGAACCAGTGCGCGGCTTCCAGGGCGTACTCGGCCGCCTCCGCCTCCTTGCCGTCCTGCTGGTACAGCGCCTCGGCCAGGGCCAGCCGGACCGAACCCAGCTCGTGGGCCTCGACGACCTCGGCGCAGTGCGTGACGGCGGCGCGGGCCGGCTCCTCGGCGTCCCCGGCCCGGCCGAGCATCAACAGCAGTCGGGCCAGCCGGGTCAGCGGTTCGACTGCGTCCCAGGGCCGTCCGGCGCCCAGGCTGCGCGCGGCGGCCGAGGAGAGAAGCGTCTCCGCACGCTCCCAGTCCCGCGCCTGCCAGGCGAACTGCGCCGCCATCGCCTCGGCGTCGGCGACCAGGTCGCCCAGACCGTCGGCGGGCGGGGCGGCGGAGGCATCGGCGATGAAGGCGTCCAGCGCTGCCACCACCCGCTGCTCACCACCGGAGTTCCCGCCTCCCGGCCCCTCGTCCCGGCCGTGGGTCGGATGGTCCAGATACGCGGTCAGCCTGACGCGGGTCAGAGCAACGTGCGCGACGCGCCGGGCCCGCGTCGGATCGTCCGGGGCGAGTGCCGCCGCCTCCCGCTCCGCGGCATCGGCCAGCTCCCGTATTTCCGCCGGGTCCGCGTCGGTCTGCACGGCGGCGTAGACGAGGCGTACGGCGTTGAGCGCCGCCCTGCTGTGCTCCCCGGCCTCCCGGTAGGCCGCCGCCACCTGTTCCAGCAGCTCGCGCGCCCCGTCGGCTCCGGCCCGAGCGGCGTTCAGCGCGTCGTCCTCCAGCAGCTCGGTGGCGAGCCCGCCGTCCGGCCTCTCCCCCCGGCCGGCAAGCGCCGCGCGGACCCGGGCCCACGCGGCGCCCACGCCGGGGTGGCCGGCCGTACGCAGCCGGCGGGCCTCGGCGGCCAGGGCCGGCACATCGGCGTCCCGCTCCGCCAAGGCGGCGGAGGATGCCCCAACCTCGGCCCCGGCTCCGGTCGCGGCCGGCGCCGGGGAGAACCGTACGGCCCGCACCCCGAGCGGCAGCTCGGCGAGCAACGGCTCGGCGGCCAGCCGTTCGGCGAACCGGCCGGAGACCACGCTGCTGCCGTTGCGCGCGTCGAACGCGGCTGCGATGGCGTTCGCCTCCGCGGCCAGGACGTCGTGCAGCTCGGCGACCGTACGCGCGCGGCCGCCGTACGTCAGGGCGGGCCGGTCCCCGTGGCCGAGCCCGGTGAGCCGGCGCAGCAGCACCAGCGCGCCGGTGAACAGTTCCAGCCGCGCCGACGGGTTGCCCTCGTGGGCGAGATGGGCGGCATGCTCGGCGAGGAGTTCGAGGCCTCGGCCCTCGTTGCCCGTCAGTGCGCAGAACTCGATGTGCAGGCCGATGGTCGGCAGCAGGCTGTCGTCACCGCGGGCCAGTCGGTAGCCCCGCAGATGGTGGGCCCTGGCCTCGTCGGCCCGGCCGGTGCGCACCAGCGGGATCAGCGCCTTGGCAAGCGTGCGGTGCGGCTCCTCGGCGCAGGTGAGCCGCCCGTCCAGGACCGGCTTCCACACCTTCAGCGCCTTGGCGTCCTGGCCCTGCCGCGCCCAGTAGTGGCCCTGGTCATTGGTCTCGCAGGCGTGGCAGTTGGCCATCTGGTCGCGCTCCGCCGCTGTCCATGCGGCGAACGCGCGGGCGGCGCGCTCGGTGTCACCGGTCTCGTCGGCCAGATCGAACTCGGCCTGCCGCACGGCACGTTCGCTGTAGCCGGCGATACGGTAGCGGCGCTCCATTTCGACCAGCCAGCGCTCCATGGAGGCAAGCGGTATCTGCGGCAGCGTCAGCATGCCGGAGGTGACCCACTTGAAGTACCAGTGGAACCGGTAAGTGTCGTGGCCGTCGAAGGCGGACGGATCCCGGTCCCACTCCTGCATGAGCCGGGCGAACGGCACGGCGAGCTTGCCCCGCTCGCTGCTGTACTCGTACGCCTTGACGAGCCCGAAGAGCGCCTGGCGCACCAGATCGCGGTCACCGGTCCGCTCCGCGGCGGCGACGAGCTCCTCCGCCCGGGCGTTGCGCGGGAGACCGTTGGGGGCGTTGAAGTTCTCCCAGATGGCCTGCTGGATGTCCTGCGGCGTGGGGGCGGTCACTGCTGCTCCTGCGGGTCCGTCGTGGTGGTGTGGGTGGCCCATTCCAGAAGCCCGAGGAACGCCCGGTTGATGAGCGAGGAGTCGGCCGGGCGCAGCGGCCGCTGCGCCATCAGCAGGGCCTGCCCGTACAGCGACTCCACTGCCGTGCCCGCGAGTTCGGGGTCGGCGATGCCGGCGACCCGGCGCACCAGCGGGTTGTTGTGGTTCAGGACCAGCCGTGCGCGCGGCGCGCTGCCGCGCAGCGCGCCGAGGATGTCGCTCCACAGGTCGTCCGCGTTCTCCTCTGCCGCCGCCCGGTCGCGCTCGTGCCGTGCCTCGCGGTCGTCGAGGTGCAGCGCGGGCACGGTGACCGGCTGGAAGGAGCGCAGCGCCACATCACAGCCGAGCGGGTCGAGCCGGGTACGCGCGGTGGCCAGGAAACCGGCGAGGGCCAGCTCCTGTTCCCGGTCGACCGGGTCGAGGTGGGCGGTGACCGATCCGGCGTCGAGTTCGCTGACGGTGACGCGGGGCCTGATCTGCGGGAGCAGTTGGACGAGGTCGGCGTCGTACGTGTAGCCGCCGTTGACGACGCCGAGGCCGTGCGCCGCCGCGATCGGGGAGACCTGGCGGAACTCCTCGACCGTACGCGTGTAGTGGATCTCCGAGTGGGCGTGGATGAGCTCGTCGAGGGTGAGCCGGCCGTCGCTGGTCTCGAACGGCAGCCAGGGCAGCATCAGTTCGAGCAGCGCGGGGTCGTGCCGGGCCAGGGACTTCACACCCAGGTGGTGGACGGTGAGGAAGGACGCGAGCCGGTCCGGGTCGCCGGCGGCGAGCTCGGCGAGCCACTCCCTGATCCGGGCGCCGAGCGCCTCGCGCACCGCCGCGAGCGTCTCGTCGTCGTACAGGTTCTCCCGGGAGGCCGTGGGGCGCAGCGTGTCCGTGTCGAGGACGACGCGGACGAAGAACGCCCAGTCGGGCAGCAGGTTGTCCGCCCGGTCGGTGAGCAGCATGCCCTTGAGATAGACGCGGTGGGTGGAGCGGTGGGCCGGGCTGGTGGCGGCCGGCAGGACGTACGCCACGCCGCGTACCCCGGCGACCGGCAGGTCGAGGTCGACGGAGTCGAGCGGGGTGAAGCCGAACACCTTGGCGCAGTGCCCGGCGAGGGCCACCCGGCGGGCGGTGGGCGTCGGGTACGGCCGGTCCCAGACGGCGGGGCGGTCGGTCACCGGGCGGGCGACGCCGTCCGGTCCGGTGAACGTCACCTCGTGGGGGAGCAGGGAACCGAAGTCCTGGGCGAGTTCCTCGACGCGCCGGGGGACGGTCCACTCCTCGGCACCCGGACGGGCCGTCAGGTACACGGTGGTGCCGGGTTCGGGGCGGTCCTCGTCGGGGAGCGTACGCACGGTGTACGAGCCGTCGTCGGTGGCCAGCCATTCGACGGGCGGCTCACCGGGCGTTCTCGCCGAACGGGAGACGACCCGGATCTCGCGGGCCACGACGAAGCAGGCGAGCAGGCCGATGCCGAACTGGCCGAGGAATTCCTGCCGGGCGTTCTCCAGGCCGTCGCGCTTGGAGCTGCGTCCGATCGTCGCCAGCAGGGTGTGCACCTCGTCGGCGGTCAGGCCGATGCCGGTGTCCTCGATCGTGACCGTGGAGCCGGTGGCGGCGAGCCGGATCCGCACCGGCGCGTCCGGGGTGAGGGCGAGTCGGGCGGTGGTCGCGTCGACCGCGTTCTGCAGGAGTTCGCGGATGTAGACGCGGGGGCTGGAGTAGAGGTGGTGGGAGAGGAGGTCGACCAGACCGCGCAGATCGACCTGGAAGGTGCTGATGGCGGGGGCCGAGGATGCGGAGGGTACGGAATTCACAGGATTCATGGGCACAGGGGTGCGCCGGTGCGGCCACTCGCGGGCCGCACGCGCGGGTCGGGCGATCGCGGGGTCCCCCCCTCACGAATCGCGATAGGGCCCGGCCCCGGTCATGACGTGCTGAGGCGCGCCCGCAAGTCCAGGGGGTCGGAGTTGATGTTCATCGTAGGACCCGGCACTGACAATGGACAGCGGGATTCGGCCCCTGGGGCCGCACCGCCCGGCCCTGAGCGCGTGCTCTCAGATGTGCGCCCTCGCGCACGCTCGTGCGCCCCGGTACGCGAAGATGGATCTGTGACCTCAGTTCCCAAGAACCCCACCGGCCCCCGGCTGATCGCCACCGACCTCGACGGCACCCTGCTGCGCGACGACAAATCGGTTTCGGACCGCACGATCGCCGCCCTCGCCGCCGCCGAGGAGGCCGGGATCGAGGTCTTCTTCGTCACCGGGCGCCCCGCCCGCTGGATGGACGTCGTCAGCGCCCATGTGCACGGCCACGGCCTGGCGATCTGCGCCAACGGCGCGGCCGTCGTCGACCTGCACGCGGGCGGCCGGATCATCGAGGTCCGCCCGCTGGAGCGGGCCCGAGCCCTCGCCGTCGTGCACGCGCTGCGCGCCGCTGCCCCCGGCACCACCTTCGCCGTCGAACTGACCACCGGCATCCACTACGAGCCCGCTTACCCGCCCTTCTACCTGGACCCGGTCGCCACCATCGCCACCGCCGAGAAACTGCTGCACGAGGAGCCTGCCGGCTCCGGTGCCCCGGTGCTCAAGCTGCTCGCCCACCACCCCGAGCTCACCCCGGACGCCTTCCTCGCCCTCGGCCGTGCCGCGGCGGGCGACCTCGGGTCCATCACCCGCTCCAGCCCCACCGCCCTGCTGGAGATCAGCGGGCCCGGCGTCTCCAAGGCCAGCACCCTCGAACTGTGCTGCGCCGAGCGCGGCATCGCGCCGGAAGAGGTCGTGGCGTTCGGGGACATGCCCAACGACCTGGAGATGCTGAGCTGGGCCGGCACGTCGTACGCGATGGGCAACGCCCATCCGGACGTGGTGGCCGCCGCCTCCGGACACACCGTGGCCAACAACGAGGACGGCGTCGCCGTCGTGATCGAGCGCATTCTCGCCGAGCTCCGCGACGCCACCCGGTAGGCCCGCGCATCCAGGCGGCACTTCCCCTCCCGCTCGCCGGCCACCCGTCAGATCCGCGTCCCGCGCTCGCGCAGCCAGCGCGCCGGGTCGACCCCCGACCCGTGGTGGGGGGTGCGCCGCATCTCGAAGTGGAGGTGCGGCGCGGTCGAGTTGCCCGTGGAGCCCGCCCGGCCGATCCACTGGCCGGCGCGCACCCGCTGCCCCCGGTCTACCGCGACCGAGGCCAGGTGCGCGTACTGCGAGTAGTAGCCATTGGCGTGCGCGACCACGATCTCGGTGCCGAAGGCACCGCCGCACGAAACCCGCACGACCCGCCCGTCACCCACCGTCCGCACCGGCGTGCCGAACGGCACGGCGAAGTCCTGCCCCGTGTGCCGGCCCACCCAATGGGGTCCCGCACTGCCGAAGGAAGCGGACAGCTCGTACGCCTCCACGGGCGCGACCCAGCCGTGCCCGCCGGCCCACCCGCCGGGCTGGTTCAGCCGCACCACCCCCGCGCATCCGCCGGCCGGCTCCGTCTGGTCGCCACCTCCGCCGGCCGTACCGGCGGACACCGCGAGCCCGAGGCACACGCACAGCACCGGCACAAGAGGCAGGCCAAGGGGTCCACGTCGCATGCACGGATCGTTTCCCATCCCCGACGCGATGTGTCGTATCAACAGCCTTGCTACGGCTGTCTGGCCTACCCGGCTACCCGGCTACCCGGAGACGGTCCGTGCGGCCACGGCCCCGGTCTCCCGCTCACGCTCCAGCATGCGGCGCAGCGGCCCTTCGGCCGCCGCCAGTTCGGCGTACGGACCGCGCTGCACCACCCGGCCCGCGGCCAGCACGATCACCTCGTCGACCGCGTCCAGTCCCTGCAGCCGGTGGGTGATGAGCAGGGTCGTACGCCCCTCGGTGGCGGTGAGCAGATCCGCCGTGAGAGCGTCCGCCGTCTCCAGGTCGAGATGCTCGGCCGGCTCGTCCAGCACGAGTACGGGAAAGTCGGCCAGCAGCGCCCGGGCGAGCGCGAGCCGCTGCCGCTGGCCGCCGGAGATCCGCTCCCCGTGCTCACCGACCAGGGTGTCGAGCCCGTCGGGCAGCCCGTCGGCCCACTCCAGCAGCCGGGCCGCGGCGAGAGCCGCCCGCAGCTCCTCCTCCGAGGCGCCGGGGCGGGCCATCCGCAGGTTCTCCCGCACCGAGCTGTCGAACAGGTGCGCGTCCTGGGCACAGAGCCCGACGAGCCTGCGCACCGCGTCACCGTGCAGCGCGTACGCATCCGTTCCGCCGAGGGTGTACGTCCCCTCCCGCGCGTCCAGGAACCGCAGCAGCACCTGGGCAAGCGTCGTCTTGCCGGAACCGGAGGCGCCGACGACGGCGACCCGCCGCCCCGCCCGAAGGGTCAGATCGAAACCGCTGAGCGCGTCGCTCTCCTGCTCCGGGTACCGGGCCGACAGCCCGCTCACCTTCAGCGGGAAGGGAGACCCGGGGCTCCGGGCGGGCACGCGGGGCTCGGTCACCGGCACGGGAGCGTCCAGCACCTCGTACACCCGCTCGGCACTGCGCTTGACGCGCCGGCGGTACTGGACGGCGAGCGGCAGGCCGCTGACCGCCTCGAACGCGGCCAGCGGGGTCAGCACCAGCACCGCCAGCTGCACCCCGGGAAGCCGCCCGTCGTACACCGCGAGCACGCCGACGAGCGCCGCACACACCACGGTCAGGCCGCAGGCCAGCGCGGACAGCCCGCCGCCCAGCGCGGTCGCCGCGGCGCTCCGCGAGGCGATGCGCGTGAGCTCTGTGTCCGTCTCCCGCGCCTGGGCCTTGCGCCCTTCCAGCGCGCCCGCGACCGTCAGCTCGGCCGTCCCGGAGAGCAGATCCGCCACCCGGGTGGCCAGCCGGCCGCGGGCGGGGGCGAGCTGACGCTCCGCCCGCCGGGCGCCCGCACCGCTGAGCGCGGGCACGCCCACGCCCGCGACGAGCAGTCCGGCCGCGAGCACCGCGCCCGCCTCGGGAAGCAGCCACGCGGTGAACCCGACCGAGCCGGCGCCCACCAGCACCGCCGTACCGACCGGCAGCAGCCACCGCAGCCAGTAGTCCTGCAGCGCGTCCACATCGGAGACCAGCCGGGACAGCAGATCCCCGCGCCGGGCCTGCCGCAGTCCGGCCGGGGCGACCCGCTCCAGGCGCCGGTACACGCTCACCCGCAGACCGGCCAGCATCCGGAGGACCGCGTCGTGCGAGACCAGACGCTCGGCGTAACGGAACACGGCCCGCCCGATGCCGAACGCGCGGGTCGCCGTGACGGCCACCATCAGATAGAGCACCGGCGGCTGTTCGGACGCGCGTGAGATCAGCCATCCGGAGACGGCCATGAGCCCCACGGCCGATCCGAGTGCGAGGCTCCCGAGCAGCAGCGCGAGCCCGAACCGCCCCCGCAGGGCGCCGGCGTCCCGCCGTACCCGCGCGAGCGGATCCCGTGCCGTACGGCTGTCGCCGCCGGCCTGCGGGCCGTCCGGTTCGTACGCGGCGTCCGCGGTGACCTGAGCCCCCTCCGGAGTACGCAGCGCCGTGGCGCCGCCGTGGTCCTCCGCGGGGGCGAGGGCGGGAGCCAGCCGCACCACGCGGTCGGCCACCGCCAGCAGCGCCGGGCGGTGCACGACCAGCAGGACCGTACGGCCCGCGGAGAGTCTGCCCACCGCCTCCACGACGGCCGCCTCCGTCTCACCGTCCAGGTTCGCCGTCGGCTCGTCGAGCAGCAGCAACGGCCGGTCGGCCAGGAACGCCCGGGCCAGGGCCAGCCGTTGGCGCTGGCCGGCGGACAGACCGGTACCGCCCTCGCCGAGCGGCGTGTGCACGCCCTGCGGGAGGGCCTCGACGAAGTCGTACGCACCCGACTCCCGCAGGGCCGCCCGCACCGCCGCGTCGTCGGCGTCCGGGCGCGCCAGCCGTACGTTCTCGGCGATCGTCCCCGCGAACAGGTGCGGCCGCTGCGGTACCCAGGCGATCTGCTCCCGCCACCGCTCGGGCGAGAGCGAGGCGAGGTCGGTGTCCCCGACCCTCACCCGCCCCTGCGTCGGCGGCACGAAACCGAGCAGCACGTTCAGCAGCGTGGACTTACCGGCGCCGCTCGGGCCGACGATCGCCACCGTCTCGCCCGGTTCGACCGACAACGACACCGCCGGCAGCGAGGGTTCGGTGCGCCCGGGGTGGCGGACCATGACGTCCTCGACGTGCAGCGCGCCCGCCGGCACGGCGGCCGTTCCCGCCACCCGCAGCGGCTCGGTCTCCAGCACGGAGAAGATCTCCTGCGCCGCCGCGAGCCCCTCGGCCGCCGCGTGGTACTGCGCCCCGACCTGACGCAGCGGCAGATAGGCCTCCGGCGCCAGGACCAGGATCACCAGACCCGTATAGAGGTCGAGGTCCCCGTGGACGAGCCGCATACCGATGCCCACGGCGACCAGCGCGACGGAAAGGGTGGACAGCAGTTCCAGAGCGAAGGACGACAGGAAGGCGATCCGCAGGGTCCGCAGGGTCGCCCGGCGGTAGTCGTCGGTGATGGCGCGGATCGACTCGGCCTGCGCCTTGGCGCGACCGAACACCTTCAGCGTGGGCAGCCCCGCGACGACGTCCAGGAAGTGACCGGACAGCCGGGACAACAACCGCCACTGCCGGTCCATCCGGGCCTGGGTGGCCCATCCGATAAGGATCATGAAGAGCGGGATCAGCGGCAGGGTGACCACGATGACAGCGGCCGAGACCCAGTCCTCGGTGACGATCCTGGCGAGAACCGCGACCGGCACCACCACCGCGAGCCCCAGCTGCGGCAGATAGCGTGCGAAGTAGTCGTCGAGGGCGTCGACCCCACGCGTCGCGAGCGCGACGAGCGATCCGGTCCGCTGTCCGCTGAGCCAGCCGGGCCCCAGCTCGGTGGCGCGGTCCAGCAGCCGCCCCCGCAGCTCGGATTTCACCGCCGCGCTCGCCCGGTGGGCGGCGAGTTCGGTCAGCCAGGCCACCAGCCCGCGCCCCAGCGCGACAGCGGCGAGCAGCAGCAGCGGAGTCAGCAGCTCGGACCCGCCCAGCTCGCGCTGGAACGCGCCCACCACCACCTCGGCGATGAGCATCGCCTGGGCCACGACCAGGCCCGCCCCGGCAAGCCCGAGGACCACCACCGCCACCAGGAAGTGACGGGTGGAGCGGGCATAACGGAGCAGGCGCGGGTCGATCGGTTTCACGTGAAACATCCCCCACTAGTGCGCATCGGCGATGTGCTGCGTGCCGATCCGCTTGCGGAACACCCAGTAGGTCCATCCCTGGTACAGCAGCACGATCGGCGTGGCGATCGCCGCGCACCAGGTCATGATCTTCAAGGTGTACGGACTGGACGAGGCGTTGGTCACGGTGAGATTCCACTCCTCGTTCAGCGAGGACGGCATGACGTTCGGGAACAGGGTCAGGAACAGCATCGCGACCGCCGCCGCGATGG
Organism: Streptomyces mabaensis; assembly: GCF_053763515.1. NCBI lineage: Bacteria > Bacillati > Actinomycetota > Actinomycetes > Kitasatosporales > Streptomycetaceae > Streptomyces > Streptomyces mabaensis. The sequence continues at coordinate 95,331 of NZ_JBSOPZ010000003.1, forward strand.
TGACCCCGGACAGCGCGAACGCCCAGCCTTCTCGCCCCACCCTGTTGAACCCCAGCGCCACCACAAGGGCGAGAACCGCGACGACCATGGCGACGAAGCTCTTGCCGTCACCGTGGGAGACCTGGGTCCAGACCAGGAAGACCAGCGCCAGCACGGCCGTCAGCCCACCGAGCCGGGTCGCGAGCTGCCGCGACCGGTCCCGGATGTCGCCGACCGTCTTGAGCGCGCTGAACACCGCACCGTGGAAGGTGAAGAGCGTCAGCGTGACCAGCCCGCCGAGGACCGAATAGACGTTGACCAGGTCTCCGAGAGTGCCGACGTACTCCATCTCGGCGTCGATCTTCACACCGCGCACGATGTTGCCGAAGGCCACACCCCACAGCAGCGCGGGCAGCAGCGAGGTCCAGAAGATCGCGTGCTCCCAGTTGGTCTGCCACTTCTCCTCCGGCCGCTTCGCGCGGTACTCGAAGGCGACTCCGCGCACGATCAGACAGACCAGGATCAGCAGCAGCGGCAGGTAGAAGCCGGAGAAGAGCGTGGCGTACCACTCGGGGAAGGCGGCGAAGGTCGCACCGCCGGCGCTGAGCAGCCAGACCTCGTTGCCGTCCCAGACCGGCCCGATGGTGTTGATGAGGACCCGCCGCTCCTTGCGGTCACGGGCCAGCAGCTTGGTCAGCACCCCGATCCCGAAGTCAAAGCCCTCGAGGAAGAAGTAGCCGGTCCAGAGCACGGCTATGAGCACGAACCAGACGTCGTGGAGTTCCATACTTCAGCTCCTCAGCGGCTCAGTACGAGAAGGCCATCGGCCGGTCGGCGTCTGTGTCGTGACCGCCGATCCGGGTGGGCGGGTTGAGATCGGACTCGGTGAGCTCGGGCGGTCCGGCCTTGACGTACTTCACCAGCAGCCTGACCTCGATCACGGCGAGCACCGCGTAGAGGAGGGTGAAGACGGTCATCGAGATGATCACCTCGCCCTGGGAGACACCGGGGGAGACCGCGTCGCGGGTGCGCAGCACGCCGTAGACGACCCAGGGCTGCCGGCCCATCTCGGTGAAGATCCAGCCCCAGGAGTTGGCGATCAGCGGGAAGGCCATCGTCCAGAGCGCGACGATCCAGTACCACCGGGTGAACCTGGGGCTGAGGGCCTTGTTCCTGAAGAGCACCAGATGAGGCACCTCGTCGTCGCAGGTGCGCAGCCTTGGTGGCAGCAGGAACTTCCGGCGGGTGAGCCAGAGGCCGAGCAGCCCGAGGCTGAAGGACGCCATGCCGAAGCCGATCATCCAGCGGAAGCCCCAGTACGCGACCGGGATGTTGGGCCGGTAGTCGCCGGGCCCGAACTTCTCCTGTTCGGCCTTGTTGACGTCGTTGATGCCGGGGACGTGCGAGGTGAAGTCGCCGTTGGCCAGGAAGGACAGCAGGCCCGGGATCTCGACGGCGACCTTGTTGTGGCCCGCGTCGACGTCTCCGTACGCGAAGATCGAGAAGGGCGCGGGCGCCTCGCCGTCCCACAGCGCCTCGGCGGCGGCCATCTTCATCGGCTGCTGCTTGAACATGACCTTGGCGAGCAGGTCACCGCTGACGGCGGTGAGCGCTCCGGAGATCACGACGGTCACCAGACCGACGCGCAGCGACATCCGCATCACCGGGATGTGCTTCTTGCGCGCCAGGTGGAAGGCGGAGATGCCGGTCATGAACGCACCGCCGACCAGGAAAGCGGCCGTCATGGTGTGGAAGAACTGGGTGACCGCCGTGTTCTGGGTGAGCACGAGCCAGAAGTCGGTGAGCTCGGCCCGCCCGCGCTCCTCGTTGATCCGGTAGCCGACCGGGTGCTGCATCCAGGAGTTGGCGGCCAGGATGAAGTACGCCGAGAGCACGGTGCCGATCGAGACCATCCACATGCATCCGAGGTGGATCTTCTTCGGCAGCTTGTCCCAGCCGAAGATCCACAGTCCGATGAACGTGGACTCGAAGAAGAAGGCGATCAGCGCTTCGAACGCCAGCGGGGCGCCGAAGACGTCACCGACGAAGCGCGAGTAGTCCGACCAGTTCATGCCGAACTGGAACTCCTGCACGATGCCGGTGACCACGCCCATGGCGATATTGATCAGGAAGAGCTTTCCCCAGAACTTCGTGGCCCTGAGGTACTTCTCGTTCTCCGTCCGCACCCAGGCGGTCTGCAAGCCGGCGGTCAGCGCGGCAAGAGAGATCGTCAGAGGCACGAACAGGAAGTGGTAGACGGTGGTGATACCGAACTGCCAGCGCGCGAGAGTCTCTGGCGCGAGAGCGAGGTCCACGTCGTCTCTCCTTACTTCTCCGTTGTCACAGCGGCCGTCTGCCCCGTAGATCCCTCACATCGCGGGTCAAACCAGGACGCGCTTGTGAACGCGTTCACATTCACAAGCATTATGGCTCATACGAAATCCGTACCTTCTACCGGGGGTGGCCCTTCCAGATTTCTTCAACATATTGTTGAATTCAGCGCATGAAGATCCGAATCTCCTGGCCCGCCGGACACCTCACGGCCACCCTCGACGAAACCCCGACGAGTAAGGCCCTCAGCGAGGCCCTGCCGCTCACCTCCTCCGCCCACACCTGGGGAGAGGAGGTCTACTTCGACACCCGCCTGAGCGCCGCCCTCGAACCGGACGCGCAACAGGTGGTGGATCCGGGCACGGTCGCCTTCTGGACCGACGGTGACGCGCTCGCCCTGCCCTATGGGCCCACACCGATCTCGCGAGGCGACGAATGCCGCCTCGCGAGCCCGTGCAACCTCCTCGGCCGGCTCGACGGCGACCCGCGCCTGCTGGCCACCGTCCGCGACGGCGACCCGATCCGGGTGGAACTCGTGCCGTAGGCCGGCGGTGCGTACCGCCGGCCGGCGGCGCCTGCCGTACCCCGGCCCTGAGAACTCGTGAGAAGCTCGTGAGAACTACAGCTCCTGCCGGAAGGCCTCGGCCGTGTGCAGGAACAGGTCATTGGCCTCGGTCTCACCGATCGTGACCCGCAGGCCCTCGCCCGCGAACGGCCGGACCACCACCCCGGCCCGCTCGCAGGCCGCGGCGAAGTCGGTCGTACGCTCCCCCAGCCGCATCCAGACGAAGTTCGCCTGCGTCTCGGGCACGGTCCAGCCCTGCTTGACCAGCGTCTCGTAGACCCGGTTGCGCTCACAGACCAGCGAACCGACCCGGCCGAGCAGTTCGTCCTCCGCCTGCAGCGAGGCCACCGCCGCGTCCTGAGCGAGCTGGCTGACACCGAAGGGGACCGCGGTCTTGCGCAGCGCGGCGGCGACCGGCTCGTGTGCGACGGCGAAACCGACCCGCAGGCCGGCCAGCCCGTACGCCTTGGAGAACGTGCGCAGCACCGCCACGTTCGGCCGGTGCCGGTAGATCTCGATGCCGTCGGGGACGTCGGCGTCCCGGATGAACTCCCGGTACGCCTCGTCCAGAACGACCAGCACATCGGACGGCACCCGGTCCAGGAAGCGCTCCAGCTCAGCCCTGTGCACCACCGTGCCGGTCGGGTTGTTCGGGTTGCAGACGAAGATCAGCCGCGTCCGGTCGGTGATCGCGTCCGCCATGGCGTCCAGGTCGTGCACGTCGCCGGCCGTCAGGGGGACCGGCACCGCTGTCGCGCCCGAGATCTGCGTGATGATCGGGTACGCCTCGAACGACCGCCAGGCGTAGATGACCTCGTCCCCCGGGCCGGACGTCGACTGCAGCAACGACTGCGCGACACCGACCGAGCCGGTGCCGGTCGCCAGATGCGAAGCGGGCACCCCGAACCGCTCGGCCAGCTCGTTCATCAGCCCCGTGCAGGCCATGTCCGGATACCGGTTGAAGTTCCCGGCCGCGGCGATCGCGGTCTCCAGCACACCGGGCAGCGGCGGGTACGGGTTCTCGTTCGAGGACAGCTTGTACGCCACCGGCCCGCCGGCCGCGGCACCGGCCGCTGCTGCGGACCGCCCCGGCTTGTACGTGGGGATGCCGTCCAGCTCGGCGCGCAGCCTCGGGCTCTTCTCGCTCACCGCAGGTCCTCCTCGACCGTTCCCGTGCAACTCAATACTCCTCACCTTATGAGGATTCCGCTCCGGTGCGAATGGGCGGCGGACAGAAAGGGGCCGGACAGCAAGGGGGCGCCCGCCCTTCGCCGCGCGCCGGTGGCCCGCGCCGTGGCGCGCGTCCCTCGTGAAGGTGAGTTGAGACCGCTTCGAGACATCGGCTCCTCGCCAGGCCCGCACCGGCCGATGGATGCCTGATCGACGCTAAGCTCCTCAACTACCTTGGTTTCAAAGGTATTTGGGGGTGGCGAACCTTGCAGAAACGTGCCTGTCGACGGGTGCATATGCACGCGGACCAACCACCCGCCCGAGCCCTACTATCGGCTCGCCATGACAGCAGCAGGGAAGCACCAGGTGAGCCGGACGGACACACCCCGGCGGGGCAGCCGGCAAGGGCGGGCGGGCATCAGGGACGTGGCCGCCGCAGCCGGTGTCTCCATCACGACCGTCTCCGACGCGCTCAACGGCAAGGGCCGGCTCCCGGACGCCACCCGCCGCCACGTCCGCGAGGTCGCAGAGCGGCTGGGCTACCGCCCATCCGCGGCGGCCCGCACGCTCCGTACCGGCAAGTCGGGCCTCATCGGCCTGACCGTGACGACATACGGGGATGAACCTTTCACCTTCACCGAGTTCGCGTACTTCGCCGAGATGGCCAGAGCCGCCACCTCCGCCGCGCTCGCCCGCGGCTATGCCCTCGTCATCCTCCCCGCCACCTCCCGGCACGACGTCTGGTCGAACGTCGCGCTCGACGGCACCGTCGTCATCGACCCCTCCGACCACGACCCGGTCGTCTCCGAGCTGGTACGACAGGGCCTGCCCGTCGTCTCCGACGGACGCCCGGCAGGCTCCCTCCCCGTCACCGCCTGGGTCGACAACGACCACGAGGCCGCCGTCCTCGGACTGCTCGACCACCTGGCCGACGCCGGCGCCCGCCGGATCGGCCTGCTCACCGGCACCACCACCGACACGTACACCCGGCTCTCCACCACCGCGTACCTCAACTGGTGCGACCGCGTGGGCCAGGACCCGGTGTACGAGTCCTACCCCGCCCACGACCCGTGCGCCGGCGCCGTCGCCGCCGACCGGCTGCTGGCCCGGCCCGACCGGCCCGACGCCGTGTACGGACTCTTCGACCCCAACGGCACCGACCTGCTCGCCGCCGCGCGGCGGTACGGCTTACGCGTACCCGACGACCTGCTGCTGGTCTGCTGCAGCGAGTCCACCGTGTACGCCAACACCGAACCGCCCATCACGACCCTCTCGCTCAAGCCGCGACGCATCGGTACCGCCGTCGTCCAGCTCCTCATCGACGCCATCGAGGGCAGCGACGGCGGCCGGCCCATCGAGCAGGTGATACCGACCGAACTCATCATCCGTACCTCGTCGCAGCGCCGCCCGCCCCGCACGACGGTCAGCGCGCCGCGCTCACCGTCCCAGGACTGAACCACCCAATTCGGGAGAAACACCCGGCGAACCTCGTTGCCTGCTCCGATTCACCACCCCTGGTGCGTCACACAGCACGAGCCGCATTCCTATGATGGGCGCACGACACCATGGACCCCCACGACCAGGACGGTCCGACGGTGTACGGCGGCGCTACGGTGGTGGAGGGGTCGATGACACAGGGGGCCGGTCAGGGACCCGTACTGCGGACGGCGACATTGCGGGACTTCCGCGTTCCGCCGTACACCGCCGAGCAGGTTCCGTACGCCGCCGACGAACCGGACGGCTACACCCCGACGCAGCGCGATCTCCCGGTCATCGGCCGCGGCTCCGCCGGACCCGGCGGCCCGGGCGACACCGTGCAGGTCCAGGTGGACCCCGCACCGGCCGGTGCGCCCGCCGCCGAGGACGGTCCCGGCCCGCTGTACGTCGTCGGTGACGTACACGGCTACCTCGACGAACTCGTGACCGAACTCCACGCCCAGGGCCTCATCGACGCCGACGGCCACTGGTCCGCCGGCACCGCCCGGCTCTGGTTCCTCGGCGACTTCACCGACCGCGGCCCCGACGGCATCGGCGTCATCGACCTCGTCATGCGGCTGTCCGCCGAGGCCGCGGCAGCCGGCGGCTACTGCAAGGCCCTGATGGGCAATCACGAACTCCTGCTGATCGGCGCCAAGAGGTTCGGGGACACCCCGGTCAACTCCGGCGCCGGCACCGCCACCTTCCAGGCCGCCTGGCTGCTCAACGGCGGCCAGCGCACCGACATGGAACGCCTCCAGGACGTGCACCTCCAGTGGATGGCCCGCCTCGACGCGGTCGTCGAGGAGGACGGGCACCTGCTGATGCACTCCGACACGACCGCCTACCTCGACTACGGCGACTCGATCGAGGCCGTCAACGACACCGTCCACGACGTCCTCACCCGCAACGACGCCAACGAGTGCTGGGACCTTTTCCGGAAGTTCACCAAGCGCTTCGCGTTCCGTGACGACGCGGGCCCCCAGGCGGTCCGGGACCTGCTCGGTACGTACGGCGGGCAGCGCATCGTCCACGGCCACAGCCCCATCCCGTATCTCCTCGGCGAAGTCGGCTCGGAGGACGGCGAGGACGGCGGAGCCCCGGCCGTCGAGGGACCGCACGTGTACGCGGACGGGCTGGCCATCGCGATGGACGGCGGAGTGACGATGGCGGGCAAACTCCTCGTCGTCCAACTCCCTCTCGGTGCATGAGCAATTGACGACGAGTAATCGACGGCCGACGGGGTAGGGGCCGATTCGGGGAGATCGGCCGGCCACGGCCCAGCCCGTGCGGCCAATTTCCGGAAAGGCCCTGTCACCTCGTGCTGTAGCCGTTCTACCATCGGCCTTATCCGTAGCAGGCTCTCCTCCGTTTCCGCCGATTGCCCCGTCTACGCGGGCAAACCGGCCCTACGGAGCATCGGGGGATGCACATGACCAGCGCTCCGCACCTGCTGACCGAGGACCGTCCCGAATTCGAGCGGATCCTCGACGAGGCGCTGCGCACCGCGCAGGAACGTCCTGATCTGTCCGCCATCGGCGAGCGGCTCAACGCCGAACAACTGCGCACGATGGCGCTGAACGCAAGCGCGCTTCTCACCTCGGCGGCCGCCGCCGAGTACGACTACTTCGTGAAGGTCCGCGAGGAGCTCCGCGATCCGCTCGCGGTCCGCGGCGGACTGACCTTCGACACCGGCATCAGTACGGAGGAGGGGGCCACCGGCGCCGGCCTCAGCGCGATCGCCGCTGTCCTCGCGCCCTTCCTGGCCGGCACCGCCGCGCTGATCTTCCTGCTCGTGGGTTACGTCCTCAAGATGCTCACCCCCGAGCCCGCGTTCGCGGACACCATGATCACCACGGGCTGGCTCTTCGGCGGCCTCACGGCCGCGGCGATCCTCGTCGCCGCGGTCGGCCTGCTGCTCACCGCGCTGCGCAACAGCGCGACGGAAGTGGCCGCGAACGAAGGGGACGAGCTGCCCGACGAGGTCTCCCGGGCGCGGGAGGCCTGGCGGCATGCCCTGCTCGAGCGTGGCATCCTGCCGTTCCTGCGCGACGCGCTGGCGGACCCCAGCGCCGACCCGGCCGCGTCCGCACCGCGCCGCCCGGTGGGCCGTATCCCGAACCTGGGGTACAGCCGCCCGGACTTCACCAGCCCGGGCCCGGACGGCGGCCCCGCGGCCGGGCGCCCGAGCTACAGCAGCCCGGACTTCACGAGCCCGGACTTCGGTGGCCCGGACCACCAGCCGGACTGACCGCGCGGGCGGACGGAAAACGCCGTGTGCCGTGCCCGGCCAGAGCCGGACACGGCACAGAGATTCAGCACGTTCCCGAAGAACGGGATCAGGAGCGCTTGCCGGCCTTCAGCATGCTGTCCTCGGGCGACGTCAGCTGGAACCAGGGACCGATGTCGTCGGTCGGCGTACCGACGCAGTCAAGTGCGAAGTTGACGCCCGGATCCTGGTTGCCGCCGGACGGATCCACCTCACACCGGGTCTCGTACACCTCCCCGTCCAAGGTCAGCACCTCAACCGAGACAAGGTTGTTGTGCTCGGCGATGGAGATGGCACACGCGCGCGGGGGATAGCCGGGGTGGATCGCCGGATCGGTGAGGTCCTGCCAGACGAACGGCGTGATCTGACTCCGGAGGTCCCGGATACCCACGTACGCGGTCCCGTCGACGAGGGCGGCCTTCTGCTCACGGCTGGCCTGTCGCCTGATGGCGTCGATGTCGAAGCACTGGCCGGGAGGCACGGGAGGACGTTCCTTGCACTTCCTGTCCTTCGGCTTGCCCGGCTTGTCCTTGCACTCGTCCCCGTCCTCACCCCGATGTCCGTCCGGTGCGGTGGTGACGCTCGGGTCCGTGTTCTTCTCAACGCCCTGTGCCGCGGCCATCGCGGGGCTAGCCATACCCCCAAGCACGAGGGCCAGCGACACCATGGCGCCGCCGACCGTCCGCCTTCCCAGTCCGGAAAGAGGGCCCAGTGCCGTCTTCGTCCTGCACTCAGGACTCATACGTCGCTCCTTGAAACCGAATCGAGTGGTGCTCCGAAGGGAAGCTCCGAAGCGTTCAGAGCTTCCCCCCGCGGATTCGGATCACAGGCGCACCTGCTTCATGCCACCCGGAAGATCAACATATTGGCCCAACAGGCTCGCCCGGACAGGTGCAACAGCGTCAGTTGCAACAGCGTCAGTCGGCCAGCGGCAGGTACACGCGGCGGCCCGCCGCCGCGAACTCCGCCGACTTCTCCGCCATCCCGGCCTCGATCTCCTCCTGCGTACCTCCGTGCTGACGCCGGATGTCCTGGGAGATCTTCATCGAGCAGAACTTCGGGCCGCACATCGAGCAGAAGTGCGCGGTCTTCGCCGGCTCGGCGGGCAGCGTCTCGTCGTGGAACTCGCGGGCCGTGTCCGGGTCCAGAGCCAGGTTGAACTGGTCCTCCCACCGGAACTCGAAACGCGCGTCGGACAGCGCGTCGTCCCACTCCTGCGCTCCCGGGTGACCCTTGGCCAGGTCCGCCGCGTGCGCCGCGATCTTGTACGTGATGACGCCGGTCTTCACGTCGTCACGGTCCGGCAGGCCCAGGTGCTCCTTGGGCGTGACGTAGCAGAGCATCGCCGTACCCCACCAGGCGATCATCGCGGCCCCGATGCCCGAGGTGATGTGGTCGTACGCCGGGGCGACATCGGTGGTCAGGGGGCCCAGGGTGTAGAAGGGGGCCTCCTCACAGATCTCCTGCTGGAGGTCGATGTTCTCCTTGATCTTGTGCATCGGGACATGGCCCGGGCCCTCGATCATCGTCTGCACGTTGTGCCGCTTGGCGATGGTGTTGAGCTCGCCGAGGGTGCGCAGCTCCGCGAACTGCGCCTCGTCGTTGGCGTCCGCGATCGAGCCGGGACGCAGGCCGTCACCGAGCGAGTAGGTCACGTCGTACGCGGCGAGGATCTCGCAGAGCTCCTCGAAGTTCTCGTACAGGAACGATTCCTTGTGGTGCGCCAGGCACCAGGCCGCCATGATCGAGCCGCCGCGGGAGACGATGCCCGTCTTGCGGCGCGCGGTCAGCGGCACGTACCGCAGAAGCACACCGGCGTGGACCGTCATGTAGTCGACACCCTGCTCGGCCTGCTCGATGACCGTGTCCTTGTAGATCTCCCAGGTCAGCTCCTCGGCCTTGCCGTCGACCTTCTCCAGCGCCTGGTAGAGCGGCACCGTGCCGATGGGCACCGGGGAGTTGCGCAGCACCCACTCGCGGGTGGTGTGGATGTTGCGGCCGGTGGAGAGGTCCATGACGGTGTCCGCGCCCCACTTGGTGGCCCACGTCATCTTCTCCACCTCCTCCTCGATGGAGGAGGTGACGGCCGAGTTGCCGATATTGGCGTTGACCTTCACCAGGAACCGCTTGCCGATGATCATCGGCTCGATCTCCGGGTGGTTCACGTTGGCCGGCAGAACAGCCCGGCCGGCCGCGATCTCCTCCCGAACCACCTCGGGAGAAACGTTCTCGCGGATCGCGACGTACTCCATCTCCGGAGTGATCTCACCCCGGCGCGCGTACGCGAGCTGCGTCACCGCCTGCCCGTCTCGGCCCCGGCGCGGCTGGCGCGGACGCCCGGGGAAGACCGCGTCCAGGTTCCGGAGCCCCCCGCGCGGCGACGTGTGCTTGATCCCGTCGTCCTCGGGACGGACCGGACGGCCCGCGTACTCCTCGGTGTCGCCGCGGCCGATGATCCAGTTCTCCCGCAGCGGCGGAAGGCCGCGCCGGACATCGGTTTCGACCGTCGGGTCGGTGTACGGCCCGGACGTGTCGTACAGCGTCACGTCCTTGCCGTTGGTGAGGTGCACCTGACGTACCGGCACGCGGAGGTCCGGGCGCGAACCCGTGACATACCCCTTGTGCCAGCCCGGCTTGCGCTCCGCCGACTCGGCGGCAGGCGTGCGTGCATCCTGAATGGTCATGAGACCTACTCCCTACGCCGGCATTACCCGGTAACAGGTTCGGCGGTCGACGCAGCCTCTTCCCGTACCGGCGTACGGTGATCAGCGCCCTCTCAGCCCGGTGCTCCGAGCTCCCGCGTGTGCAAAGGTGACCCCACGCTAGCGTCATCTCTGGCGTGCTGAACAGTGGGCCCCCTCTGTTCTTGCGATGATCGGTCGGTGACCTCCATGCCTCCGCCCCCGGACGAACCGCACGGCCACGCACCCGGCCCCTCCCACAGCCACGCCCACGCCCACGGTCCCGCCGCCCCCGTCTCCCAGCATCTGCGCAAGGTCATCGCCGCGGTGCTGATCCCGTTCGCCACCGCCGTCCTCGTCGGCCTCGTGGTGCTCTGGCCGGGCGGCGCGCCCGCGCACGAACGCACCGGCGTCGGATTCGACCGGCAGACGCAGCAGGGCACGGTGACCGCGGTCCAGAAGGTCGACTGCAAGGACGTGAACGCCTCACAGGTCCCGCCGACCGGCGACCCATCCACGCCCGAGGGCCGCGAGGCGCAGCAGGCGCAGGAGGGGGAGTGCGCCAAGGCGACGATCGAGGTGACCACCGGCGAGGACAAGGGCCGCACCTTCGTCGAGATCGTCCAGCCGGACGCGCCGCGACAGCTGGAGAAGGGACAGGGCGTGGTGGTCGCGTACGCGCCGGACGCGCCCCGCGACCTGCAGTACTCGGTGACCGACGTGAACCGCAAGCTCCCGATGACGCTGCTCGCGGGGATCTTCGCCCTCGCGGTCGTCGCCGTCGGCCGGCTGCGCGGCCTGTTCGCGCTCGTCGCACTCGCGGCGAGCTTCGCCATCCTGACGCTCTTCATCCTCCCAGCGATCCTGCAGGGCTCGAACCCGCTGCTCGTCGCGGTGGTCGGATCGAGCGCCATCATGCTGATCGCGCTCTACGTGTGCCACGGTCTGACGGCGCGCACCTCCGTCGCCGTCCTCGGCACCCTGATCTCCCTGCTGCTGATCGGACTGCTCGGGTCGGTCTTCATCGACTGGGCCAGCCTGACCGGCAACACGGACGACAACACCGGCCTGATCCACGGCCTCTACCCGGACATCGACATGAGCGGCCTGCTGCTGGCCAGCGTCATCATCGGATCGCTCGGCGTACTGGACGACGTGACCGTCACTCAGACCTCGGCGGTCTGGGAACTCCACCAGGCCGACCCGACGATGGGCCCCCGCGCCCTGTACCGGGCCGGCATCCGGATCGGCCGGGACCACATCGCGTCCGTCGTCAACACACTCGTACTGGCCTACGCGGGCGCGGCACTGCCGCTGCTGCTGCTCTTCTCGATCGCCCAGAGCAGCGTGGGGACGGTCGCCAACAGCGAACTGGTCGCCGAGGAGATCGTCCGGACCCTCGTCGGCTCGATCGGCCTGGTGGCCTCGGTGCCGGTGACGACGGCGCTCGCGGCGCTCGTGGTCTCCGCCGACCGTCCGGCAGCCGCGTCGGCGTCCGGACCCGCATCCGCCGCGGGAGCCGGGCCCGGGGGATCCGCGGGAGCCGCGGGTTCGCCGGGAGCCCCGCCGGCCCCGCCGAAGCGCGGGGGCCGGGGACGCCGTCGCAAGGCCTGACTCACCAGTCGCTGCGTGAGGACGACGTCGACATGAACTTCCTGACGACGAAGACCAGTCCACCCACCAGCGCCACGAACAGCAGGACCTTGAAGAGCAGCCAGAACACAAAGCTGAGCAGGCTCGTGATGAGGCCGCCGAACACGACGAGGGCGATGACCGGCACCGCGATCCACTTCACCCACCACGGCATGCCCGCGAAAATCTCCCGTACGGCCATCGTCCCTACCTCTTTCCGCCAGTGTCTGTGCTTTCGATGCTAGGCGCGAAGAGGTACCGGACGGGGCGCCGGCAGCCCTTGGTCTCCCCTGATCCGACCCCTAGGGAGACCGGGGACCAGAGGTCAGCTCTCGGGCGGAGAGAAGACGACCATCACCCGCAGATCCTCGCTGATGTGATGGAACTTGTGCGGCACACCGGCCGGCACGTACACGACGCTGCCCCGCCCGACCTGCGTCGTCTCCATCCCGACCGTGATCGACGCGCGCCCGCTGACGACGAAGTACACCTCGTCCTGCCGGTGCGGCTGCTGCGGGTCGCTCTGGCCGGCGTCCAGCGCGTACAGGCCGACGGACATGTTCCGCTCCCGCAGGAACTGCAGATACGCCCCGTCGTTGGCGGCGCGCTCCGCCTCCAGTTCGTCCAGCCGGAATGCCTTCATCGCCCGTCCGCCCCTTGCGCTTGATTCCACGGTGTTGATTCCACGGTGTTCCACGGCCTTGACTCCACGGCTTCGCCGGTGTCCAGCGCCGATCACGTCTGCCACGATCAGACACATGAAGAATTTCGTAGTCAAGACGATCGCCAACGCGGCGGCGCTGGCGGTGGCCATCTGGCTGTTCCAGGACATCACCCTCACCGGCGACAGCACCGGCCGCAAGGCCCTCACCCTGGTCCTCGTCGCACTGCTCTTCGGCCTCGTCAACTTCATCGTCAAGCCCGTCGTGAAGCTGCTCACGCTGCCGCTGTTCGTCCTCACGCTCGGACTGATCACCCTCGTGGTCAACGCCCTCATGCTGCTGCTGACCTCGTGGCTCGCCGACGAACTTGACCTCAGCTTCCATGTCGAGGGCTTCTGGACCGCCGTACTCGGCGGCCTCATCATCAGCATCGTCTCCTGGGCGATGAACATCCTGCTGCCCGACGACAGGGACTGAACCGTTGAACATCGGCGACGGCACACGAGCGGTACGGGCCGGGCTGCCCGAGCCCGTCAAGAACGAACCCACCCTGCCCGGACCGGTCTTCGCCGCGCACTTCCACCTGCCCGGCGACCCCACCGGCCCCTACACCTACGGCCGCGACGAGAACCCGACCTGGACCCACCTGGAACGGGCCATCGGCGAACTGGAGGCACCGGACGAGCCCGGCGGGACCGAGACGGTCGTCTTCGCCTCAGGAATGGCGGCGATCTCGGCCGTACTCCTCTCCCACGCCCGGACCGGCGACGCGGTGGTCCTGCCCGACGACGGCTACCAGGCACTGCCGCTGCTACGCGAGCAACTGGAGACGTACGGCATCGAGGTGCGCACCGCACCGACCGCCGGCGACGCGCAGCTGGCGCTGCTGGACGGCGCACGGCTGCTGTGGCTCGAGACCCCCTCAAACCCGGGACTCGACGTGTGCGACGTACGGCGGCTGGCCGACGCGGCACACGCCGCCGGCGCACTGGTCGCCGTGGACAACACCCTCGCCACCCCACTCGGGCAGCGCCCCCTGGCCCTGGGCGCGGACTTCTCCGTGGCCAGCGGTACCAAGGGCCTCACCGGCCACGGTGACATCCTGCTCGGCTACGTCACCTGCCGCGACGCCGAACTCGCCGCCCGCGTACGACGCTGGCGCAAGATCGTCGGCGCCATCCCCGGGCCGATGGAAGCCTGGCTGGCACACCGCTCCCTGGCCACCCTCCACCTGCGGGCCGCCCGGCAGAGCGCCAACGCGCTCGCGCTCGCCGAAGCCCTGGCCGCCCGTCCCGAGGTGACCGGCCTGCGCCATCCCGGACTGCCGGGCGACCCCGCGCACAAGACGGCGACGGCCCAGATGCACAGCTACGGCTGCGTGGTGTCCTTCGCCCTTCCCGACCGCGCCCACGCCGAACGCTTCCTGGCGGCACTGCGGCTGGTCGACGACGCGACGAGCTTCGGCGGCGTACGGTCCACCGCCGAGCGGCGCGGACGATGGGGCGGCGACGCCGTAGCCGAGGGCTTCATCCGCTTCTCGGCCGGCGCCGAGGACACCGCCGACCTGGTCACGGATGTACTGCGCGCCCTGGACGAGGCGGCCCGCGCCCGACCCAGGGCGCAATCCGGGGCGTGATCCGGGGCTTAATCCGGCGGCACCGCTCCGCCACGACTACGCAATACGGACGGTCCGAGCCTCCCCCCTCATGGCTCGGACCGCCCAGGTTCCACGCGCGAAGAACCACTCGCACAAGGCTAGTTGACTCTGCGTCAGTGTCCAATCACCGTAGCGACAGAGACCTATCGACATATTTATAGTTGGCACGTCGCCCGGGGCCCGCGCGCTCGCCGTCCAGCCGAACCGAGAGGGGCAGTCCATGGATCTGGCCCTGCTGCGCACGTTCGTCACCGTGCACCGGGCCGGCTCCTTCACGCGCGCCGCCGCCCTCCTCGGGCTCTCCCAGCCCGCGGTCACCTCCCAGATCCGCACGCTCGAACGCCAGCTGGGCCGCCCGCTCTTCCTGCGCCAGGCCCGCGGCGTGACCCCCACCACCATCGGCGACGAACTCGCCCACAAGGCCGCCCCCCACCTCGACGCCCTGGTCGAGATCACCGAAACCGGACTCGACGAGGAATCAGCCGCCCGCACCCTCCACCTCGCCGGCCCCCCGGAATTCACCTCGCTGCGCGCCCTGCCCGCCCTCACCCCACTCATCGCCCAAGGCCTCGCCCTGCGCGCCGCCTTCCTCGGCAACGCCGCGGAAACCATGGAAGGCCTCGCCGCCGGCCACCACGACCTCGCCATCACCACGGCCCGCCCCCGCGGCGGACTGCTCAGCTCCACCCCCCTCTGCGACGAGGAACACGTCCTGCTCGCCGCCCCCCGCTGGGCCTCCCGCATCGGCCCCGGGCTGCGCCGCAAAGGACCCGCCGTACTGAACCAGCTGCCCGTCATCGACGTGCACGAGTCCCTGCCCCTGCTCTCCCGCTACTGGACCACCGTCTTCGACACCCGCCCGACCGCCGCGGCCACCCTCATCGCCCCCGACCTGCGGGCCGTCCTGCAATGCACCGCCGCCGGCGCCGGAATGGCCGTACTGCCCCGCTACCTCTGCGAAAGCGCCCTGGACAGCGGCGAAGTGGTGGCACTCCTCGACCCGCCCGTGCCCCCGCTGCGCACGTACTTCCTGCTGGTGCGCACCGGCACACTCGCCCTCCCGCACCTCGCGCGGGCGCACGAACACCTGCTGCGCGCGGCCGCCGACTGGTGACGTCCCACGACACAAGGACGGCTGGGAGTTTCAGAACCGGAATCGCGGGCCACTCTCTTCCCATGACCGAACGTCCGGTGGTCAAGCGCACCGCACGCGCCATCCTGCTCGATGGCAACGACCTGATCCTGATCAAACGCACCAAGCCCGGCGTGGACCCGTACTGGCTCACCCCCGGCGGCGGAGTCGAACCGGAGGACGCCACCGTCGTCGACGCCCTCCACCGCGAAGTGGACGAGGAGCTCGGCGCCAAGATCACCGACGTCGTCCCCTGCTTCGTCGACACCGTCGAGCACATCGCCGACGGCGGAGTGACAGGCGTCAAAGTGCAGCACTTCTTCGTCTGCCGGCTCGAATCGATGGACGCCTCGCAGCGGCACGGGCCCGAGGTCGACGAGCCCTGCGGAGAGTACGAGATCGTCCGCGTGCCGTTCAGCCGCGTCGGCATCGCCGCCGTCCATCTCGTACCGCTGTCCCTGCGCCACTACCTCGACGGCAACATCGAGGGAGTACGGGCGATGCACGCACCCGACCTCGGCTGAGCCGAGACCGGCCAAGCCCCTCCCGGGACGCGGACGTCAGTCACCGGCAGCGACCAGCTCCTCGACCGAGTCGTGCAGTATCCGCTCGTCCGGTATGCCGATCCTCCGCAGCGCGTCCACGCCACTGCGGATCATGCCGGGCGGCCCCGAAAGGTACGCGTCGTACGAGTTCCACGGACCGTACTCACCCACCGCCTCCGGCAGCTGACCGGTCAGCCCGCCGGAGCGGCTGTCGGAGACCACCGGCCGCACCGAAAGCCAGTGATGCGACTGCTGCAGCCGCAGCATCGTGTCAATGTCGTACAGGTCGTGATCGCTGCGCGCCCCGTAGAACACCTCCACCGGACGCCGCTCGCCATGCTCGGCGACATCCTCGATCAGGGCCTTGATCGGCGCGATGCCCGTACCGCCCCCCAGGCACAGCAGACCATTGTCCGTGCTGTGGTCCACGACCATCGAACCCGCGGGCGCGCCCAGCCGGATCACATCGCCGGGCCGGGCATGGTGCACCAGCGCGTTGGACACCCAGCCCGCCGGAACCGCCTTGACATGGAACGACAGCAGACCGTCGGCGCGCGGCGCCGAGGCGAAGGAGTAGTGCCGCCAGATCCGCGGCCACCAGGGAGTCTCCAGGCTGGTGTACTGCCCGGCGAGGAACGGGTACGGCTGGTCCGGCCGGACGGTGACGACGGCGATGTCCGGAGTACGCAGGTCGTGCGAGACGACCTCGGCGTGCCACCACGCCGGGGCCTGGTGTTCGTTCTGAGCGGCGGCATCGATCATGATCTGCGAGATCGAGGTGTACGCCCGTACCCACGCCGCCTCGGCCTCCGCGTCCCAGGTGCGGGTGGCGTACCGGGCCAGCGCCCCGAGGAGCGCCTCACCGACCGCCGGATAGTGCTCGGGCTGCGTGCCGTACTTCCGGTGTCCCCGGCCCAGGTTCTGCAGATACGGCACGAGGACGTCCGGGTTGTCTATGTGCTCCGCGGCGGTGAGCAGGGCCTTGAGCAGGCGGTCCCGCTGGGTGTCCATCGCGGCAGGGAACAGGGCCCGAAGTTCTGGGTGGCCGATGAAGACCAGCGCGTAGAAGTACGAGGTCACCTTGTCCGCGACCGGGGCGATCTCCGCCAGGGTGCGCCGGACGAGGATGGCGTCGGGCGACGCGGCCGACGTGTCCGCCGCGGCAGCGAAAAGCTCGGCCGACGCCGTGTCGGGTGCCGGTGCAGGGGCCTGTGCAGGGGCCGGGGGCGGTGCAGGAGCCGGGGGCGAGGACGGCTCGGGGTGGGGACCCGGCTCGTGGCTGGGGTAGGGACCTGGCACCGGGTCGGCGCGTGGGTCCGCCGCGGCCGCTGAGCGCGCCTGCGCCGAGCGCACCGGGCGGATCGAAGCGACGGGCCGGAGCGGCAGCCCGCTCTGGCCCGGTATCCGGTCATGGCCGGAGGCGGAGTCAGGGCCGTCGCCGGCCGGCTGTCTGTGCGGCGTGAACCAGCCGCTTCCGTCTCCGCTGCCCTCGCCGGACGTGCTGTTGCCTGCCGGCGTGGTGGGCAGAGCGTCCATCCTGTGCCTCACTTCAAGACATTGGTCGGTCTGCGCGCTACGCGGCCTCACGCTCGAGCGATCTTGGCCGCAGTTCCCGTCGTCGCAGCATGCCAGGGTCGAACAACGCCTCGGACAAATAGCGGGAAGTCCGGGTATCCGGCGCGCCTGCCCGTTAGGCTCGCTACCCCGCGTGCCCGAACGACTGCACAAGGCTGTGAACCTCGTGCGGATCCCGCCCGGTACAGACGTGGCTCGCAAGCCCCATCAGACGATGGTCGGCGTTGACCGCGACCGACGCGGAGACTACCCCGAAGAGCGCACCACAGTCAGTCCTCCCCCCACCCGAACTGTTCGGGAAAGCGGAAGCCATACGCGCAGTCACTCCCCTCACTCGTGGATCTCACGCCACACCTCCCTACCCCGCCAAACCAGGTAGATGCCAGGGAGTGGGTGCGGTTACTCGCCTCGGAATACGACCAAAGTCCCAGCACGCGGCCCCGTGTTTCACGTGAAACATCTCTCACGCCCCACACCCCGGACACTCCTCGTCGTCCATGTCACCGTGCCGTGGCCCCATCCGTCTCCGCCGCCACCTACTTCTTCATCACGGCCGCCTCCGTCCTCAAGCCGTGGGGGCTGACCAGGCGCGGCCGCGACCACCGGTCCGGAGAGGCGGAGTCGCGACGCTCGAGCGCACCGGAGAGCACCGCGAGAGCCAGTGCAGTAGCGGCGAGCACCGCGCCCACCCAGTTGGGGGCCGTGCAACCGAACCCGCCGGCGATGACGAGCCCACCGAGCCAGGCGGCCAGCGCGTTACCGAGGTTGAAGGCGCCGATGTTCATCGCCGAAGCGAGAGTGGGCGCCCCCGCTGCCTGATCCAGCACGCGCTTCTGCAGCGGAGGTACGGTCGCGAAACCCAGGGCACCGATCAGCACCAAGGTCGCGGCTGCGGCGATCTTGTGGTGGGCGGTGATAGCGAACAGGGCCAGGACGGCCGCGAGGGCGCCCAGCGACACGTACAGCATCGGCATCAGCCTGCGGTCCGCGTAGCGTCCGCCGATCAGGTTCCCGCCCACCATGCCGAGACCGAAGAGGACCAGCAGCCAGGTGACAGAGGTGTCGGCAAAGCCGGCGACGTCGGTCATCATCGGCGTGATGTAAGTGATGGCGGCGAAGACTCCGCCGAAACCAAGCACCGTCATCGCCATCGCGAGCAGAACCTGGACGTTGCGGAAGGCGGCCAGCTCGTGGCGGAGGCGCACGCCCTCGGAACGAGGCTGCTCCGGTACAAGCCGGGCGACACCCACGAGCCCCAGGAGACCGAGCGCGGCGACGATCAGGAAAGTGACGCGCCAGCCGAGGGTCTGGCCCACGAACGTGCCCATCGGTACGCCGACCACGTTGGCGACGGTCAGTCCGGTGAACATCATCGCGATGGCCCCCGCCTTCTTCTGCGGGGCGACCAGGTCGGCGGCCACCACCGCCCCGATACCGAAGAACGCGCCGTGCGCGAGTGAGGCAACCACCCGTCCGGCGAGCATCAAGCCGAAGACGGGAGCGATCGCGGAAAGCACGTTGCCCACGATGAACAAGCCCATGAGCAGCATCAGCATGCGCTTACGGGAGACCCGGGTGCCCAGGATCGTCATCAGCGGGGCGCCCAGGACGACACCGAGGGCATAGCCCGTGACCAAGAAGCCGGCGGCGGGGATCGAGACACCGTAATCGGCGGCGACCTCGGGGAGCAGCCCCATGATCACGAACTCGGTGGTGCCGATCCCGAAAGCCCCGATGGCCAGAGCCAGAAGTGCGAGAGGCATGGGGAAGACCCTTCAGGCAGTATGCGTTAGCCCCTAACAGGCGTACACAATAATTGCATACGCGTGTTAATTGCAAACGCGGGCTATTGCAGGAGTGTCCTATCCTGGATGACGCGCAGCCCGCACGCGCCGGAGGAGGACCCCATGACCGCCACGGACACCGCACTCACCGCCCTCTCCCAAGGCTGGTGCGCCCTCTCCCTGCTCCACGGCAGGATCGAAAGCCACATCGAACGCGCCCTCCAGACACACCACGACCTCAGCGTCCGCGAGTACTCGCTCCTCGACGTCCTCAGCCGACAGCACAACGGCCCCGGCGGCCACCTGCGCATGCACCAGGTCGCCGACTCCGTCGTCCTCAGCCAGAGCGCCACCACCCGCCTCGTCTCCCGCCTCGAGGACCGCGGCCTCCTCAGCCGCTACCTCTGCGACACCGACCGGCGCGGCATCTACACCGACGTCACCGAAGCCGGCCTCACCCTCCTCGCCCAGGCCCGGCCCACCAACGACACCGCCCTGCGCGAAGCCCTCGACGCAGCGGCGAAGAACCCCGAGCTCGCCCCGCTCGTCACCGCGGTCGAGACCATCAAGGCCCCTGCGCCCACCGGCTGACCGACCCCACCCGCACGGCCACTAATCTGCCGATCATGAACGAACCCGACACCCTGCGGATACGGCCCGCGGCCGCCGCCGACCTGCCCGCCATCGTCGCCATGCTGGCCGACGACCCGCTGGGCGCGACACGCGAGTCACCCGACGACCTCACCCCGTACCGACGCGCACTGGAACGACTCGACCACGACCCCAACCAGCACGTCGTCGTCGCCGTCCGCGGGAGCCGCGTCGTCGGCACACTGCAACTCACCGTCATCCCCGGCCTGTCCCGCCGCGCCGCCACCCGCTCGGTCATCGAAGGCGTACGCATCCACGCCGACGAGAGAGGCGGTGGCCTCGGAACCCAGCTCATCGAATGGGCCATCGACACATCACGCCGCGAGGACTGCCGGCTGGTGCAACTGACCTCCGACGCCACCCGCACCGACGCCCGCCGCTTCTACGAGCGACTCGGCTTCACGGCCTCCCACGTCGGCTTCAAACTCCAGCTCTGAGAACGCGGAAAAATACGGAATCTCTACAACAAGCCGTATCTTCATCGGATTTACCTCGTTGCCCCTGGCATCGGGGCCGGGCGTATGTCCGAAGCCCGCCCCCCTGTCCAGGCCCACCGGGCCGGAGGAGGCAACCGCATGGTGCACGAAGGCGTACTGCTCGAATCCAGGACGCTGCGCGAGAGCGTGGCGGAACAGACCCACGTACTCGACAAGGTCAAGGCACTGTCACTGCTGCCCGACGGGCTGCACGTGACGACCCAGATGGTCGCCACCTACTTCGAGGTCGGGCTCAAGGCAATTGAGTCTCTGGTGCTCGACCACCGGGATGAGCTCGAGACCAACGGATACCGAGTTTTGACAGGTGCAGAACTGACCTCCTTCAAGGAGGTCTGTCAGGTTCAGTCGCGCCATCGAGCTCAAGCGATCTTCAGCCGCAGGACGATCCTCAACGTCGCGATGCTCCTCCGCGACAGCATCGTCGCACGTCAGGTGCGTACTCACCTCCTCGACGTCGAGGAGAGCCGCCGCTCCGAGCCTGTGGACAACTTTGTCCACAGGCTCGCCGAGTGGCTCGACGAGCGCATCGCCGAGTACATGGCTCAGCACGCCGGCACCGCCACCGTCCAGCACGTCGAGGAGATCGTCCGTACCACCATCAGTCGGACGGTCGTCCCCCTCCTCAACATCGCCATCCAGAACGACAGCGACCAGCGCGCCCAGCTCGAGGCCCACGAGGAAGAGATCACCCGCCTCCAGCGCGTCCTCCACGAGCGCGAGGCCGCCGGCTCCATGGGCGCCCTCGACGCCATGAACCCCCGCCAGTTCGAGCAGCACATCGCCTGGCTCTGCCGCCGCGACGGCTGCGACCGGGTCACCGTCACCGGCGGCCACGGCGACACCGGCGCCGACATCGTCGCGTACACGCCTGACGGCCGCCGCATCGTCGTCCAGTGCAAATCACGCAACCCCGGCGGCGCCATCACCAGCGGCGACGTCCAGCAGTTCATCGGCATGGCCAAGCTCGACTACAAGGCCGACATCGCGCTGCTCGTCGCCACCTGCCCCTTCACCCGAGACGCGCTCCTCCTCGCCACGCGCCACGACGTGACGGCCGTACACCGCGGCCTGCTGGAGGCCTGGAACAGCGGCACGAAGCTGCAGGTCCTGCGGTAGACACCCCAGAAGCAACCGCACGCGCAGGGCCCGAAGTCGCAAAACGTAGTTGCGGCTTCGGGCCCGACCCGCACTCTACCGAGATCCGCGCAGGGACCCCTCAGGTCTGAGCCATGTCCACGAAACGCGAATAGTGGCCCTGAAACGCCACCGTGATCGTCGCCGTCGGACCATTACGGTGCTTCGCCACGATCAGATCCGCCTCACCCGCGCGCGGCGACTCCTTCTCGTACGCATCCTCACGATGCAGCAGGATCACCATGTCCGCGTCCTGCTCGATCGAACCCGACTCACGCAGGTCCGACACCATCGGCTTCTTGTCCGTACGCTGCTCCGGACCTCGGTTCAGCTGCGACAGCGCGATCACCGGGACCTCCAGCTCCTTGGCCAGCAGCTTCAGGTTTCGCGACATGTCCGAGACCTCCTGCTGCCGGCTCTCGGGACGCCTCGCCCCGCCCGACTGCATCAGCTGGAGATAGTCGATCACCACCAGCTGCAGATCATTGCGCTGTTTGAGCCGACGGCACTTCGCCCGGATCTCCATCATCGACAGATTCGGCGAATCATCGATGTACAGCGGCGCCGCCGACACATCCGGCATCCGCCGCGCCAGCCGCGTCCAGTCCTCGTCCGTCATCGAACCCGACCGCATGTGGTGCAAGGCCACCCGCGCCTCCGCCGACAGCAGACGCATCGCGATCTCATTGCGCCCCATTTCGAGCGAGAAGATCACACTCGGCAGATTGCTCTTGATCGAACAGGCCCGCGCGAAGTCCAGGGCCAAGGTCGACTTACCCATCGCCGGACGGGCCGCGATCACGATCATCTGGCCCGGATGCAGACCGTTCGTCAGCGAATCAAGATCGGTGAAACCCGTCGGCACACCCGACATCTGGCCACTGCGCGAACCGATCGCCTCGATCTCGTCGAGAGCACCCTCCATGATGTCGCCCAGCGGGAGATAGTCCTCCGACGTCCGCTGCTCGGTGACCGCGTAGATCTCGGCCTGGGCGGAGTTGACGATCTCGTCGACGTCGCCGTCCCCCGCGTATCCCATCTGGGTGATCTTCGTACCGGCCTCGACCAGCCGCCGCAGCACCGCCCGCTCATGGACGATCTCCGCGTAGTACTCCGCGTTCGCCGCCGTCGGCACCGACTGCACCAACGTGTGCAGGTACGAAGCGCCGCCGACCCTGGTGATCTCACCACGCTTGGTGAGCTCGGCCCCCACCGTGATCGGGTCGGCCGGCTCGCCCTTCGCGTACAGGTCGAGAATCGCCTGGAACACCGTCTCGTGGGCGGGCCGGTAGAAGTCATTGCCCTTGAGCACCTCGACGACGTCGGCGATGGCGTCCTTGGACAGCAGCATGCCGCCCAGGACGGACTGCTCCGCGTCCAGATCCTGCGGCGGTACACGCTCGAACGCGGCCCCGCCGCCCTCCCAGGCCCCACCGTCCCGGCCCCGCTCGTGCTGGTCCTCGCGACTCCTGCTGTCACCGCGGCGCGGACGGGTAACGGGCAGACGATCGCCCGGACCAGTGTCGGTCCAGGGGTCGTCCATGGGCTCGGGAATGCTCACCGGGCCACCTCCTCCCGTCCGCCGCGCGGACCTCGCCATGCCACTCTTTCTTACGGCACAGCTCTGACATTTGAGGCGCCCGATTCCGGTTCCGGCGCGTCGGGTTCAGCGGGTAACGGGAGCCAGAACAGGAGGCGGGCGCCGGACAACGGTAGGCCCGCGGGCACCGTCAGCCAATCTGGTTATCCACAGGCCATGTGGACGAGACTGCGCTGCTTGTGGGTAACTCCACAGAACCTGTGCACGGACCGGGGGACAGCACTGTGGACAAACTCATATCCACCCCACCCACACACCGCTGACCTGCGAATACGTCGTCCACCGGCTGTGGGGAAGAAAAACTTTCACCCGGGTTCCAAGATCGCCGCAAACGGCACTCGACAGAGTCCCCGGTCAGGAGCAAGGTAAGGACCAGTATGCGATTGCATCTCTTACCTGTGGAAGATTACATTGACCCCCATGACACAGGCTCCCGAGACCCCGAAGGCCGTCCGCCGACGCCATGACAGAGAGATCATCTCTCTCGCCGTTCCCGCCTTCGGCGCCCTCGTCGCCGAGCCGCTGTTCGTCATGGTCGACAGTGCCGTCGTCGGCCATCTGGGCACCCCTCAACTCGCAGGTCTCGGCATCGCGGCGGCGCTGCTGATGACTGCCGTGAGTGTCTTCGTGTTCCTCGCGTACGCGACCACGGCCGCCGTGGCTCGGCGGGTGGGCGCAGGCGATCTTCAGGCCGCCATCCGGCAGGGGATGGACGGGATCTGGCTGGCTCTGCTGCTCGGTGCGATGGTGGTGGCGGTGGTGCTGCCGACGGCGCCTTGGCTGATCGGGTTGTTGGGCGCCTCCGACACCGCTGCTCCGTATGCGGTCACGTATCTGCGGATCTCCGCTCTGGGGATTCCTGCGATGCTGGTCGTACTGGCGGCCACCGGTGTGCTTCGTGGTCTGCAGGACACGAGGACTCCCTTGTATGTGGCTGTGGGTGGGTTCGCCGCCAACGCGGTGCTGAATGTGGGGCTGGTGTACGGCGCGGGTCTCGGAATCGCCGGTTCTGCCTGGGGCACGGTGATGGCTCAGTGGGCGATGGCGGGGGTGTATCTGGTGGTTGTGGTGCGGGGTGCCCGCGTGCACGGCGCCTCGTTGCGTCCCGATGCGGCGGGGATCAGGGCTTGCGCTCAGGCGGGGGCGCCGTTGTTGGTACGTACGTTGTCGTTGCGGGCGGTGTTGATGATCGCGACGGCGGTGGCGGCCCGGCTGGGGGATGTCGAGGTTGCCGCGCATCAGGTCGTTCTGGCGCTGTGGAGTTTGCTGGCTTTTGCGCTTGATGCGATCGCGATCGCGGGGCAGGCGATCATCGGGCGCTATCTGGGTGGGGGTGACGCTGCGGGCGCGCGGGCGGCGTGCCGTCGCATGGTGCAGTGGGGTGTGGCGGCTGGTGTGGTGCTGGGGGTGCTGGTGGTGGTGTCGCGGCCCCTGTTCATTCCGCTGTTCACGGGTGATGCGGCTGTGCGGGATGCGCTGCTGCCGGCGTTGCTCGTGGTGGCTGTTTCTCAGCCGATCGCGGGGATTGTGTTTGTGCTGGATGGGGTGCTGATGGGCGCGGGGGACGGCCCGTATCTGGCGTGGGCGATGCTGGTGACGTTGGCTGTGTTTACGCCGGTGGCGTTGCTGGTTCCGGTGCTGGGTGGTGGTCTGACGGCGTTGTGGTGGGCGATGACGCTGATGATGTTGGTTCGTATGGTGACGCTTCAGGTGCGGGCGCGGTCGGGTCGGTGGCTGGTGACAGGCGCGACGCGCTGACTGTGGGTGGGGCTGCTGGAGGGTTGCTGGGTGGTGTGCTGGTTGTGTTTCACGTGAAACATCCGGTTGGGCTTGTTTCACGTGAAACGGCGAAGGGCCGCACCCGTGGGGTGCGGCCCTTCCTGCGCTCTGTGGGAGTGCAGCGCTTACGCGGCGACGACCTCGATACCGAGCTTCGCGGCGACCTCGGCGTGCAGGCGCACGGAGATCTGGTGCGAGCCCAGGGTCTTGATCGGGGCGCCCAGTTCGATGCGGCGCTTGTCGACCTCGGGGCCACCGGCGGCCTTGATCGCCGAAGCGATGTCGGCCGGGGTGACGGAACCGAAGAGGCGGCCGGCGTCACCCGAGCGGGTGGCCAGGCGGACCTTCACGCCTTCGAGCTTGGCCTTGATCTCGTTGGCCTGCTCGATGGTCGCGATCTCGTGGATCTTGCGGGCGCGGCGGATCTGCTCGACGTCCTTCTCGCCACCCTTGGTCCAGCGGATCGCGAAACCACGCGGGACCAGGTAGTTGCGAGCGTAGCCGTCCTTGACGTCTACGACGTCGCCGGCGGCGCCGAGGCCGGAGACCTCGTGGGTGAGGATGATCTTCATGTTTCGGTCACCCTTCCCTTATCGCGCGGTGGACGTGTAGGGCAGCAGCGCCATCTCACGGCTGTTCTTGACTGCCGTGGCGACGTCACGCTGGTGCTGCGTGCAGTTGCCGGTGACGCGGCGGGCACGGATCTTGCCGCGGTCGGAAATGAACTTCCGCAGCATGTTCGTGTCCTTGTAGTCCACGTACTGGGTCTTGTCCTTGCAGAATGCGCAGACCTTCTTCTTAGGCTTGCGCACAGGCGGCTTCGCCATGGTGTTTCTCCTGTGTGATCAAGAAGTGGGGTACGGGCTGCCCTTAGAAGGGCGGCTCGTCCGAGTAGCCGCCGCCGGAGCCGCCGGAGCTTCCGCCCCAGCTGCCCCCGCCCTGCTGCTGGCCGCCGCCGGCCGGGGCGCTGGTGGCCCAGGGGTCGTCGGAGGGTGCTCCGCCGCCGCCCTGCTGGCCGCCGCTGGGGGCTCCGCCCCAGTTGCCGCCGCCCTGCTGCTGGCCGCCACCGCCGCCGTATCCACCCTGGCCGCCTCGGCCGGTGGTCTTGGTGACCTTGGCTGTGGCGTTCTTGAGGCTGGGGCCGACTTCCTCGACGTCCAGCTCGTAGACCGTGCGCTTGACGCCGTCCCGGTCCTCGTAGGACCGCTGCTTCAGCCGGCCCTGCACGACGACGCGCATGCCTCGCTGGAGCGACTCGGCGACGTTCTCCGCCGCCTGACGCCAGACCGAGCAGGTGAGGAACAGGCCTTCGCCGTCCTTCCACTCATTGGTCTGCTTGTCGAAGATGCGGGGAGTGGACGCGACGCGGAACTTCGCGACCGCCGCACCGGACGGGGTGAAGCGCAGCTCGGGGTCGTCGACGAGATTGCCGACGACCGTGATGACGGTCTCGCCTGCCATGGGTGAACCTCTCGGCGGGGTTTGCTGCTGGCTGCTTGTGCTGCTGCTACTCGAACCCGATTACCTCTGAGCCGCGGCTCAGTGGGTCTCGGGGCGGAGGACCTTGGTCCGGAGGACCGACTCGTTCAGGTTCATCTGGCGGTCGAGCTCCTTGACGACCGCAGGCTCGGCCTGCAGGTCGATGACCGAGTAGATGCCCTCGGGCTTCTTCTTGATCTCGTAAGCGAGACGACGACGGCCCCAGGTGTCGACCTTCTCCACCTTTCCGTTGCCCTCACGGACGACGGAGAGGAAGTTCTCGATCAGCGGGGAGACAGCGCGCTCCTCGAGATCGGGGTCGAGGATGACCATCACCTCGTAGTGACGCATGTGGAACCCACCTCCTTTGGACTCAGCGGCCACGGTCGTTCCGTGGCAGGAGGGTCGTGATGCGTAAGCAACGGTATCCGCCGCCACTGACAATCCCGGGGGACTGGGTGTGACCTGGGCAGACTCCGGTGCAGACCGTACAGACTACCTGCTCACCGCCTTCCGGTTGAAATCCGGCGGTCAGGGGACACAATCTGTACACAGCGGGTGTGCGCGGTGCTATGTCCCCGGTCTGGTGCGGGGCCCCGGTGCACCGCCCCGTTTCCGTCCAGGAGGTGCCTCATGGCACAGGCAATGCGACGAACCTCTTCGGTTTCTCTGCTCGCGACCGACGGCAAGCCTCATCCGCGCGAGGACACGCTGGTGGCGGTGACGGTGGTGCTGGGTGCGGTGGCTTTCGTCACCGCGATGTTCCACGGCCTGCATCTGCTGAGTTCGTGGGCGGGGCTGATCGGGATCCTCACGGGTGGGTACGGGCAGTTCATCTCGGTGACGACGCGGGAGCGCTTCGCGCTGATCGTGGGGCTTGGGGCGTCCGCGGTGGGCTTCTTCCTCGGTATGGCTCACGGTGGCCTTTTCGGCGGGGTGCTCGGGTAGCGGGTTCCGCGTGGTCGTCGGGGGCCGGCCGTCGGTGAGCCGTCCCCCAGTGGGGTCGCGCCCTTGTCGCAGTAGGCTTCGCGCCATACCCAGCGAAGTCCGCCGGAGGAGCGCCCCGCATGAGCCTGTCCTTGAGGACCATCAGCCGAGAGCAGCATCTGGCTTATATCCAGAGCCTGCCCTCGGCGAGCCACTGTCAGGTCCCTGCATGGGCCGACGTGAAGAACGAATGGCGCTCGGAGAACCTTGGCTGGTTCGACACGTCCGGTGAACTGGTCGGTGCTGCGCTGGTGTTGTATCGCCAGTTGCCCAAGGTGAAGCGCTATTTGGCGTACTTGCCGGAGGGTCCGGTCATCAACTGGTTCGCGCCCAATCTTGATGAGTGGCTGCAGCCGATGCTGACGCATCTGAAGCAGCAGGGTGCGTTCACGGTGAAGATGGGTCCCCCGGTGGTAATCCGGCGCTGGAACGCGGCGGCGATCAAGTCGGGGATCCAGGATCCGGATGTGAAGCGGCTGCGGGATGTCGAGGCGTCGCACATCGAGCCGCGGGCCTTCGAGGTGTCGGACAAGCTGCGCCGGATGGGCTGGCAGCAGGGTGAGGACGGCGGGGCCGGGTTCGGTGATGTGCAGCCGCGGTACGTCTTCCAGGTGCCGCTGGCGAACCGTTCACTGGATGACGTCCTGAAGGGCTTCAACCAGCTGTGGCGGCGCAACATCAAGAAGGCGGAGAAGGCCGGCGTCGAGGTCGTCCAGGGCGGTTACGACGATCTGCCGGTGTGGCAGCAGTTGTACGAGGTGACGGCGGAGCGCGACCGGTTCCGGCCGCGGCCGCTGAGCTACTTCCAGCGGCAGTGGACGGCCCTCAACTCCGAGGATCCGAACCGGATGCGCCTGTACATCGCGAAGCACGAGGGCGAGCCGCTGGCGGCTGCGACGATGCTGACGGTCGGCCACCATGTCTGGTACTCGTACGGGGCGTCGGCGAACCACAAGCGTGAGGTGCGCCCGTCGAACGCGATGCAGTGGCGGATGCTGCGTGACGCGTACGCGCTGGGGGCGAGTGTGTATGACCTGCGCGGTATCAGCGACTCCCTCGACGAGACCGATCACCTGTTCGGCCTAATCCAGTTCAAGGTGGGCACGGGTGGTGAGGCGGTGGAGTATGTCGGTGAGTGGGACTTCCCGCTGAACAAGCTGCTGCACAAGGCGCTCGACATCTACATGTCGCGCCGCTGATCCGCTTGACTCCTCGTAGTTACCGTTCTTTCCTCTGATTCACCGCAGCCACGAGAAAGGTTCCGGACCGGTCATGGCGCTCACGCTCTACGTCGATACCGCGCGCTGGCGGGCGCACCAGAAGCATGTGATCGAGCAGTTCCCGGGCCTGGTGCCGGTCTGCAAGGGCAACGGGTACGGCTTCGGTCACGAGCGGCTGGCGGAGGAGGCGACGCGTTTCGGCTCCGATGTCCTCGCGGTGGGGACGACGTACGAGGCCGCCCGGATCAAGGACTGGTTCAGCGGTGATCTGCTGGTCCTGACGCCGTTCCGGCGGGGTGAGGAGCCGGTGCCGCTGCCGGACCGCGTGATCCGCTCGGTTTCGTCGGTGGACGGTGTGCACGGCCTGGTAGGGGCGCGTGTCGTCATCGAGTGCATGAGTTCGATGAAGCGGCACGGTATCGCCGAGCATGAGCTGGGCCAGTTGCACGCCGCGATCGAGGATGTGCGGCTGGAGGGTTTCGCACTGCATCTGCCGCTGGACCGTACGGACGGGTCAGACGCGGTGGAGGAGGTCATCGGGTGGATGGACCGGCTGCGTGCGGCCCGGCTGCCGTTGCACACGATGTTCGTGAGTCATCTGCGGGCGGAGGAACTGGCGCGGCTGCAGCAGCAGTTCCCGCAGACCCGGTTCCGGGCGCGGATCGGTACCCGGCTGTGGCTGGGGGATCATGACGCGACGGAGTACCGGGGTGCGGTGCTGGACGTGACCCGGGTCGCCAAGGGGGACCGTTTCGGCTACCGGCAGCAGAAGGCGGCCTCGGACGGCTGGCTGGTCGTGGTGGCGGGCGGTACGTCGCACGGGGTGGGTCTGGAGGCTCCGAAGGCGCTGCACGGTGTGATGCCGCGGGCCAAGGGTGTCGCGCGGGCGGGTCTGGCGACGGTGAACCGGAATCTGTCGCCGTTCGTGTGGGCGGGCAAGCAGCGCTGGTTCGCGGAGCCGCCGCACATGCAGGTGTCGATTCTGTTCGTGCCGGCGGATGCGCCGGAGCCGAAGGTGGGCGAGGAGCTGGTGGCTCATCTGCGGCATACGACGACGCAGTTCGACCGGGTGGTCGACCGCTGATTCTTCTGCCGGCGCGTGCACGCGCAAAAGGGCCCGGGCCGCACCTTTGGGTGCGGCCCGGGCCCTTTCACGTTCCGTACTGCCGCGCGGGGGCGGGGGCCTATTCGCGTACGGTCGTGCCCCATTCGACCCGGTGATGCGCCTCCAGGTGGGCGGCGTGCCGTGGTGGGCGCGCGGCCTCACCGAGGACGAAGACGTCGGGTGCGCCGTCGAGTACACCGCCGGACGGGTCGTCCGAGCCGTCGGTGCGTACGACGTCCCGTTCCGGCATCAGTACGTCGCGGACGACGACGGCGCACAGGTAGAGGGTCCCCAGCAGGTGGACGGCGATGGCGAGCTGGTAGCCCTCGGTGGGCAGACCCTGGTGTTTGTCGCCGCTTCCGGTGTACGCGAGGTACATCCAGATGCCCAGGAAGTACGTGACCTCGCAGGCCTGCCAGATCAGGAAGTCCCGCCAGCGGGGCCGGGCGAGGGCTGCGAGGGGGATGAGCCACAGCACGTACTGCGGTGAGTAGACCTTGTTGGTGAGGATGAAGACGGCGACGACCAGGAAGGCCAGCTGGGCGAAGCGGGGCCGGCGGGGGGCGGTGAGGGTGAGGGCGCCGATGCCTGCGCACAGGAGGAGGGTGAGGAGGGTGGCGTAGGTGTTGGCGTCGTCGAGGGGGTTGCCGGTGCGCTGGGAGATGATCAGCCAGAGTGATCCGAAGTCGACGGGGCGTTCCTGGCTGAAGGTGTAGAACTTCTTCCAGCCTTCGGGGGCGAAGTACATGACGGGGAGGTTGACCGCCAGCCAGGCGCCGGTGGCGCCGAGTGCGGCGGCGGCGAGTTCGCGCCATTTTCCGGCGCGCCAGCACAGCACGAACAGCGGCCCGAGGAGCAGTGCGGGGTAGAGCTTGGCGGCGGTGGCGAGCCCGATGAGGATGCCGTAGGCGAGGGGTCTGGCGCGCGACCACATGAGCATCGCAGCGGCGGTCAGGGAGACCGCGAGGAGGTCCCAGTTGATGGTGGCGGTGAGGGCGAAGGCGGGGGCGAGGGCGACGAGCAGCGCGTCCCAGGGGCGCCGACGGTGGGTGCGGGCGACGCAGACGGCGATGACGGCGGCGCAGACCATCAGCATTCCCGCGTTGACCATCCAGTAGACCTGTTCACGGTGCACCATCGAGCCGCTCTGCGGGGTGAGCCAGGAGGCGGCTTCCATGAAGAGGCCGGTGAGCACCGGGTATTCGAGGTACTGCATGTCGCCGGGCAGCCGGTCGAAGTAGGGGACGAGGTCGTCGGCGAAGCCGCGCCCGACGTAGAGGTGCGGGATGTCGGAATAGCAGGCGTGGGTGTACTGGGATGTGGCGCCGCGGAACCAGGCCCAGTCGTAGCAGGGTGCTTTCTGTGCCATGCCGAGGGCGAACATGCCGAGGGCGACGAGGACGATGACGCGGACGGGGGTCAGCCGGCCTCTGCCGAGCGCCGCGTAACGACCGGTAGGCCCGCCGATCATCTCGCTGCCGGCCGCGGCCACTTCGTCCTGCTGTGTGGGCAGTACGGGTCGGTCCTCGTGCGTGCTCGTCATGGGCTCATCCTGCCGTACGTCCCTGGGCATGAAGCGAGGGCCGTCGCGGCTGCCGCGACGGCCCTCGTGGCCGTGTTCCGTGGGGGGCCGAGTGGCTAGCCGGCCGGTCCGCCGAAGAAGCCGCCGTTGCCGCCGTTTCCGTTGCCGTTGCCGCCGTTTCCGTTGCCGCCGGTGCCGCCGGTGGGCGCAGAGGGCGACGGCGATACTCCGCCGGTGGTGCCGTCGGTGGTGCCCGCGTCGGCTCCCGCGGTGTTACCGGTGGTGGTGCCGCCGTCCTCCTCGCAGTCCCAGTCGAAGGGCCCGCAGGACTCGGTCGGCCCGGCGCTTTCCGACGGGGTCGGCGTCGCAGGCGCCGATTCGGAGGGCTTTTCGGACGGCTCCTCGGAGGGGGTGATGGACGGCGTCGGAGTGGGGGTGGGAGCGCCGTCGGCGTCGGCCTTGGTGCCGATCTCCTCGGCCTCGGGGAAGTCCTTCTTGGGCTCTCCCTTGAGGGCTTCGCGCATGTAGTTCGTCCATACCTCAGCCGGAATGTCACCACCGTGGATGGACGGCACGCCACCGGTGCCGTTCATCGACAGGAGCTTCTTGTCCTCCGGGTCGGTGCGGAACAGGGTGACGGCGGTCGAGAGCTGCGGGGTGTAGCCGACGAACCAGGCCGACTTGTTCTTGTCGGTGGTGCCGGTCTTGCCGGCGGCCGGGCGGCCCAGCTCCCTGGCCTTCTTGCCGGTGCCGTTCTGGACGACGTTCTGGAGGACCTTGGTGATGTTGTCGGCGATGGTGTCGTCCAGGCCCGTCTCCGCCTCGGGGGGCTCGAATCCCTGGAGCTCCTCGCCCTTCTGGACGACCTTGGTGACGGAGTACGGCTCGTAGTGGGTGCCGGAGGCGGCGAAGGTGGCGTACGAGTCGGCCATCCGGATGGCACTCGGGGTGGAGGTACCGAGGGAGAAGGAGGCGTTGTCGTTGGGGTCCATCGAGTCCTTGAGAATGCCGGTGTTCTCCGCGACCTCGCGCACCTTGTCCAGTCCGACGTCCATGCCGAGCTGGGCGAAGGGGGTGTTGATGGATTTCTCCATCGCCTCGGTGAGGGTGACGTAGCCGTAGGGGGTGGGGCTTTCGTTCTTCTGCCGGAACGGCTGTCCCTTGTTGTTCATGAGGGGCTGACCGGCGCGGTTGTTGATGACGGTCAGGTCGTTGCCGTTGTACTTGCTGTTCAGTGAGAGACCCTCGCCGCCGGAGTTCGGGGTGCCGTACTCCATCGCGGCCGCGAGTACGTACGGCTTCCAGGTGGAGCCGACCGGGACGCCGGAGGTGTCGGCGTTGTTGGTGAAGTGGTTCTGGTCCCAGCCCTTGCCGCCGTAGATGGCGACGATCTTGCCGTTCTCGGGGTCGACGGAGGCCGCGCCGAACTGGACGTGCTTGTCCTTTTCGGGGCGCTTCTTCTCGTCCAGGAACTCCTTGCGGGTCTTCTCGACCGATGCGGTGAGCGCGTTGACCTTGGCCTGGTTGAAGGTCGTGTAGATGCGGTAGCCGCCGAGTTCGAGCCTCTCCGGTGTGAGGCCGGTCTTCTTCATGACGTACTTCTTGGCCGTCTCGACGAGATAGCCCTTCTGGCCGGACAGCCCTCTGGCCTGCGCGGAGTCTTCGAGGTCCGGGAACTTCCGGTACTTGTCCCGCTCCGCCTTCGTCATGCGTCCGACCTCGACCTGGCGGTCGAGGACCCATGCCCAGCGCAGCTTGGCGCGCTTGGTGTTCTCCTCGGGGGTGGCTCCGGGGCCGATGCCGCCGTCCGGGTTGTAGAGGTTGGGGCCCTTGAGCAGGGCGGCGAGGAACGCGCTCTCGGACGGGTCGAGGTCGTCGCTGTCCGTCTTGAAGTACGCCTGGGCCGCTGCCTGGATTCCGTAGGCGTCGCGGCCGTAGTAGGCGGTGTTCAGGTAGCCGGCGAGGATCTCGTCCTTCTCCTCGGTGGCACCGAGCTTTATCGAGATGAAGAGCTCGGTGATCTTGCGCTTCATCGTCTGGTCCTGCTCGAGGTACGTGTTCTTCACGTACTGCTGGGTGATCGTCGATCCGCCCTGTGTGGAGCCACCCTTGGCCATGTTGACGACGGCCCGGGCGATGCCCATGGGGTCGACGCCCTTGTCGGTTTCGAAGGAGGCGTTCTCCGCGGCGATCACCGCGTCCTGCATCGACTGCGGGATCTTGTCGATGGTCACGATCTGGCGGTTGCGCGAACCGCCGGTCGCCGCCATCTGGGTGCCGTCGTCCCAGTAGAAGACGTTGTTCTGCGCCTCGGCGGCCTTCTGCGCTTCAGGCGTCCCGACCATGGCCAGCGCGATGCCGGTGCCCGCCATCAGGAGGGCAAAGAAGCCGAGGCAGGTTCCCCCGACCAGCTTCCACGAGGGGACCCAGCGGCTCCAGCCGTCCTTGTCCGACCGCGGGTAGTCGATGAAGCGCTTCTCGGAGCTCGGGTTGCCGCGGCCGGCGCCGCCGGCTTCGGGGGCGCGTCTGCGGCCGCCGGCGCCGCGCTGGGCGGCGCGACGGGCCTCGGCGCGGCCACCGTAGGGGCGCTCCTGCTCGTACGAGCCGGAGGGCGATCCGGCGGGGACGTCCCGGCGGGTTGCCCCGCGGCGGCCGGAAGGCGGCTGCTGCGCGGCTCGCCTGGCCGCGGCGCGTCCGCCGCCCTGCGGCTGCGGCGGTTTGCGACGGTGCTCGCTCATCGAACGACTACTCCTCGGGCAGGCGCGATCGCCTGGAAGCGGCAGTGGTGTTCCGGTCCCCCCGAAGTGCGGTCCCGTCCTGGAACGGGCCTGTCCGCACTGCCCCCGGGGCGACGACGCCCCCCGGCGTCACTTGGTTCCCGGTGGTCTGCATGCCGCACAGACTACGCACGGTCAAAACCCTTCCAGTGCCGAAGTTCACCCCAAACCAGGCAACTTGCCCGCCAGGAATTGCCGATGTGATGCCGGTCACTGTGGCCCCACTTGTCGCAGGAGCGCACCCGTTCTATCGTCTGGATGTATCGAGTCGATACATCAGCTCGGCATACGGGTCAGGGCGACGGAGGAGGCGAAGAGTGAGCAGACGCTCCGGCATCCTCGAATTCGCCGTACTCGGTCTGCTCCGCGAGTCCCCGATGCACGGCTATGAGCTGCGTAAACGGCTCAACACCTCGCTGGGAGTGTTCCGTGCCTTCAGTTACGGGACGCTCTACCCCTGCCTCAAGACGCTGGTCGCCAACGGCTGGTTGATCGAGGAACCGGGCAGCGCGCCGGAGGATGCGCTCGCCGCATCCCTCGCGGGGCGCCGCGCCAAGATCGTCTATCGGCTGACCGCCGAAGGTAAGGAGCACTTCGAGGAGCTGCTCTCGCACACCGGTCCGGACACCTGGGAGGACGAGCACTTCGCTGCGCGCTTCGCCTTCTTCGGCCAGACCGAGCGGGAGGTGCGGATGCGGGTGCTGGAGGGCCGCCGGAGCCGGCTGGAGGAGCGCCTCGAGAAGATGAGCGCCTCCCTGGCCCGGACCCGTGAGCGCCTCGACGACTACACGCTCGAGCTGCAGCGGCACGGCATGGAGTCCGTGGAGCGCGAAGTGCGCTGGCTGAACGAGCTGATCGAGAGCGAGCGGGCGGGCCGGGATCAGCGACGACCCGGCAGCGGCGCCGGCTCGGCTCAGCAGGACAACACATCAGGAGAGACGGGCGGTCTGCCCCGGCACGGGCATGCGGCGGGATCCGAGGGGACGCCCCCCGGGTCTCACATCCCGCCGGATCCGTCCGACGAGACCGCCAAGTGAGGCTTTGCACCCGCAGAGCTTCGACGAGTACACACAGGGAGCAACCGCCAATGGGTTCGGTTCGCGTAGCCATCGTCGGCGTGGGCAACTGCGCCGCCTCGCTGGTGCAGGGCGTCGAGTACTACAAGGACGCCGACCCGGCGGCCAAGGTGCCGGGGCTCATGCACGTCCAGTTCGGCGACTACCACGTAAGGGACGTCGAGTTCGTCGCCGCCTTCGACGTCGATGCCAAGAAGGTCGGCCTCGACCTCTCGGATGCCATCGGCGCCAGCGAGAACAACACCATCAAGATCTGCGACGTGCCCAGCAAGGGCGTCACCGTCCAGCGCGGCCACACCCTCGACGGCCTGGGCAAGTACTACCGCCTGACCATCGAGGAGTCCGCGGAGGCGCCGGTCGACGTCGTCCAGGTCCTCAAGGACCGCGAGGTCGACGTTCTGGTCTGCTACCTGCCCGTCGGTTCCGAGGACGCGGCGAAGTTCTACGCGCAGTGCGCCATCGACGCCAAGGTCGCCTTCGTCAACGCTCTTCCGGTCTTCATCGCCGGCACGAAGGAGTGGGCGGACAAGTTCACCGAGGCCGGCGTGCCGATCGTCGGTGACGACATCAAGTCCCAGGTGGGCGCCACCATCACGCACCGGGTGATGGCGAAGCTCTTCGAGGACCGCGGTGTGCTCCTCGAGCGCACCATGCAGCTGAATGTCGGCGGCAACATGGACTTCAAGAACATGCTCGAGCGTGACCGCCTCGAGTCCAAGAAGATCTCGAAGACCCAGGCCGTCACCTCGCAGATCCCCGACCGCGACATGGGCGAGAACAACGTCCACATCGGCCCGTCGGACTACGTGGCGTGGCTGGACGACCGCAAGTGGGCGTACGTGCGTCTTGAGGGCCGTGCGTTCGGTGACGTCCCGCTGAACCTGGAGTACAAGCTCGAGGTCTGGGACTCCCCGAACTCCGCGGGTGTCATCATCGACGCGCTGCGCGCCGCAAAGATCGCCAAGGACCGCGGTATCGGTGGCCCGATCCTCTCGGCGTCCTCGTACTTCATGAAGTCCCCGCCGGTCCAGTACTTCGACGACGAGGCGCGCGAGAACGTCGAGAAGTTCATCGCTGGTGAGGTCGAGCGCTAAGGCTCCGTCCGCGCGTATGTGTGAGGAGGGTCCCCGGGCAATATGCACGGGGACCCTCCTCGTATGTGACGCTTGCGCACATGCCTGTCGTACGTGATCTGCGCGTACTCCTGCGCCTGAGGGATTTCCGCCGCCTGCTCGCCGTACGACTGCTCTCCCAGTCGGCAGACGGCGTGTACCAGGTCGCCCTGGCCACGTACGTCGTGTTCTCCCCCGAGAGGCAGACCTCGGCCGCGGCCATCGCCTCGGCCATGGCGGTGCTGCTGCTGCCGTACTCCGTGGTCGGCCCCTTCGCGGGCGTGCTGCTGGACCGCTGGCGGCGCCGGCAGGTCTTCCTCTACGGAAATCTCCTGCGGGCAGCTCTGGCGTGCGTCACGGCGCTGCTGATCCTCGCCTCCGTCCCGGACTGGCTGTTCTACGCATCGGCTCTGGCCGTTACCGCCGTCAACCGTTTCGTCCTTGCGGGACTGTCAGCAGCTCTGCCGCGCGTCGTCGACGCTGACCGACTGGTGATGGCCAATTCCGTCTCTCCGACGGCGGGCACCCTCGCGGCAACAGCCGGCGGAGGGCTTGCCTTCGCCGTGAGACTGCTGGGCGCCGACTCGGACGCGGCCGTCGTCCTGCTCGGCGCTTCCCTCTACCTGTCCGCGGCCCTCGCTTCCCTGCGTATGGCCCCCGGCTTGCTGGGGCCGGATCTCCCACCCGATGCTCTGCGCCCCAGGATGACCGACGCCGTGGCCATGACGGCTCGTGGACTGGCTGAGGGTCTGCGCCATCTGGCGGAGCGGCGGACGGCAGCGCGGGCGCTGGCAGCAATGACCCTGCTGCGGTTCTGCTACGGGGCGCTGACCGTGATGGTGCTGATGCTGTGCCGGTATGCCTGGACGGAGCGGGAGTCGGAAGGCATGGCCCTGCTCGGCCTCGCCATCGCCCTTTCAGGGGCCGGCTTCTTCGCGGCGGCCGTGATGACACCGTGGGCGGTGGGCCGGTTCGGCGAGTTCGGGTGGATCGCCGCCTGTTCCGCTGCCGCTGCCGTGCTGGAACCGGCTCTCGGCCTGCCGTTCGCGCCGGTGCCCATGATGATTGCCGCGTTCCTTCTGGGGCTGATCACCCAAGGATCGAAGATCTCCACGGACACGGTGGTGCAGTCCTCGGTGGACGACGCCTTCCGCGGACGAGTCTTCTCGATCTACGACGTGCTGTACAACGCGGCATTCGTCGGCGCCGCCGGGGTGGCCGCACTGATGCTGCCGCCGGACGGCCGGTCGGCCGCCCTGGTCGTGTCCGTCGCCGCCCTCTACGCCGTGGTTGCCGCTGGGATGGCGCGCCCCATGAAGCGATAGAGGGGGAGACAAGGCGAAGGGGCGATGTTTCACGTGAAACATCGCCCCTGTTCTCCGCCTGACGTTTCACGTGAAACATCGCTCAGCTCTGCGCTACCCACCACTCCTTGAGTGACGCGATGGCGGCGTCCCGCTCCATCGGGCCGTTCTCCAGACGCAGCTCGAGCAGGAACTTGTACGCCTTGCCGATCACCGGGCCGGGGCCGACTCCGAGAACCTCCATGATCTCGTTGCCGTCCAGGTCCGGGCGGATCGCGTCCAGCTCCTCCTGCTCCTGGAGCTGCGCGATGCGCTCCTCGAGGCCGTCGTAGGCGCGGGACAGCGCGCTCGCCTTGCGCTTGTTCCGTGTCGTACAGTCCGAACGGGTCAGCTTGTGCAGCCGCTCCAGCAGAGGACCCGCATCGCGCACATAGCGGCGGACGGCGGAGTCGGTCCATTCCCCGGTCCCATAGCCGTGGAACCGCAGATGCAGCTCGACCAGCTTCGAGACGTCCTTGACCATGTCGTTGGAGTACTTGAGAGCAGTCATGCGCTTACGGGTCATCTTGGCGCCGACCACCTCATGGTGGTGGAAGGAGACCCGGCCGTCGGTCTCGAA
The DNA here is from genome assembly GCF_053763515.1 of Streptomyces mabaensis. NCBI lineage: Bacteria > Bacillati > Actinomycetota > Actinomycetes > Kitasatosporales > Streptomycetaceae > Streptomyces > Streptomyces mabaensis. Next base: position 133,651 of record NZ_JBSOPZ010000003.1, read on the forward strand.
CCGCCGCGTCCGCGGCTTGCCGATGTCGTGCAGCAGCGCGGCGAGCCGTAGCACCAGGTCCGCCCCGCCGCCGGGCTCCTCCTGAGGGGCTTCCAGATCGATGGCCTGCTCCAGCACGGTCAGCGAGTGCTCGTAGACGTCCTTGTGCCGGTGGTGCTCATCGCTCTCCAGTCGCAGCGCCGGAAGTTCGGGGATCACACGATCGGCGATCCCGGTGCCGACGAGCAGCGCCAGCCCCTTGCGCGGGTTGGCGGAGAGCAGCAGCTTGTTGAACTCGTCACGCACGCGTTCGGCGGAGACGATCTCGATGCGCTCGGCCATCGATGTCATCGCCTCGACGACTTCGGGAGCCACCTCGAAATCCAGCTGTGCGGCGAAACGAGCCGCCCGCATCATGCGCAGCGGGTCGTCCGAGAAGGATTCCTCGGGCGTTCCGGGGGTCCGAAGGACGCGTGCAGCGAGGTCGCCGAGTCCACCGTGCGGGTCGATGAACTCCTTCTCCGGGAGGGCCACGGCCATGGCGTTGACCGTGAAGTCGCGGCGGATGAGGTCCTGCTCGATGGAGTCGCCGTAGGAGACCTCCGGCTTCCGCGAGGTCCGGTCGTACGCCTCGGAGCGGTACGTGGTGACCTCGATCTGGAAGAACCGGTCCGCTCCCCCCTCGTCGCCGGCGGCCTTCTGGCAGCCCACCGTGCCGAAGGCGATCCCGACGTCCCACACCGAGTCGGCCCACGGCCGGACGATCTTCAGTACGTCCTCGGGACGTGCGTCCGTGGTGAAGTCGAGGTCATTGCCGAGCCGTCCGAGCAACGCGTCCCTGACCGAACCGCCGACCAGCGCGAGGCTGAAGCCCGCGTCCCGGAAGCGTCGGGCGAGATCGTCGGCGACAGGGGACACCCGCAGCAGTTCACTCACCGCGCGGCGCTGCACCTGACTCAGGGCACTGGGGTTGTCTTCATTGGCGTTCGGCACAACAGAACAGGGTACGTGGCCCCGCCGACCCGAGCGCCCTCGTTTCCTTCCACACCGCGCTCTCCTGCGATCATGTGGAGCAGTCCGCGGCACTCACACACAGCGGGCCTCGTTACCATGCGTGGACGCACAACCGACGACCACTGATGACGAGGGACGGGCGAGCGCGTGGCCGAGGCGGCAGACTTCCGGGGGTCGGGCTCCTCTCCTGCCCGCCGATGGCTGCGGCGTGCAGCCGTGCTGGTCGCCGGGACACCTCTCCTGGCCGGGCTGATGTACGTCCCCGCAGACTCGCCGGCGCGGGCCGCCGACACCGCGGGACCGCGGAGTGTGGACGTGTCTCTCGACACACTGAGTCCTGCCGCACCCGTGAAGGGCGACTCACTCACGATCTCCGGCACGGTGGTGAACCAGGGCAAGGAGACGATCACCGACGCCCGGGTCGGGCTTCGCGTGGGACCGCCGATGACCGGCAGGACGGCGATCGACGCCGCCGCTGAACGCAGTGGCCCTGCACCCGGCAACCTCTCGGAGATCAACGACGCGTACACGTTCAAGATCGCGAAGCTGCCTGCCAAGATCAGCCATGACTTCACGCTCAAGGTTCCGGTCGACAAGCTGGGCCTCGACACGGACGGCGTCTACCAGGTCGGTGTGTCCCTCGCGGGCCACACGTCAAGCCACCCCGGCCAGCAGGTCCTGGGTATGGAGCGGACCTTCCTGCCCTGGCAGCCGGAGGCGGCGAAGAAGCGAACCCAGCTCACCTACGTATGGCCGCTGATCTCCTCGACGCACCTGACCTCCGAGACCGGCTCCGACGAACAGCAGACCCCGGTCTTCCAGAACGACAGCCTGGCGGCGGAACTCGCTCCCGGCGGACGGCTGGAACAGCTCGTCTCCCTGGGCAAAGAGCTGCCCGTCACCTGGCTGATCGACCCAGACCTGCTGGCCACCGTCGATGCGATGACGCGGAGCTACGAGGTCAGGGGGCCCAATGGCACGACCGTCCCGGGCAAGAGCCAGGACATCGCGAACCAGTGGCTGAGTTCACTCGAGGACGCCGTACGGGACCAGAAGGTCGTGGCCCTGCCGTTCGCCGACCCCGACCTGGCGTCACTGGCGCACCGAGGCAGGAATGTCTCCGGGTCGCTGAGCCACTTGCGGCCCGCCACAGAGGTGGCCAAGCAGGCAGTGGAGACCATCCTCCACGTGACACCCTCCACCGACTTCGCATGGCCGGTGGAAGGCGCCGTCGATCCCTCGATCATCAACACCGCCACTTCGGCGGGCGCCCACCATGTGATCACCCGCAGCGACAGCATGCGCGAGTCGGACAGCCTGTCGTACACGCCGACCGCAGCCCGGCCCATCGGCGGCGGCACCACGGCGGTGGTCGCTGATGCCCCGCTGTCCAAGGCCTTCCAGGGAGACATGTCCCGGGCAGGAAACTCCACGCTCGCCGTGCAGGAATTCCTGGCGCAGAGCCTAGCGGTGAACCTGCAGGGCACGGACAAGGAACGCAGCATCGTCGTCGCTCCACAGCGGACGCCGACCGCCAGCCAGGCGCAGTCCATGGCGAGCGCGCTGCGCGGCCTGCAGGCGAGCCGCTGGACGCAGCCGCTCGACCTGGAAGCGGCCGCAAAGGCCAAGCCCGACCCCGACGCCACCACCAGCGTGCCCGGCCCAGGCTCGTATCCCGACGCCCTGCGCAAGAGGGAGCTGCCTAGGGCAGCCTTCGAGGAGATCCGCACCACCCAGAACACGCTCGACCACTTCAAGGTCATCCTCACCGCGGAAGACCGTGTGGACATCCCGTTCGGCAACGCCATCCGCCGGGGCATGTCCGTCTCCTGGCGCGGCAAGCCGCAGGGGGCCGCCCAGTACCGTGGCGACGTACAGAGCTACCTGATCGGTCTCACCGAGAAGGTGCAGCTGATTCCGAAGTCGGACGCGACCCTCTCGGGACGCAGTGCGACGATCCCGGTGACCGTGCAGAACAGCCTCGTCCAGGGTGTCGACAACCTTGTGCTCCGGCTCACCTCGGACAAGCCGAACCGCCTGAAGTTCGGAGACAAGGCGGAAACCGAGCAGCCGGTCGCCGTCCAGGGCGGCCACAGCCAGTCGGTGAAATTCACCGCGAACGCCACGGCCAGCGGGCCGGTCGAGGTGACCGCCCAGCTCTACACCGAGGACGGTGTCCGCTACGGAGAGGCGAGGAGGTTCACCGTGGAAGCGACCGAGATCACGCCCACGGTGATGCTCGTGATCGCCGGCGGTGTTCTTCTCCTCGTCCTCGCAGGCATCAGGATGTACCGGCACCGCAAGCGGGCGGCCGCGCTGGCGACGGCCGCCGCCACGACGGATACGGTCTCCGCACCCACGGCACGGGCAGAAGCACCTGCCGCAGGACCCGCCGGGGAGGCACCTGGAGAAGCGGACGGCGCCGAGCAGCCGAGTGACCCGACACCGGACACCGGTCCGGAAAGCGGCAACCCGTCGGGCACGGGTGAGAAAGTGGACCGTTGAGCGATGGCGTGGCCGGTCGGCCTGGGGACAATGAGGTGGGGTTTCGATGAACGCGCCGTACGACGGTGACCGCGGACAGGGAGCGAGTGGCACTGCCGCGACGCCGGGGGCCGTTCCGGAGCCACCGGTGCCGGGCCAGGTTCCCCCGCCGCCTCCGGCCGCCCCGGATCCCTACCTTCAGGACACCTACGACCGCGATCCGTACCGCGAACAGGACCTTGCCGCTCAGGACCCGGTGGCTGAGGCCCTCTACGACCGCGCCTCGCACCCCCCGCCGCCGCCCGGCACGTACCAGGAGCCGCAGCCGCTCTACCAGCAGCCCGCGGCGCCTGCGAACGCTCCGGACCCGCGGGTGTGGGCACAGACACCGGCACCCGAACCGGACGGGCCCTCCCGCCATCTTCCGTACGGCGATGACGCCCGGACCACCGAGTTCACCGGGGTGGACGATCTGGTCACCAGGGCCGGTGAGGAAGAGCCCGAGCCGGATGCCTTCGCGCACCTCTACCGGGATCAGCAGGACAGCATCCGCCAGCCCGCCTCCGACCCCGAGCCCGAACCGGTTGGCTCGCCCGCTCCCAAGAGGTCCGGCCGGGCATCGGGGCTGCTGAAGTCCAGTGCCGTCATGGCCGCCGGCACGATGGTGTCCCGGCTCACCGGATTCGTCCGCAGCCTGGTGATCACTGCGGCGCTGGGTGCCGCGATGCTCGGTGACGCCTTCACCGTCGCCTACACACTGCCGACGATGATCTACATCCTGACCGTGGGCGGCGGCCTCAACTCCGTCTTCGTGCCGCAGCTCGTGCGTGCCATGAAGAACGACGAGGACGGTGGTGAGGCCTACGCCAACCGTCTGCTGACGCTCGTCATGGTCGCCCTCGGCCTCATCGTCGTCGGGGCCGTTTTCGCGGCACCGGTGCTGGTCCGCCTGATGTCGGACACGATCGCCGACAATCCGGAAGCCAACAGCGTCGCCGTCGTCTTCGCCCGCTACTGCCTGCCGACCATCTTCTTCATGGGCGTGCACGTGGTCATGGGCCAGATCCTCAACGCCCGAGGCAAGTTCGGCGCGATGATGTGGACCCCGGTCCTGAACAACATCGTCATGATCTTCACCTTCGGACTGTTCATCTGGGTGTACGGGACCTCCGCCGAGTCCGGCATCGGCGTGGACACCATTCCGGCGGAAGGCGTCCGGCTCCTCGGTATCGGAACGCTCCTCGGACTCGTCGTCCAGGCCCTCGCGATGATCCCGTACCTGCGCGAGACGGGGTTCCGCTTCCGTCCCCGCTTCGACTGGAAGGGCCACGGGCTCGGCAAGACGGTCAAGCTCGCCAAGTGGACCGTGCTCTTCGTCCTCGCCAACCAGGCGGGCGTCCTCGTCGTCACCCAGCTCTCCACCGCGGCGGGCGCCGCCTCCGACACCGATGGAACAGGCTTCCTGGCCTACTCCAACGCGCAGCTGATCTGGGGCATGCCGCAGGCCATCATCACCGTCTCCGTGATGGCCGCCCTGCTGCCCCGCATCTCCCGCGCTGCCCATGACAACGACCCCGGCGCCGTACGCGACGACATCTCTCAGGGACTGCGCAACTCCGCTGTCGCGATCGTGCCCGTCTCGTTCGCCTTCGTCGCCCTCGGCCTCCCGATGTGCACCCTGCTCTTCGGGCCCTCCGGCGCCGAAGCAGCCCGGTCCATGGGCTTCATCCTGATGGCCTTCGGGCTCGGCCTGATTCCGTACTCCGTCCAGTACGTCGTACTGCGCGGCTTCTACGCGTACGAGGACACCCGCACGCCGTTCTACAACACCGTCATCGTCGCCGCGGTCAACGCGGCGGTCTCCGCACTGGCGTACTTCGTCCTGCCCGCCCGCTGGGCAGTGGTCGGCATGGCAGCCGCCTACGGCCTCGCGTACGCCGTGGGTGTGGGCGTCGCCTGGCGCCGGCTGCGCAACCGACTCGGCGGCGATCTCGACGGCGCCCACGTCATCCGTACGTACGCCCGGCTCGCCGGAGCGTGCGTGCCCGCGGCGGTCGCGGCGGGCGCCGTGGCATTCGGGATCACCAAGGGCCTCGGCAGCGGTGCCCTCGGCTCCTTCACGGCCCTGGTGGGCGGCGGTCTCGTCCTGATGACGGTCTTCCTCGTGGCCGCGAAGCGGATGCGCATCGAGGAACTCAACGCGATGGTCGGCATGGTCCGCGGACGGCTCGGACGCTGACCTTCGCACAACCATCGTCCGCCGCCGCGTGTCGTGCATAGCGCCGGACTGTGGGCACAATTGGCATGGCTCTGCAGACTGGCCAACAGCGTGCAACGGATGGGGAGGCAGGAACGACGGTGGCGGAACGTAGCACAGCTGCCGTCGACGTGGCCGACAACAGCGGCGACGAGCCGCTGACCGCGAAGGCGGACGGCGCCACGGCCGACGGGGTGGCGGAAGCCCAGCAGAAGGCGGACCAGAGCGCGACCGACCCGGGCAGCGAGCGCAAGAGCGGCGACCTCGGGCACGCCGCCGCGCCCGAGCTGCACAGCGGCCACAAGCTCGCCAGACGCTACCGGCTCGAAGAGTGCGTCACCCGTCTGGACGGTTTCAGCAGCTGGCGCGCCGTCGACGAGAAGCTCCGCCGGGCCGTCGGTGTCCACCTGCTTCCCGCGAACCACCCCCGCGCCCGCTCGGTACTCGCCGCCGCACGCTCCTCCGCTCTGCTCGGCGACCCACGCTTCGTACAGGTCCTGGACGCGGTCGAGGAGAACGATCTCGTCTACGTCGTTCACGAGTGGCTTCCGGATGCCACCGAACTCACCTCCCTGCTCGCGTCCGGCCCGATGGAGGCACACGATGCCTACCAGCTCGTCAGCCAGGTTTCCCAGGCAATGGCCGCGGCCCACCGCGAGGGCCTGGCCCATCTCCGGCTGACCCCCGGCGCCATACTGCGCACCTCCTCCGGCCAGTACCGGATCCGCGGCCTCGCCGTGAACGCGGCCCTGCGCGGCATCACCTCCGAATTCCCGCAGCGCACCGACACCGAGGCGATCGGCGCACTGCTGTACGCCTCCCTCACCCAGCGCTGGCCGTACGAGAACGACGCATACGGGCTGTCCGGACTGCCCAAGGGCGTCGGGCTGATCTCCCCCGACCAGGTCCGTGCGGGCGTCCACCGCGGGCTCGCCGAGCTCGCCATGCGCGCTCTGGCCAACGACGGCGCCACCGCCTCACGCCAGGAGCCGCCCTGCACCACTCCGGAGGAGCTGGCCAAGGCGGTCGCAACCATGCCGCGCATCCGGCCGCCGGAGCCGGCTTTCACGGCGCCGCCCGACTACCAGCGCACCACCTACCAGCAGGGCACCTACGGGCGTTCGACCGCCCGTCCGGGATCGGCCACACAGCCGATGCCGGCAGCCCCGCCGCCTCCGCTGCAGAGCCGCACCGGCAAGGCCCTGAAGTGGAGCGTCGCCGCGTTGCTCATCGCCGCGCTGGGCCTGGGCAGCTGGCAACTGGCAGACACCCTCCTCGACCGCGGGGACTCCAGCGGCGACCCCGGCAGAACGCAGACGAACGACGGCGACGAGAAGCCCCCACAGGAGGCTCCGAAGCCGATCGGTATCCACGGCGCCGAGGAGTACGCCCCGGACGGACGGACGCAGAACGCCGGCGACGTCAGGAACACGTACGACGGCGACGGCTCGACGTACTGGCGGTCGAAGAGCTTCGAGGACGGACCGAAGCTCGCACCCTTCAAGCAGGGCATCGGCATCATCTACGATCTCGGTTCCGACCAGAACGTCTCGGCCGCTTCGATAGGGCTCCGCTTCGGTGGTGACCACACCACGATCACCCTCTACGGCACTGACTCGATGTCGTCAGCCACCTCCGTCGACTCGATGAAGAAGATCGCCACCACCCAGACGCAGGGCACCACGGCCGCGCTGTCTGCACCGGCCCCGGTGGAAACTCGGTACGTCCTCGTCTGGCTCACCGACGTACCGAAGGCCGAAGGGGACGAGTTCAGCGGCGCCGGCTACAAGCAGGCGATCACGGACGTGAAATTCACGAGCTGACCAGGACAGCAGGGGCAGGGGGCTCACCGTTGGACGACGCAGAACCGGGCGGCGCAAGCGACCAGGACCTGCTCGCTCGTCATGTCGCCGGCGATCCCGATGCCTTCGGTGAGATCGTCCGCCGCCACCGCGACCGACTGTGGGCCGTCGCACTGCGCACACTGGGCGACCGCGAAGAAGCCGCAGACGCGGTACAGGACGCCCTCGTCTCCGCCTACCGCGCCGCCCACACCTTCCGCGGACAGTCGGCAGTGACGACCTGGCTGCACCGCATCACCGTGAACGCCTGCCTCGACCGCGCCCGCAAGGCCGCTTCACGCAAGACCTCGCCCATGGACGACACCGACAGGTTCGAGCAGCTCCTGGAGCCCCACGAATCGGCAGAGGCGCCCGCAGAACGCCACGACCTTCACCGCGAACTCCTGGCAGCGCTGGGCACGCTTCCCGCAGAGCAGCGGGCCGCGCTGATCCTCGTCGACATGCAGGGCTATCCGGTGGCAGAAGCCGCCAAGATCCTCGACGTGCCCACCGGGACGGTGAAGAGCCGCTGCGCACGGGGCCGGGCGAGACTGCAGCCGCTACTCACACATCTGCGTACCGACACCGCGGATAACAACGATCTCCCCCGGGGAAGGAACCGGACGCAGGGGACATCCGTCCCACCGGCAGCGGAACCCAAGGACACAGACGCGGTGAAGGGCGGAGGTGGGCGACCGTGACATCCACGACCGGCGCAATCCGGCATCCGGACGTCTCGGAGATCTCCGACCTCACCGAGGGACTGCTCTCTCCGGCACGCGCGGCCGAGATCCGCAAGCATGTCGACGCATGCCCACTGTGCGCGGACGTGCGGGCCTCCCTGGACGAGATCCGTGGACTGCTCGGCACCCTGCCCGGCCCGCAGCGCATGCCGGCCGACATCGCGGGCCGCATCGACGCAGCGCTCGCCGCCGAAGCTCTGCTGGACGCCACACTCCCCGGCACCGACGACACTGTTTCACGTGAAACATCGCCTCCCGTGACTCCGGAGCCGGCCACAGCCGGGCGGCCTGCCGGCCACCCACGGGCGGCCACCGGCCCCGGCCGCGGCCCCCGCAGCAAGCGAAGGCGCCGCGCCGCTGTCCTCGGAGGCGTCTTCGGCACAGCCGCGATCGGCATGAGCATCTTCCTGATGCAGTCGCTGCCGTCCACACAAGGCGACTCCGCGGAAAAGACCGCGGAGAACGGCGTGGGCGTCGCATCCGACGCCCCGGACACCTTCTCCGCGACCGGCCTCGAAGGCCGCGTCCAGGCTCTTCTCGCCACAGAATCACCAGGCGGGCAGAGCCCCGAGGAAAAGAAATCCTTCGGGACACAGAACACCCCGCACTCCCCGCTACGGGACGGTGAGGAGTCCCCGAACGTGCCGCCCTGCGTCCAGGCCGGCACAGGACGGGCGGAGCAGCCCCTCGCCGCGGAGCAGGGCACCTTCCAGGGTGCCGACGCCTACCTGCTCGTGCTCCCGCACACCTCCGACCGCACCTCGGTCCAGGCCTACGTCATCGACGCCTCCTGCACGAAGAGCGCCCCCACCGGCAAGGGCGACGTTCTGCTGACACGCTCCTACCCCCGAAACTGACACACCCCGCCCTTGCGCTCGGACACAGCGGGAATGCACGCCCCTTAGGATCCGTTGGGTGGGGTGAGAGTCAATGACCGGCCCCGGTAGGCAGCAGTCCGTAGAGACGAGGAAGACACCCGTGAGCGACGTCCGTAACGTGATCATCATCGGCTCCGGGCCGGCCGGCTACACCGCAGCCCTCTACACCGCACGCGCGTCGCTCAAGCCGTTGGTGTTCGAAGGCGCAGTCACCGCCGGCGGTGCGCTGATGAACACCACCGACGTGGAGAACTTCCCCGGCTTCCGGGACGGCATCATGGGCCCGGACCTGATGGACAACATGCGCGCCCAGGCCGAGCGCTTCGGCGCCGAGCTGGTGCCCGACGATGTCGTCGCCGTCGACCTGTCCGGTGACATCAAGACCGTCACCGACACCGTCGGAACCGTTCACCACGCCAAGGCCGTCATCATCACCACCGGCTCCCAGCACCGCAAGCTCGGCCTGCCCAACGAGGACGCCCTCTCCGGCCGCGGCGTCTCCTGGTGCGCCACCTGCGACGGCTTCTTCTTCAAGGACCAGGACATCGCCGTCGTCGGCGGCGGCGACACCGCCATGGAGGAGGCCACCTTCCTCTCCCGGTTCGCCAAGTCCGTCACGATCATCCACCGCCGGGACACTCTGCGCGCCTCCAAGGCCATGCAGGACCGCGCCTTCGCCGACCCGAAGATCAAGTTCGCCTGGGACAGTGAGGTCGCCGTGATCCACGGCGAGCAGAAGCTCTCCGGCCTCACCCTGCGCAACACCAAGACGAGCGAGACGTCCGAGCTCGCGGCAACCGGCCTCTTCATCGCCGTGGGCCACGACCCGCGCACCGAACTCTTCAAGGGTCAGCTGGAACTGGACGACGAGGGTTACCTGCGAGTCGATGCGCCCTCGACCCGCACCAACCTCACCGGTGTCTTCGGTGCCGGAGACGTCGTCGACCACACCTACCGGCAGGCCATTACCGCCGCAGGCACCGGCTGCTCCGCAGCCCTCGACGCCGAGCGCTACCTCGCGGCCCTCGCCGACGAGGAAAAGGCCGCAGCCGCGACAGTCTGACCCCCAACCCATTCCTCATCCCCATCCGCGATGAACAGGAGGCCGCCGTGGCCCTGAAGACCGTGACTGACGCTACTTTCGAAGAGGAAGTCCTCAAGAGCGACAAGCCCGTACTGGTCGACTTCTGGGCCGCCTGGTGCGGTCCCTGCCGTCAGATCGCGCCGTCGCTCGAGGCGATCGCCGCAGAGCATGGCGACTCGATCGAGATCGTCAAGCTCAACATCGACGAGAACCCGGACACCGCAGCCAAGTACGGCGTGATGTCCATTCCGACACTCAACGTCTACCAGGGCGGCGAGGTCGCCAAGACGATCGTCGGGGCCAAGCCGAAGGCCGCTCTCGAGCGTGACCTCGCGGACTTCATCGGCGAAGGGGCCACCAAGGCCTGATGCACCGCTGTTCCACGTGAAACAAGGGCCGCCCTTCGGGGCGGCCCTTGTCCGTCTCCGATCAGCTCCTACAGTGGCCGCAGAACCGGCTCCTTCTGGACCGCGCCCAGCAGCCTGTCCAGCGCAAGCTCCACATCTTCCTTCCACGACAGCGTCGTCCGCAGCTCCAGGCGCAACCTCGGATGCACCGGGTGCGGGCGCACCGTCTTGAAGCCGACCGCCAGCAGATGATCCGCCGGCAGCACGCAGGCCGGCTCGTTCCACCGGGCGTCTCCGAACGCCTCGATCGCCTTGAAGCCACGGCGCAGCAGATCCTTCGCCACCGTCTGCACCATCACCCGGCCCAGCCCCTGCCCCTGGTACCCCGGCATGATCCACCCCGTCATCAGCTGAACCGCATCGGGCGAGACCGGACTCGTGGGAAAGGCAGTGGACCGCGGCACATACGCGGGAGGGGCGTACAGAACGAAACCGACGGGCACCTCATCGACATAGACGACCCGTCCGCAGGACCCCCACTCCAGCAGCACAGCGGAGATCCACGCCTCCTTCTCCAGCTCAGGCGTTCCCGCCTTTACCGCAGCTTCTCCACTGACGGGATCAAGCTCCCAGAAGACACACGCCCGGCAGCGCTTGGGAAGGTCCGGAAGGTTGTCCAGCGTGAGCGGTACGAGCCGACGACCCATGAAGGCTGATCCTCACTTCCCTCACTCGCCGCGCCCCGGGCGGCCATCAGCGCGCCCCGCTCCTGGAGCAGACTGCCGACGAAACCGCCGACCACCCCCAGCCCCAGTCCTGCTGTCATCAGTCCGGTGCGGCTGACCGATCGCATGCCCCGCCCTCTCCGTTTGAGGTGCCTTCAGGTGCTGCGCCCTGACTGAACGCATCGTATCCACCCAGCGATTGCATCGATACCGCCTGAAAGCAAAGGACGGGCCGTGTTCCGGTATACACCGGACACAGCCCGTCCACCACACGGCACTCCAGGACTCAGGTCATTCCCGCTCGTCCAGCGGTTCGTCCGCCGTGAGCCCGCTGTCCAGGACACGTCCCTCGCCCGGAGCCAGCGTCCCCAGAATCCGCTCCAGATCGTCTATCGAGGCAAACTCCACGACGATCTTTCCCTTCTTCTGTCCAAGGTCGACCTTCACCCGCGTCTCGAAACGGTCCGACAGCCGAGAGGCGAGATCGGACAGCGCGGGCGACAGCCGTGCCCCGGCCCGTGGCCCCTTGGGCTTCACGGAGCTCTCCGGCCGCGAGCCCATCAGGGTGACGATCTCTTCGACCGCGCGCACCGAAAGTCCTTCGGCAACGATGCGGTGCGCCAGCCTGTCCTGCTCCTCGGAGTCGTCCACCGAGAGCAGAGCCCGCGCGTGGCCGGCGGACAGCACACCGGCGGCTACCCGACGCTGTACCGACGGCGACAGCCGCAGCAGCCGCAACGTGTTGGAGACCTGCGGGCGGGAACGCCCGATCCGGTCAGCCAGCTGGTCGTGCGTGCAGTTGAAGTCCTTCAGCAGCTGGTCGTACGCAGCCGCTTCCTCCAACGGGTTCAGCTGCGCGCGGTGCAGGTTCTCCAGAAGCGCGTCCAGCAGGAGCTTGTCGTCGTCCGTGGCCCGGATGATCGCGGGGATCCGCTCCAGCCCTGCCTCCCGGCAGGCCCTCCAGCGCCGCTCACCCATGATGAGCTCATAGCGGTCGGGGCCCAGCTGCCGTACGACGACAGGCTGCAGGAGCCCCACCTCCTGGATGGAGGTGACAAGCTCGGCGAGCGCGTCCTCGTCGAACACCTCACGCGGCTGGCGGGGGTTGGGAGTGATGGCATCCAGGGACAGCTCGGCGAACGTCGCGCCGGCCACCGACTCGGCCACCGACACCGTCTCAGGCTCCGCTTGGGCCGGCACTTCCGTTTCACGTGAAACCGCGCCCTGCGGAAGTGTGGCCACCTTCGCAGCCGCCACACCGCGCTCCGCGGTCAGTACCGGAACCGCGGTCGGGGAAGTCGAAGCAGACCCCATCGCGGGCACGGACTTCTCCTGCGGAGCGGCAGGGATCAGGGCACCGAGCCCGCGCCCCAGCCCTCTACGTCGCTCACTCACTGGATCCCCTCCGACATGCTCTGCTGGCTGTTCCGGCCGCCCGAGTGGGCGTGCTGGGCGTCATAGTGCACTCCGACCCCGCGCAGCGCGATCTCACGCGCCGCCTCCAGGTAGGAGAGCGAACCACTGGAGCCCGGATCATAGGTGAGGACCGTCTGACCGTAGCTCGGCGCCTCCGAGATACGTACCGAACGCGGGATGCTCGTGCGCAGCACCTCGTTGCCAAAGTGGCTGCGCACCTCGTCCGCCACCTGCGAGGCCAGCCGTGTCCTGCCGTCGTACATGGTCAGCAGAATCGTCGACACGTGCAGAGTGGGGTTCAGATGACCCCGCACAAGATCGACGTTGCGCAGCAGCTGCCCAAGACCTTCCAGCGCGTAGTACTCGCACTGGATAGGAATAAGAACCTCGGCTCCCGCGACCAGCGCGTTGACCGTCAGCAGGCCGAGCGAAGGCGGGCAGTCGATGAGGATGTAATCCAGCGGCTGCTCATACGCCTGGATCGCCCGCTGCAGCCGGCTTTCCCGTGCCACCAGCGACACCAGCTCGATCTCCGCACCGGCGAGATCGATCGTGGCGGGAGCACAGAAGAGGCCTTCGACATCAGGGACCGGCTGCACCACGTCGGAGAGCGGCTTACTCTCCACCAGAACGTCATAGATCGACGGAACTTCAGCGTGATGGTCGATCCCCAAGGCCGTCGAGGCATTGCCTTGAGGGTCGAGGTCGATCACCAGGACGCGAGCGCCGTGCAGTGCAAGGGAAGCAGCGAGGTTGACCGTGGTGGTGGTTTTACCCACGCCGCCCTTCTGGTTGGCGACCACCATCACACGCGTCTGGTCGGGCCTGGGCAAGCCTTCGCCGGCGCGGCCGAGGGCTTCCACCGCCAGCTGGGCAGCACGGCCAATGGGGGTGTCGTCCATCGGGGGCGGTGTTTCACGTGAAACATCCTCCCCCGCCGACTCGGTACGGGGACCGGGGACCGGATCGGCCATCGGCCCCGCGATGTTGGCGTCGGACCGCAAGGGTTCACCCTCCTCGACATCAGGCTCGCAATGAGCAGAGCCTGCCATGCTTTCGGGGTTGTGAACCAGCGAGGCCCGTTCTCCTGTGGATGAATCCACCTTTGTGGACAACTTCAGAGCCCCTGCGGACTTCCGGTCACGCGGCGAGGTAGCCGCCCGACCACGACTGATGATTCCGTGCAGTAGAGAGCGACGTTTCACGTGAAACACGATGCACGGGCAGCCACGTCAGACCCCCACGACACTCCGAAATGCGTACGTTTGGCAGCTTGTATGGAGCACCACCGGTAGACGCCACATCATCGACGGCGACTCATCGACGGCGACGCGCGCGGCCCACCCGGGCCGCCTTGGCCCGCTTCGCCGCGAACCGCACACCACCGGGGCTCTCCCCGACCTCGACCCGGACCACCGTGGACAGCGGATCCACCACGCCTTCCCCCACATGCAGCACTGAGGTCTTCACCACACCCAGCTTCGCCAGCGCGGACTTCGCCGCCACCAGCTCCTCCTCGGCAGTGTCCCCCTTGAGCGCCAGCATCTCCCCGTAAGGACGCAGCAGAGGTACGCCCCAGCCGGCCAGCCGGTCCAGCGGCGCCACCGCGCGCGCCGTCACCACATGCACCGGCTGCAGCGTCCCCAGCACCTCCTCGGCCCGCCCTCGGACCACGGTCACATGGTCGAGCCCCAGCAGCTCCACGACCTCCTGAAGGAAGTTCGTACGCCGCAGCAACGGTTCCAGCAACGTGATCTTCAGATCCGGACGGACCAGCGCCAGCGGAATCCCGGGCAGCCCGGCCCCCGAACCCACATCGCAGACCGTGACACCCTCGGCGACCACCTCGGACAGCACCGCGCAGTTCAGCAGATGCCGCTCCCACAACCGCGGCACCTCCCGGGGCCCGATCAGCCCCCGCTGGACGCCCGCGTCCGCCAGCAGCTCCGCGTAGCGAACAGCTTCCGGGAAGCACTCACCGAAAACCTCCCTCGCCTCTTCCGGGGCCGGGGGGAGCTCCGCTGCCTCCGTCACGGGGACCGTCCTTCCGTACCGCACTGTGGTGGCTGAACTATCAGGCTGACAAGATCGGCCCCGCCTGCGAACAGACGGGGCCGACCACACTCTGGACCGGTCAGGCCGGGAGCACGACGACGAAGCGCTCCGGCTCCTCGCCCTCGGACTCACTGCGCAGGCCGGCGGCCGCGACAGCGTCGTGCACGACCTTGCGCTCGAACGGCGTCATCGGCTTGAGCTTCACGGGCTCACCGCTGCTCTTCGCCTCATCCGCGGCCTTGGCACCCAGCGCCGCGAGTTCCTCACGCTTCCTGGCACGGAACCCGGCGATGTCCAGCATCAGACGGCTCCGGTCACCGGTCTCCCGGTGCACCGCCAGCCGGGTCAGTTCCTGAAGCGCCTCCAGGACCTCACCGTCACGTCCGACCAACTTCTGCAGATCACGACTCGCCGAGTCGCTGATGATCGAAACCGCGGCCCGGTCAGCCTCGACATCCATGTCGATGTCGCCGTCGAGGTCGGCGATGTCCAGCAGGCCCTCGAGGTAATCGGCCGCGATCTCCCCCTCCTGCTCAAGGCGGGTCAGGGTGTCGCCACCCTCGGCGGCGGGGGAGGTGGTGCCTTCCGTCACGGGATGGGCTCCTTCTTACTTCTTGGAGGACGGGTGCTTGGGCCGCTGCTGGCCCTTGCGCTGTCCCGGCTTGGCTTGGCGTGCGGAACCGGAGGCGGGCGTGCCCGCCGGCTTCGGCTTGGCGTCCTGCGGCTCGTCCTGCTTCTCCAGCGACGTCTTGGTACCGGTCTCGGCGGCCTCGGCCGTCCCCGTACCGGCTGCCTGACGCTTCGCCTTGGTCTGCCGCTTGGGCTGCTGCCGCCTGGCTCCCCCGGACACCGCGGCCTCATCGGCGGACTCGGAACCCTTGACCACGGTGCCGTCGGCCTGCGCGATCAGACCCTGCTTGGCCAGACCGGTGACAAAGCGACGCTCGTTGTCATTGCGGTCGGTGCCCTTGGCGACAATCGCCTGGACCACATTGCGCTTGCGGCGCCCGCGGACCTGGCCGTGGGCGTGGACGCTCTTCAGCAGACGCTGGAGGTACTGGTCCTGGGCCTTGCTTCCCGGCGTCGGGTTCTGGTTGATGACGTACATCTGCTGGCCCATGGTCCACACGTTGGTGGTCAGCCAGTAGACGAGAACACCCACGGGGAAGTTGATGCCCATCACCGCGAAGATCACCGGGAAGATGTACATGAGCATCTTCTGCTGCTGCATGAACGGCGTCTTCACCGACAGGTCGACGTTCTTCTGCATCAGCTGGCGCTGCGTGTAGAACTGCGACAGCGACATCAGGACGATCATGACCGCGGTGACGATGCGGACATCGACGATCGAAGCGTGGAGCGATGCCACCTTCTCGGCGCTGTCCGTGAAGGTCGCGGCCAGCGGGGCACCGAAGATGTGGGCCTTCTGCGCACTCTGGAGCAGCGGTTCGTTGATGACGCCGATGGTGTCGTTAGAGGCGATCTTCGACAGCACGTGATACAGGGCGAAGAAGAACGGCGACTGCGCCAGGATGGGAAGGCACGAAGAGAGCGGGTTGGTACCCGTCTCCTTGTACAGCTTCATCATCTCTTCGGACTGACGCTGCTTGTCGTTCTTGTAGCGCTCCTGGATCACCTTCATCTTCGGCTGGAGCGCCTGCATGTTCCGGGTCGACTTGATCTGCTTGACGAAAAGCGGGATCAGACAGATCCGGATCAGGACCACCAGCGACACGATGGACAGGCCCCAGGCCCACCCCGTGTCCGGGCCGAAGATCGCCCCGTACAGCGAATGGAACTGGACGATGACCCAGGAAACAGGTGTGGTGATAAAGCTGAAGAGACTGGCAATCGTGTCCACTAATCAGGCTCCTTGAGCATTGGGCGAGGTCTCTGCGGCCGGGCTCGGAGGTCCGGGTTCGTCGTGCCCAAGGGAGGCACGCCGGCGGCGGAGTCACCGCCCTTACTGCTGCGCAACCAGCTGCGCAGCAGCTCGTGCCAACGCGGGCGCTTGCGCGGGGGGACATGATCCACGCCGCCCGGCGACCACGGATTGCACCGCAGAATGCGCCAGGCGGTCAGCGCCGTCCCCTTCACCGCACCATGCCGGTCGATGGCCGTATATCCGTAGTGGGAACACGACGGGTAGTACCTGCACACCGGCCCGAGCAACGGACTGATCGTCCACTGGTACAGCTTGATCAAAGCCAGCAACGGGTACTTCATCGCGCCACCCCTCCCAGCAACCGCTGAAGGGCGGCATCCAGGTCTCGGGCCAGCTGTGCATGGTCGGCGTCACCCGCTCCGGGCAGCGCCCGTACGACTACCAGGCTACCGGGGGGCAACTGAGGCAGACGATCGCGCACCAGATGGCGAAGCCTGCGCTTCACCAGGTTGCGCACGACTGCCCCGCCAACAGCCTTGCTGACAACGAAACCCGCACGCGTCGGGGAAGCGCTCTCCCCAGGCGCGTGCGGGTCCGTTGAACCGCTAAGACGCAGATGTACGACGAGAAGCGGGCGTCCGGCCCGGTTTCCCCGACGTACCGCGGTCGCGAAGTCCTCGCGCCGCCTCAGCCGATTCTCGGTAGGCAGCACGACGTCATGACCTGTTGGTGATCAGGCGGACAGGCGGGCGCGACCCTTGCCACGGCGGGACGCGAGAACCGCGCGGCCGGCACGGGTGCGCATACGCAGACGGAAGCCGTGGGTCTTCGCACGACGGCGGTTGTTCGGCTGGAAGGTGCGCTTGCTCACTCGGGGGCTCCAGAAATGAATCGTGTAGTGGCGGGACATCGCCTGGCTGTCACCGTGCGCCCACGAGGAACTCGCGTAAACGCCCGAGTGGCACCGCTTCACAACCACAGATCGTGATCTTTGCCCATCGGAGGCAGGCGGCAGCAGCCATCGACAACTCGACCTGGTCACGGTACGCGCGGCTACGCCATCCGGTCAAACCGGCACTTCGCCGTGGTCCACTATGCACAGGCTGTGGACAACAACTTGAACCGTACCCGCCGCCCTGACTACCGTGGCTGGACTCCAACCCCTTTTCTTCCCGACCGTCCCAAAGAACCACACCTTCGTGGGACCCCGTGAGAGAGCGTGCTCTGTGGCTGACGTACCTGCCGATCTTGCCGCAGTGTGGCCACGCGTGCTCGAGCAACTCCTCGGCGAAGGACAGCAGGGCATCGAAGCGAAGGACCAGCAATGGGTCGAGCGCTGCCAGCCGCTCGCCCTGGTGGCCGACACCGCCCTCCTCGCCGTCCCCAACGAATGGGGCAAGCGCGTCCTCGAAGGCCGCCTCGCCCCCCTCATCAGCGAAACCCTCAGCCGCGAGTGCGGCCGCCCCATCCGGATCGCCATCACCGTCGACGACTCCGCCGGCGAGCCCACCGCCCCGCACAACCCGCCCGTACCGCAGGAACGGCAGCGCTACGACGAGCCGCCGCACCGCGACTACGACGGCTACGGACAGCGCCCCGGCAGCGACCAGCACCAGAACGACCACGACCAGCTGCCGGCCCATCGCCCCGACCACCTCCCCACCGCGCGGCCCGCCTACCCCGACTACCAGCAGCAGCGCCCCCAGCCGGGCGCCTGGCCCCGCACACCGCAGGACGACTACGGCTGGCAGCAGCCCCGGCTCGGCGGCTACCAGGAGCACGACCCCTACGCCTCCCCCCAGCACGGCTACCGGCCCCAGTCCGAGCGCTCCTCGTACGACGAGACGCAGTACGACCAGCCGTCCTACGAGCCGCAGCGCCCCGACCGGCACGACCGGCATGAGCGCCACGACCTGCACGAACGGCCCGAACAGCAGTCCTCCCAGGGCAACCCCGCGCTGCCCGCCCTCGGCAACGGCCGCCCGGCCGGCCGGCCCGCCACCGCGCCGGGCCCCGGCGAGCCGACCGCCCGGCTGAACCCGAAGTACCTCTTCGACACCTTCGTCATCGGCGCCTCCAACCGCTTCGCGCACGCCGCCGCGGTCGCCGTCGCCGAAGCCCCCGCCAAGGCGTACAACCCGCTCTTCATTTACGGGGAGTCGGGCCTCGGCAAGACGCACCTGCTGCACGCCATCGGCCACTACGCGCGCAGCCTCTACCCCGGCACGCGGGTCCGGTACGTGAGCTCGGAGGAGTTCACCAACGAGTTCATCAACTCCATCCGCGACGGCAAGGGCGACGCGTTCCGCAAGCGCTACCGCGAGATGGACATCCTGCTGGTCGACGACATCCAGTTCCTCGCGAGCAAGGAGTCGACCCAGGAGGAGTTCTTCCACACCTTCAACACCCTCCACAACGCCAACAAGCAGATCGTGCTGTCCTCGGACCGGCCGCCCAAGCAGCTGGTGACCCTGGAGGACCGGCTGCGCAACCGCTTCGAGTGGGGGCTGATCACCGACGTTCAACCGCCCGAGCTCGAGACGCGTATCGCGATCCTGCGCAAGAAGGCGGTGCAGGAGCAGCTGAACGCCCCGCCGGAGGTACTGGAGTTCATCGCGTCCCGGATCTCGCGGAACATCCGCGAGCTGGAAGGCGCGCTGATCCGCGTGACCGCCTTCGCCTCCCTCAACCGGCAGCCCGTCGATCTCGGTCTGACCGAGGACGTCCTCAAGAACCTGATCCCGGGCGGCGAGGACGCCACCCCCGAGATCACCGCGCCCGCGATCATGTCCGCGACTGCCGACTACTTCGGTCTGACGGTGGACGACCTGTGCGGCTCTTCGCGCAGCCGCGTCCTGGTGACGGCCCGGCAGATCGCGATGTACCTGTGCCGTGAGCTCACCGACCTCTCACTGCCCAAGATCGGCGCGCAGTTCGGCGGCCGCGACCACACGACCGTGATGCATGCCGACCGCAAGATCCGGGCGCTGATGGCCGAGCGACGGTCGATCTACAACCAGGTCACCGAGCTCACGAACCGCATCAAGAACGGCTGACACAGGCCGGCTCAGCAACGCGCGAAGGGCGCTCCGGGACGAACTCCCGGGGCGCCCTTCGTCGTTGCGGCGGCCTGGAGCGGTGCAGCGGTGTTCGAATACCGTCCGGGTCGCGGGACTTCTCCACAGATCCTGGAGTGATCCCGCGTCCAC
Organism: Streptomyces mabaensis; assembly: GCF_053763515.1. Lineage (NCBI taxonomy): Bacteria > Bacillati > Actinomycetota > Actinomycetes > Kitasatosporales > Streptomycetaceae > Streptomyces > Streptomyces mabaensis. The sequence continues at coordinate 153,568 of NZ_JBSOPZ010000003.1, forward strand.
ACCCTGGGGACTGCTGGAGTTGTCCAGATCGCGTCCACAGGCAGGGCTGCTGAGACGTGATCATCCCAGCTCAGGTGCCTGTGTACTTGTGGCCAACTCCGGTCCACAGGCTGTGGACGCAGGAGAGGGCCGCGCGAGGGGTCTTGAGTTGTCCACCGCCGGCCCACAGGCAGGATGATGTTGTGCACAGCTTCTCCACACCCTTGTCCACTGTTCGGCAACGAAACACGCGACCTCACCGGGCCGAGTGAAAGCCGTCACACCAAGGAGGCCGGTTGGGCTGTGGGGAACATGGGTAAAGCTGGGGACGGCGCTGTGGAGTACTCCGGGCTGCCTGTGCACCGCGTGTGCAGAACTTTCGCTTCTCCACAGCGGGACCTACTTGTCCACTGCCACCGCCCACAAGCACGGTGGACAAAAAACTGGGTCTGACCTGCGCATACAGGGTTATCCACGGTTTCCACAGGCCCTACTACTACTCCCACATAGAGATACCGGGGAATCCGCTTCGAAACGGGGCCTGTGCACAACTTGCTGCCGGCCCCCTCACCCCCTCTTGCCTCGACTTGACCCCGAGCCGCACCGAGTGTCGGTGGCGTGCGTCAGACTGGTCCCCGGCAACACAGCCACACGACGAAGGCCAGCAGGGCGAGCCAGCAACAGCAGGAGGCGGTTCCGGTGAAGATCCGGGTGGAGCGCGATGTACTCGCGGAGGCGGTGGCGTGGGCGGCCCGAAGCCTCCCGGCCCGTCCGCCGGTGCCCGTCCTCGCGGGCCTGCTCCTGAAGGCGGAGGACGGCACGCTCAGCCTCTCCGGCTTCGACTACGAGGTCTCGGCACGGGTCTCGGTGGAGGCGGATGTGGAGGAGGACGGCACCGTCCTCGTCTCCGGCCGGCTGCTCGCCGATATCTGCCGCGCTCTCCCCAACCGGCCGGTTGAGATTTCCACAGACGGTGTACGGGCCGTCGTGGTCTGCGGCTCGTCACGGTTCACCCTCCACACACTGCCTGTGGAGGAGTACCCGACGCTGCCCGAGATGCCGACCGCGACCGGCACCGTGCCCGGTGAGGTCTTCGCCTCCGCGGCCGCTCAGGTGGCCATCGCCGCCGGCCGTGACGACACGCTGCCGGTGCTGACCGGCGTACGGATCGAGATCGAGGGCGACACGGTCACCCTGGCGTCCACCGACCGCTACCGCTTCGCGGTGCGCGAGTTCCTCTGGAAGCCGGAGAACCCGGACGCCTCCGCGGTCGCGCTGGTGCCCGCGAAGACGCTGCTGGACACCGCCAAGTCGCTGACCAGCGGTGACACGGTCACTCTGGCGCTCTCCGGCTCGGGTAAGGGTGAGGGGCTGATCGGCTTCGAGGGAGCCGGCCGCCGCACCACGACGCGGCTGCTGGAGGGCGACCTGCCCAAGTACCGGACGCTCTTCCCGACCGAGTTCAACTCGATCGCGGTCATCGAGACGGCTCCGTTCGTCGAGGCCGTCAAGCGTGTGGCCCTGGTGGCCGAGCGGAACACGCCGGTCCGGCTCAGCTTCGAGCAGGGCGTGCTCATTCTCGAGGCCGGTTCCAGTGATGACGCACAGGCTGTGGAGCGGGTGGACGCCAAGCTCGAGGGCGATGACATCTCGATCGCCTTCAACCCGACGTTTCTGCTGGACGGGCTGAGCGCGATCGACTCGCCGGTCGCGCAGCTGTCGTTCACCACGTCGACCAAGCCGGCGCTGCTGAGCGGCCGGCCGGCGGTGGATGCCGAGGCGGACGAGGCGTACAAGTACCTGATCATGCCGGTGCGGCTGTCGGGCTGACCCATTCCGGGCTGACCTGCTGCTTCCGCGGGCCGGGCGTAGTCTCGGTCTCGGGTACGAATCGCCTCAACGCTTAAGGAAACACTGATGGAGCTCGGTCTCGTCGGTCTCGGCAAGATGGGCGGCAACATGCGCGAGCGCATTCGCCGCGCAGGCCACACCGTCATCGGATACGACCGCAACCCGGACCTCGCAGATGTCCACAGCCTCGAGGAGCTTGTGGGCAAGCTCAAGGGCCCGCGTGTGGTGTGGGTGATGGTGCCGGCCGGTGCCGCGACCCAGTCCACCGTCGACGAGCTGGCTGAGCTGCTGTCTCCGGGGGATGTCCTGGTGGACGGCGGGAACTCCCGCTGGACGGACGACGAGAAGCACGCTGTGGAGCTGGGCGTGAAGGGCATCGGCTTTGTCGACTGCGGCGTCTCGGGCGGTGTCTGGGGCCTGGAGAACGGCTATGCGCTGATGTACGGCGGTGACGCAGAGAACGTCGCCAAGGTGCAGCCGATCTTCGACGCGCTCAAGCCGGCGGGTGATTTCGGGTCGGTCCACGCGGGCAAGGTCGGTGCCGGGCACTTCGCCAAGATGGTCCACAACGGCATCGAGTACGCCATGATGCAGGCCTATGCCGAGGGCTGGGAGTTGCTGGAGAAGGTCGACTCGGTCACGGATGTCCGGGAGGTCTTCCGGTCCTGGCAGGAGGGCACGGTCATCCGTTCGTGGCTGCTCGACCTGGCGGTCAACGCGCTGGACCAGGATGAGCACCTCGAGCAGCTGCGTGGTTTCGCCGCTGATTCGGGTGAGGGCCGGTGGACGGTCGAGGCGGCGATCGACAACGCGGTGCCGCTGCCCGCGATCACGGCTTCGCTGTTCGCGCGGTTCGCGTCGCGGCAGGACGATTCCCCGCAGATGAAGATGATCGCGGCGCTGCGCAACCAGTTCGGTGGCCACGCGGTGGAGTCCACGGAGTAACGCGGTAAGGCGTTGACGCGGCGTTGCGCGGAGTGCGGTGGCGCGGTGGCGCGGAAACGAATCAGCTGAGGTAGCCGGGGGAGGTCGGCGCACATCCATGCATGTCTCGCATCTTTCGCTGGCCGACTTCCGCTCGTACGCCCGGGTCGAGGTTCCGCTCGACCTGGGCGTCACCGCTTTTGTGGGCCCCAACGGCCAGGGCAAGACGAATCTCGTCGAGGCGGTCGGCTATCTGGCGACGCTGGGCAGTCACCGGGTCTCGTCGGATGCCCCGCTGGTACGGATGGGGGCGGAGCGGGCGGTCATTCGCGCTGCTGTGGTGCAGGGCGAGCGACAGCAGCTGGTTGAGCTGGAGCTGAACCCGGGCCGGGCGAACCGGGCGCGGATCAACAGGTCGTCGCAGGTCAGGCCGCGGGATGTGCTGGGCATCGTACGGACGGTGCTGTTCGCACCGGAGGATCTGGCGCTGGTGAAGGGTGATCCGGGAGAGCGTCGGCGGTTCCTGGACGAGTTGATCACGGCGCGTTCGCCCCGGATGGCCGCGGTGCGGTCGGACTACGAGCGGGTGCTCAAGCAGCGGAACACGCTGCTGAAGTCGGCGGCGATGGCTCGTCGGCACGGTGGGCGCGGGATGGATCTGTCGACGCTGGACGTGTGGGATCAGCACCTGGGACGGGTCGGGGCGGAGCTGCTGGCGCAGCGGCTCGATCTGATCGCGATGCTGCAGCCGCTGGCCGACAAGGCGTACGAGCAGCTGGCGCCGGGGGGCGGGCCGGTGGCGTTCGAGTACCGGAGCTCTGTGGGCGCCGGGGCGCCGGGTGGGGTGCCCGGGGTGTCGAGTGTGACCGGTGTGCATACGCGTGAGGGGTTGTACGAGCAGCTGATCGCGGCGCTGGCGGACGCGCGTAAGCAGGAGATCGAGCGGGGGGTGACCCTGGTCGGGCCGCACCGTGACGATCTGGTGCTGAGGCTCGGACCGCTGGCTGCGAAGGGTTATGCGAGTCACGGGGAGTGCTGGTCGTACGCGTTGGCGCTGCGGTTGGCGTCGTACGACCTGTTGCGGGCCGAGGGCAATGAGCCGGTGCTGGTGCTGGACGACGTGTTCGCAGAGCTGGACGCGCGTCGGCGGGAGCGGCTGGCGGAGTTGGTGGCGCCGGGTGAGCAGGTGCTGGTGACTGCGGCTGTGGATGACGATGTGCCGGGTGTGCTGGCCGGCGCGCGGTTCGCGGTGGCCGGAGGCGAGGTGAGGCGGGCGTGAGCGCTTCTGGTGGGGCGGGTGGGCCGGTGGGCGCTGGTGAGCCGCGGAGGGTGCCGGAGGCTTCCGGGGTGGATCTGGCGCGTCAGGCGCTGGCGGCGGCGAAGGAGCAGGCGCGCGCCCGTGGGGCTGCGGCGCAGCAGAAGAAGCAGGCCAGGCGGGGTGGGCTGCGGTCGGGTGCGCGGGCTGACGGCCGGGATCCGTTGCAGCTCGGGGCGGCGCTGGAGCGGCTGAAGACGGAGCGCGGCTGGGAGATGCCGATGGCCGTCGGCGGGGTGATGGGGCGTTGGCCGGAGATCGTCGGGGACGATCTGGCTAAGCATTGCGTTCCGCTGCGGTATGACGACGATCCTGTTGAGCGGGTGCTGACGGTGCAGTGCGACTCGACGGCGTGGGCGACGCAGTTGCGGCTGCTGGCGCCGCAGTTGGTGGCGCGGCTGAATGCGGATCTGGGGCAGGGGAGCGTGCGGCTGATCAAGGTGCTGGGGCCTGGGGGGCCGGAGCGTCGTTTCGGGCCGTTGCGGGCGCCGGGGAGTCGGGGGCCGGGCGACACGTACGGCTGAGGTGGGGGTTGCTCTCCCCTGACCCGCCCCTTCCCGAAACCGGGGGCTCCGCCCCCGGGCCCCGTCGCGCGCCCGCTGCGCGGCGCGGGCGGCTGATGGCCTGCGGCCGTGCGCGGCGGGTTCGCGGGCCGGCCGAGGGATGGCCGTGCCACGGCGCGAGCTGCCTGCCGACGCCCGCTTCGCGGTGTCACCTCTGGGCCGAGGCCTGTTTGCCTATGCCAGTCCCGCTCGACGCCTGGCTTTGCGGCGCCAGCCTCTGCCCGACCGATGCCCGCTTAGCGGCGCCCTCCTGGCCTTCGGTCCGGCGCTTGTCATGAGAAACCGGCCGTGGAACGGCTGTGCCAAGGGGGGCGAGCCGCTGGCGGGGAGCTGGCAGCCGAGTCCCGCTTCGCGGTGTCAGCCTGCTGGCGACCTGCCCCCCGTCATCCGGTCGGCCTTTGGGCCCGCCCGCAGCCCAGCCGCGACCGCGGGGCGGCTGCGGGCGGGCCCTGCTGGGAAGCGGCCTCTTGCCGGCGCCCGCCTGGCGGCGCCCACTGGGCGGGTTCGGTCCGGCCCGATGCGCGCTTCGCCGGGTCGGCTCAGGTCGGCGCCTGCTGGGCGACCCTTGGCCCGGCCCGAGAGTCGCTGCCGCCTCGTCAGCCCCGGTCGCCGCCCGCTGGCGGGGTCAGGCCTGTCCGATGGTCGTACCGCGGCGTCAGCCATCGGTGCCTGCCACCCAGCTTGTAAGCCCCGGCGCCGGTGTCTGCCCCGGCGCCGGCGCCTGCCCCAGGCCCACAGCCCGGCCCCCGGCCCCAGCTCGGCCCCGCCCCAGCTCGTGGGCCCCGGGCTCCGGCCCCTGGTCCCCGCCCTTGCCCGCCACCGGGCCCCCCCAGCCCCTGGCGTCCGGCTCCCGGCCCCGGCGCCCGGCCTCGGCCCCCAGCCCCAGCCCCGGCCCCCAGCCCCGGCCCCCCGGCTCCGCCCCCCGTACGACCGGCGTCCCGGTGGGGCGTTGGTGAGTGGGGGCTTCTGGTTGGGGTGGGGGTCCCTCACCGTAGTGGGAGGTTGACAGGCCGAAGCGCTGGATGCCCGTGTGAGCCTCTTGGGGCCCCTTCCTGAATATGGGGAGTCGGTCGGCGGCGGTTCAGGGCGGCACATGCGGACTCAGGTACCGGCAAACCCCCATTCATGTCAGCGCTACCGGTAGACTGATAACTAATCCCGCCTCCTCGCGGAACATGTCGAACGACGCAGCCGCTCCCGCCTGCCCGGAGACCGGCTTGTGCTGTGCCAGAAAGGGCGCTTCGTGGCCGATTCCGGCAACCCCAACGAGAACACTCCGTCCACAGCCGGCGAGAACGGCGAGGTCACCGCCTCGTACGACGCCAGCGCGATCACCGTCCTCGAGGGACTGGACGCGGTCCGTAAGCGGCCCGGCATGTACATCGGCTCGACCGGTGAGCGTGGACTTCATCACTTGGTGCAAGAAGTCGTCGACAACTCCGTCGACGAGGCCATGGCCGGCCACGCGGACACCATCGACGTCACGATCCTCGCCGACGGCGGGGTTCGTGTGACCGACAACGGCCGCGGCATCCCCGTCGACCTCCACCCCGTGGAGAAGAAGCCGGCGGTCGAGGTGGTGCTGACCGTGCTGCACGCCGGCGGCAAGTTCGGCGGAGGCGGCTACGCCGTCTCCGGTGGTCTGCACGGCGTCGGTGTATCCGTCGTCAACGCGCTGTCGAGCCGGCTGTCGGTCGAGATCAAGCGGGACGGCTACCGCTGGACCCAGGACTACAAGCTCGGTGTGCCGACGGCGCCGCTGGCGAAGCACGAGGAGGTCTCCGACTCGGGTACGACGGTGACGTTCTGGGCGGACCCCGACGTCTTCGAGACGACCGACTACTCCTTCGAGACGCTGTCGCGGCGCTTCCAGGAGATGGCCTTCCTGAACAAGGGCCTGACCCTGACGCTGACGGACGAGCGCGAGTCGGCGAAGGCCGTCGTGGGCGCGGATTCGGCGGAGGAGCCGGAGGAGGTCCCGGCGCTGTCGGTGACGTACCACTACGAGGGCGGCATCGTCGACTTCGTGAAGTACCTCAATTCGCGCAAGGGCGATCTGATCCACCCGACGGTCATCGACGTCGAGGCCGAGGACAGGGAGCGGATGCTCTCGGTCGAGATCGCGATGCAGTGGAACTCGCAGTACACGGAGGGTGTGTACTCCTTCGCGAACACGATCCACACGCATGAGGGCGGTACGCACGAGGAGGGCTTCCGCGCGGCGATGACGGGTCTGGTCAACCGCTACGCGCGTGAGAAGAAGTTCCTGCGCGAGAAGGACGACAACCTGGCGGGTGAGGACATCCGCGAGGGTCTGACGGCGATCATCTCGGTGAAGCTGGGTGAGCCGCAGTTCGAGGGCCAGACGAAGACCAAGCTGGGCAACACGGAGGCGAAGACCTTCGTGCAGAAGGTGGTGCACGAGCACCTCAACGACTGGTTCGACCGCAATCCGAACGAGGCCGCGGACATCATCCGCAAGGCGATCCAGGCCGCGACGGCCCGGGTCGCGGCCCGTAAGGCGCGTGATCTGACCCGCCGCAAGGGGCTGCTGGAGAGCGCTTCGCTGCCGGGCAAGCTGAGCGACTGCCAGTCGAACGACCCGACGAAGTGCGAGATCTTCATCGTCGAGGGTGACTCGGCCGGCGGTTCCGCGAAGTCGGGCCGTAATCCGCAGTACCAGGCGATCCTGCCGATCCGCGGAAAGATCCTGAACGTCGAGAAGGCGCGGATCGACAAGATCCTGCAGAACACCGAGGTGCAGGCGCTGATCTCGGCCTTCGGTACCGGGGTCCACGAGGACTTCGACATCGAGAAGCTCCGCTATCACAAGATCATTCTGATGGCGGACGCCGACGTCGACGGTCAGCACATCAACACGCTGCTGCTGACCTTCCTGTTCCGTTTCATGCGGCCGCTGGTCGAGGCGGGGCACGTCTACCTCTCGCGGCCGCCGCTCTACAAGATCAAGTGGGGCCGGGACGACTTCGAGTACGCGTACTCGGACCGCGAGCGGGACGCGCTCGTCGAGCTCGGCAAGCAGCAGGGCAAGCGGATCAAGGACGACTCGGTCCAGCGCTTCAAGGGTCTCGGCGAGATGAACGCCGAGGAGCTGCGCGTCACGACGATGGACGTCGATCACCGCGTCCTCGGCCAGGTCACGCTGGACGACGCGGCGCAGGCCGACGATCTGTTCTCGGTGCTGATGGGTGAGGACGTCGAGGCGCGGCGCTCGTTCATCCAGCGCAACGCCAAGGACGTCCGCTTCCTCGACATCTGAGTCGGTCTGTCGCTGACCGCCCTGAAAGGACTTTGACCAGCAATGGCCGACGAGAACACTCCTGCCATCACCGAAGAAGAAGAGCCGGTACTGCGGATCGAGCCGGTCGGGCTCGAGACGGAGATGCAGCGCTCGTATCTCGACTACGCGATGTCCGTCATCGTGTCGCGTGCGCTGCCCGACGTCCGGGACGGCCTCAAGCCGGTCCACCGCCGGGTGCTGTACGCGATGTACGACGGCGGGTACCGGCCCGAGAAGGGCTTCTACAAGTGCGCCCGCGTCGTCGGTGACGTCATGGGTACGTACCACCCGCACGGCGACTCCTCGATCTACGACGCGCTGGTGCGGCTCGCGCAGCCGTGGTCGATGCGGATGCCGCTGGTGGACTCCAACGGCAACTTCGGCTCGCCCGGCAACGACCCGGCTGCCGCCATGCGGTACACCGAGTGCAAGATGATCCCGCTGTCGATGGAGATGCTCCGGGACATCGACGAGGAGACCGTCGAGTTCCAGGACAACTACGACGGCCGCAACCAGGAGCCGACGGTTCTGCCGGCCCGGTTCCCGAACCTGCTGATCAACGGTTCGGCGGGTATCGCGGTCGGTATGGCGACGAACATCCCGCCGCACAACCTGCGTGAGGTCGCGGCGGGTGCGCAGTGGGCGCTGGAGCACCCGGAGGCCTCGCACGAGGAGCTGCTGGACGCGCTCATCGAGCGGATCAAGGGTCCGGACTTCCCGACCGGTGCGCTGGTCGTGGGCCGCAAGGGCATCGAGGAGGCGTACCGGACGGGCCGTGGCTCGATCACGATGCGCGCGGTGGTCGAGGTCGAGGAGATCCAGAACCGGCAGTGTCTGGTGGTGACGGAGCTTCCGTACCAGACGAACCCGGACAATCTCGCGCAGAAGATCGCCGACCTGGTGAAGGACGGCAAGATCGGCGGTATCGCGGACGTCCGTGACGAGACGTCCTCGCGGACCGGCCAGCGTCTGGTGATCGTGCTGAAGCGCGACGCGGTCGCGAAGGTCGTGCTGAACAACCTCTACAAGCACACCGATCTGCAGACGAACTTCGGCGCGAACATGCTGGCGCTCGTCGACGGGGTGCCGCGCACGCTCTCGCTGGACGCGTTCATCCGGCACTGGGTGCACCACCAGATCGAGGTCATCGTCCGGCGTACGAAGTTCCGCCTGCGCAAGGCGGAGGAGCGGGCGCACATTCTGCGCGGTCTGCTCAAGGCGCTGGACGCGATCGACGAGGTCATCGCGCTGATCCGGCGCAGTGACACGGTCGAGGTCGCGCGTGAGGGCCTGATGGGCCTGCTGACGATCGACGAAATCCAGGCGAACGCGATCCTGGAGATGCAGCTGCGCCGGCTCGCCGCTCTGGAGCGGCAGAAGATCGTCGCCGAGCACGACGAGCTGCAGGCGAAGATCAATGAGTACAACGCGATCCTGGCCTCCCCGGAGCGGCAGCGCGCGATCGTCAGCGAGGAGCTGGCGGCGATCGTCGACAAGTTCGGCGACGACCGGCGTTCGAAGCTGGTGCCTTTCGACGGTGACATGTCCATCGAGGACCTGATCGCCGAGGAGGACATCGTCGTCACCATCACGCGGGGCGGCTACGTCAAGCGGACGAAGACCGAGGACTACCGCTCGCAGAAGCGGGGCGGCAAGGGTGTGCGCGGGACGAAGCTGAAGCAGGACGACATCGTCGACCACTTCTTCGTCTCCACGACTCACCACTGGCTGCTGTTCTTCACCAACAAGGGCCGGGTCTACCGGGCGAAGGCGTACGAGCTGCCGGACGCCGGGCGGGACGCGCGCGGGCAGCATGTCGCGAACCTGCTGGCGTTCCAGCCGGACGAGCAGATCGCCGAGATCCTGGCGATCCGTGACTACGAGGCCGCTCCGTACCTGGTGCTCGCCACCAAGGCGGGCCTGGTGAAGAAGACGTCGCTGAAGGACTACGACTCGCCGCGTTCCGGTGGTGTGATCGCGATCAACCTCCGGGAGACGGAGGGCGGCGGCGACGACGAGCTGATCGGCGCGGAGCTGGTGTCGGCGGAGGACGATCTGCTGCTCATCAGCCGGAAGGCGCAGTCGATCCGGTTCACCGCGACGGACGAGGCGCTGCGTCCGATGGGGCGGGCGACGTCGGGTGTGAAGGGCATGAGTTTCCGTGAGGGCGACGAACTGCTCTCGATGAATGTCGTCCGGCCCGGTACGTTCGTGTTCACCGCCACCGATGGCGGGTATGCAAAGCGGACCAACGTGGACGAGTACCGCGTTCAGGGTCGCGGTGGTCTGGGTATCAAGGCCGCCAAGATCGTGGAGGACCGGGGTTCACTGGTCGGTGCGCTGGTGGTCGAGGAGACGGATGAGATCCTCGCCATCACGCTCAGCGGCGGTGTGATTCGCACGCGAGTCAACGAAGTCAGGGAGACGGGCCGTGACACCATGGGCGTCCAGCTGATCAACCTGGGCAAGCGCGATGCCGTGGTCGGTATCGCTCGTAACGCCGAGGCCGGGCGCGAGGCTGAAGAGGTCGAGGGGACCGAAGAGGCCGAGGGTGACGCGGCCGAGGCCGTCGAGGGCGCGCAGCCCTCGGCCGGGGAGCACGAGGAGTAGAGCGTGAGTGGAGCCACGGGCGCCGGAGCGGACGCTTCCGGGGCGAACGGTGCCCGTGGCTCTGCCGCGGACTCCCAGGGGGGAACCGTGACGGACACCCGAGGACCGAAGTCCGGCGGCGCGAAGCCGGGTGCCGTGTCGCAGCCGCAGCCGGCTGCGGCTGAGGCCCAGCCGGCCGGCACGCAGCCGTACCACCCGCCGCAGGCGTACGCGGCGGCCGGGCCGGGGGCCACGCAGGGCGGCGGTCAGGGTCAGCAGGGGACGGCGGTGCGTCTGCCGCGTACCGGGGCGCGTACGGTGCCCCGCACCCGTAAGGCGCGGCTGCGGGTGGCCAAGGCCGACCCGTGGTCGGTGATGAAGGTCAGCTTTCTGCTGTCGATCGCGCTGGGGATCTGCACGGTGGTCGCTTCGGCGGTGCTGTGGATGGTGATGGACGCGATGGGGGTCTTCTCCACCGTCGGCGGGACGATCAGCGAGGCAACCGGGTCGAACGAGAGCAACGGGTTTGACCTGCAGTCGTTCCTGTCGCTGCCGCGGGTACTGATCTTCACATCGGTGATCGCGGTGATCGATGTGGTGCTGGCCACGGCCCTGGCGACGCTCGGCGCGTTCATCTACAACCTGTCGGCCGGGTTCGTGGGCGGTGTCGAGCTGACCCTCGCGGAGGACGAGTAGCCATCGCGCAGCGGTCCCCCGTGGGCGGCCGGAACCGATTTTGGGACTGGCCACCAGGTGCGCTAATCTTCAGGGGCAGCGCGGGGCTATAGCTCAGTTGGTTAGAGCGCATCCCTGATAAGGATGAGGCCACAGGTTCAAATCCTGTTAGCCCCACCGCGATGATCGGCCCGGACGGAGAATCTCCGTCCGGGCCGATTGCTTTGGCGGATCGCCTGGCCGACCGCGTTGTCCGGGGCGGAACTTGGGTCGCGACAAGGTCACCGATCGGTATCGGTCGGTGTGTATAGTCGGGCGCCAGAAGTCCCCTACGTCAAGGAAAGACGAGGTCGCGCGGTGAAGAAGCTCCTCCTGGTCGCACTGGCCGCCATCGGCGGGCTCCTCGTGTACCGCCAGATCCAGGCGGATCGCGCCGAGCAGGATCTGTGGACGGAGGCGACCGACTCCGTGCCCGCAGGTTCGGGTGTGTGAGACGAAAAAGCCTGAAAGACGGAGCCCCGGCCGCTGAGCGGCCGGGGCTCCGTGCTGGGGCGGGGCTCCGTGCTGGGCCGGGGCCGGCACCCGGGCCTTTGAGTTCACCTGAGCAAATCAATGTGTTGCGTTGGCAAAGTTGATGGGCAGCGCGGGGGCGGGCGGGGCAGGATGGTCCGGCTGAGTGACGACAAGGGGTGGCGCGTGAAGAGGCAGCGCAGCAGGAGCGGCCGGACGACCCTCGCCGCGGCGGCCGCGATGTGCGCGGTGGCGGCCGGGCCGGGGACGGCGCACGCCGCAGGTCCGGGCGACCTGCCGCCGTACAGGACCGCCCCGGACGCGAAGCCGGTGAAGGGCGCGGCCAGCAGCGCCGAAGGGCCGGGGCTGGATCCCGGCGGCATCTACACCGACAGCATCAAACCGGGCGAGGAGCGCTACTACACCGTCGATCTGGACGCCAAGTCCAACGCCTTCGTCTCGGCGGTCGCGGCGCCCGGGCCCGCCGCCAAGGTCGCCTTCGGCGACGGTGTCGACATCGTGCTGATGTCCACCGGCGGCGACGAGTGCAGCGGCGCAGACGACGCCGACTTCGGGTCGGAGCAGGCCCGGCCGATCGCCGACTACGCCAGCCGCCGGATCATGGAGGACGGGGACTGTCAGCAGGCCGGCCCGTACATCGTGAAGGTGGTGCGCAGCAGCGAGAAGACGTCCGGGGCCGAGGCATGGCCGGTCGAACTCGCCTTCATGCGCGAGCCGGGACTGGGGAGCGGCGCGTCCGCGACCGCACCGCCGACCGCCTGGAACTCCGCCTCGCCCGCCCCCGCGAGCGGTACGCCGCAGACGCGGGAGGGCGGCACCGGGTTCAACGACGCCCGTGCCCTGGGAGACGGGGTGTGGAAGGACGCGCTCGCGCCGGGACAGACCCGCTTCTACCGGGTGCCGCTCGACTGGGGACAGCAGCTCACCGTCAACGCGGAACTGGCCAACGCCAGGATGACCAAGGACAGCGGTTTCGCCTCTCCCGCGCTGACCACGGCGCTCTACAACACCGCGCGCGGGCCCGCCCTTTCCGAGACCACCTCGTACGACGGCAAGCAGGCCGCGCACGGGCTCGGGCCGACCGCCCCCGTCGCGTACAACAACCGCTTCTCCGACGACTCCGCGGCCCGGCCCATGCGCTTCTCGGGCTGGTACTACCTGGCGGTCACCCTCGACAAGAAGGTCGGCGAGTTCACCACCGGGACCGTGCCGCTGACGCTGCGGGTGAACATCGGCGGCAAGGCCGTCCAGGGGCCGGACTACGACGGGGACGCAGCAGCGGCCGGGTTCGGGCTTACCGGAGCCGACCGGGACGCCGCCGAGAAGGGCCATACGGCCGCCGAGGCCGTCGAGAGCGGGACGATGCAGGTGGTCGCTGCCGCCGGGATCGGGACGGGCACCGTGCTCGTGCTCGGGCTCGGCGTGTGGACGATGCTGGCCAGGCGGCGCGGGAGCGCGGCATCCGCCGGCCCGCTGTCGGACGGGCCGACGCAGCAGCAGTACGGGCCCTCCGCCTGGTAGTTCAGGCCGGCGGAGCCGCTGAGGGGCAGGCCGGCGTCAGGACTGGACCAGGGCCCAGATGCCGACCGCGTAGCACAGCAGCGCCACCAGGAGCACCGGGATCGCCACCTTCGGGGGCGGTCCCGGTCGCCGTCGGAGGGCGGCGGGTGCGGGTGCCGTCCGCTCGGGAACTCGCGGGCCCCCAGCGGCGTATGGATGAGTGGGCGGACCGTCGAGCGGCACCGCCGACGTCGGGGCCTGAGACGGGTCGTACGCCGCGGCGGGCAGGGGGGAGATCGCGTGCGCGGATACGGGAGTGGGCGGCGCCGTGGGGGTCGGCATGGGCGCTGGAGTGGGGGCTGCGACGAGGCCGTTGGGGATCGGGGTGGGGGGAGTGGGCGGCTGCGCCGGCTGCGGGAGCGGTGTCGCCTGCTGTGGAGGCGGGGCCAGATGGAAGCTGCCCGTCTCCGACATCGCGGGGGACGACGTGGCGGACTGCTGAGCGGGTGGGTGCGGCGCCGGCCCGGCGGCCTGCTCGGGGCCGTTCGGGCCGAACCCGGCCGGGAGCGGGCCGATCTGGTCGAAGACCTCGACCGGATCGTCGTCGGGACCCGGCTCCGGCAGCATCTCGGCGGCCGCCGTCAGCGCCTTGCGGGCGCCCGTCGCCGTACGGAAGCGGGCCTGCGGGTCCGGCTGGAGCAGATTGGCGATCACCTGCCACAGCGGCTCCGGAATGCCCTGAGGCGCGCCCGGAGTCCCGTACGCCGCGAAGTGCTCGACCAGCGCCTTGGAGTCCGGCTTCCGGCCCTGCAGCAGATACAGCGCGACCAGGCCGACCGCGAAGAGATCGGCCGGGAAGTCCGGCTCCGCGCCCAGCATTTGCTCCGGCGCGAAATAACCGGGCGTGCCCACCACATAATTGGTCTCGGTCAGGCGCGGCTCACCCTTGCGCATCGAGATGCCGAAGTCGGACAGCCGCAGATGCGGCCGGCCCGTCCCGGTGGCCTCCAGCAGGATGTTGGCCGGCTTGATGTCCCGGTGCACCACGCCTTCCGCGTGGACCGCGGTGAGACCCGCCAGCAGCTGGTCGAGCAGCGTACAGACGAAGCGGGGAGGCAGGGGGCCGTAGTCGCCGATGACATGGGCGAGCGAGCCGCCGCTCACCAGGTCCATGGTGAACAGCACCTTGTCGTCGTCCGCGGCCCAGGAGGCAGGGGCGAGTACATGGGGGTGGTCGATCCGCAGCGCCTGCTCGCGCACGAAGCGCAGCAGGGTGTGCGCGTCGCTCTGCTGGAGCACCTTGGCCGCCACATAACGGCGGCGCCGGTGGTCCCAGGAGCGCCAGACGGCGCCCACTCCACCGCGTCCGATCGGATCGATCAGCTCGTACCGACCGGCAAAGACCTCACCCATGCTGCTGCGCCCGCTCCCCGTCCGACTTCCTACCGCTTCGTCAGCCTCGTTCAGCCCTGATGCGCCTCGTAGTGGGACACCGCGTCCGCGGTGCGCCCGGCGCCGTACACCCGGAGGAACTCTGCCAGTTCCGGGTGGGTCGGGGCGAGGGTGTCCGCGGCATCGATGATGTCGCCGGCCGCCGCCACCGAGCGCAGCAGGGACTGGATCTCCCGGACCACCCGGCGCACCGTGGGGGCACCTGAACTCGTCGTCGTCTGGCTGGAGTTGCTGAGCACGGAACCACCCTGGGATTTCTTGATCTCGTCCATCCGGTCGGTGGCCTCGGCGGCACTGACACTGCCGTCGGCCACCTGGCTCGCCAGTTCCTGAAGGGCCTGGACGCGCTGCACCACGGCCGGGTTTCCGATCTTGGCGCGCTGGCCGCTCATCAGCTGGGACAGCATGGGTGCGGACAGTCCGAGTACCGCCGCGAGCCGGGCCTGGTTCAGGCCGAGGTCGTCGATGAGCCTGCGGAAGAGCGCCCCCAACGGCTCCCCGTACCAACTGCGCTGAAGTTCTCTGGCTCTCGCCGTCGACTCCTGTTGTGCTGCATCCACTGCGTCTCCCCTTCGCTGGTGCGAACCTCGCGTGCATCTTACGGAGCGTGGTCGCCCACGGGGAGGCCTAATCATTTTGCGGGATACAGGGGGTGACCCGGTACTCTGTTCTGCGGCGGTCGCGCAGTGCGCCGTTTCGGGGCCTTAGCTCAGTTGGTAGAGCGCTGTCTTTGCATGGCAGATGTCAGGGGTTCGACTCCCCTAGGCTCCACAGCAGCACGAAAGGCGCCGGGAAACCGTGGTTTCCCGGCGCCTTTCCGGTTGTACGGGCGGTCCGGCCGTCGGCCGTCGCGGCTGGGTCAGCGCCGCTCGTCGCGGTCCGCTTCCGCCTCGGCCTGCTTGGCCTGCACCTCCGGGTCCAAAGGACCGGTGCCGTCGACCGAGCTCAGCGGGGCGCGGTCGGACACCTCGGTCGCCTCGGGCGGCTCGACCAGCCAGTCCGGGTTCGCCTGCTTGTCCCACCACTTCCAGGCGGCGAAAGCACCTCCGGCCAGCAGGCCGACCAGCGCCACGCCCTTGGCCACCCGGCCGGCCCGGGCACGCCGCTCGTGCTTCCTGGCGATCTTGCTGATCTCCTTGGCGGTCACCTGCCCGCGCAGCGCGGCCAGAGCGGCCGCCGAACGGGACGCGGCCTCCTCGGCCACCGGCCCTGCGGCGGCCACCGCGCTCTCCACGCGCGGAACGGTGTAGTCAGCCGCCTGGCGGGCAGCCCTCCGGGTACGGACGGCGGCCTTGTGAGCGGCCTCGTCGACCCTCGGGGGCACCCGGGGCGCCAGGTGTACGGCGTACTGGGTACGAGCCTGGTGAGCCGCCTGGTGTGCGGCGTGCGACATCTTCGGTGCGAGCCGTACGCGTGCCTCATGGGCGTAATACGCGGCCTGGTCCTTGGCCTGGCCGGCGTAGGGCGCCACCGCTTCCGCGGCGTGCTGCACGCTGTCCTTCGCCGTACCGGTCGCGGCGCGCACGCTGTCGATGCGGGTCACGGGATCCTCCTCCTCGGTGGCGGACGAGTCTGGGGCTGTTGGCCCACGAAAGTCACGGTTCACCTTTCCACCCTTTGTCGGATCATGCCTGTCAGGCGGGAAGGTGGCATGTGCGGGCGGGCATCCGGGTCATGCGTGACGACACGGGCAATGTGGTGCAAGTAGAGCCTGCCGACGACGATGCCACGGTTCGCCGCGCCGCGCGGCGGTTCCGTAGGTACTTGTCCCAATCAGGTCCGTGCGAGGATCGTGAGACGTCAGTGAGGACTATGGAAGGTAGATCGTGTCCGAGCAGCTTTACGCCACCCTGAAGACCAACCACGGCGACATCGAGATCCGGCTCCTGCCGGACCACGCCCCGAAGACGGTCAAGAACTTCGTGGAGCTCGCCCAGGGCGAGCGTGAGTGGGTCCACCCGGAGACCGGCAAGAAGTCCACGGACCGGCTCTACGACGGAACGGTCTTTCACCGGGTCATCAGCGGTTTCATGATCCAGGGCGGTGACCCGCTGGGCAACGGCACGGGCGGCCCCGGGTACAAGTTCGCGGACGAGTTCCACCCCGAGCTGTCGTTCGACAAGCCGTACCTGCTGGCCATGGCCAACGCCGGCCCGGGCACCAACGGCTCCCAGTTCTTCATCACCGTCTCCGCGACCGCGTGGCTGACCCGCAAGCACACCATCTTCGGCGAGGTCAGCACCGAAGCCGGCAAGAAGATCGTGGACGAGATCGCCGCGACCCAGACCAACCCGCGCACCGACCGCCCGGTCCAGGACGTCGTCATCGAGTCGGTCGTCATCGAAAAGCGCTGACGCGCCCGCGCGGTCCGTTCCGCTCCGGGAACCATTCCGCCCCGCCCGTCCGTACTGGATAGGCGGGGCGGAGTGAGTAGGCGGCGCAGCGAGCAGAGAGAGCCGAGGGGACCACATGGTTCAGCAGCCACCCGGAAGCCCGGAGCAGAGCGTGCCCGCGGACCGCCTGCCCGGCTGCTACCGCCACCCCGACCGCGAGACCGGCATCCGCTGCTCCCGCTGCGAGCGGCCCATCTGCCCCGACTGCATGGTCAGCGCGTCCGTCGGTTTCCAGTGCCCCGGATGTGTCCGCACCGGCTCCGGCACGGGACACGCCCCGGCCGCGAACCAGCCGCGTACGATCGCCGGCGGCACGGTCGCCGGGGACCCGCGCCTGGTCACCAAGGTGCTGCTGGGCCTGAACGCGGCCGTGTTCCTGGCCGTGCTGGTCCCCGGGACGGGCGACCGGCTGGTCGACCAGCTGGCCCTCGTCGGCCGCTACCAGGACTTCTTCGGCGCTCCCCTTGAGGGGGTCGCCGAGGGCGAGTGGTACCGCCTGCTGACCTCGACGTTCCTGCACGAGGCGCCCTGGCACTTCGCCTTCAACATGCTCGGCCTGTGGTGGCTCGGCGGGCCGCTGGAGGCGGCGCTGGGCCGGTCCCGCTATCTGGCGCTGTACCTGCTCTCGGGGCTGGCCGGCAGCGCGCTGACGTTCCTCATCGAGGCCCAGAACCGGCCTTCGCTCGGGGCCTCCGGTGCGATCTTCGGCCTGCTGGGCGCCACCATCGTTCTGATGCGGCGGATGAACTACGACATGCGCCCGGTGTTCGCGCTGGTTGCGCTGAACCTGCTCATCACGTTCACCTGGCCGAACATCGCCTGGCAGGCGCACGTCGGCGGACTGGTCGCGGGGGTTGTGATCGCCGTCGGCATGGTCCACGCCCCGCGCGAGCGCCGCGCGCTCGTGCAGTGGGGCACCTGCGCGCTCGTCCTCGCGGCGGCCGTCGCCCTCGTCGTCACCCGCACGGCGATGCTCACCTGAGAGCGGCAGCCGCGCACAGCAGGCCCCGGCTATCAAGTTGTCCACAGCGAGTGGCGGATCCTGTGCATGCCGTGGGGAACATGCGTGCCCCTTGTCGCTGATCCGGGTTTCACCAGGGAGGACAAGGGGCGACGCGGGGTACCCGGACGCGCGGCGGCAGTCACACCGGCGTCAACATCCACGGAAGTTATCCACAGATCGTCTGACCTTTTCCCCTGCTGTGGACAGCGCTGTGGATAACTCTGGGCAAGGCTTGACGGCGGGGCCCCGGGCGGCTACTTGGGGCTACTTCCACTGGGTGGAAACGCCGAAGCCCGCCGCGATGAACCCGAAGCCGACGACGATGTTCCAGTTGCCGAGCGCCTCGACCGGCAGCCGGGTCTCGGTCACATAGAAGACGACGATCCAGGCGAGACCGATCAGGAACAGCGCCAGCATCACCGGCGCGACCCAGCTGCGGTTGGTCAGCTTGATGCTGGTCGCCTGCCTTGTCGCGGAAGGCGGCGGCGTGAACTCGGTCTTCTTGCGGATACGTGACTTCGGCACGAGGGACTCTCCTGTCGATGCGCTGCGTGACCGCGCAGGGAACTATGGCTGGCGCCGGGCGGGAGCAGGGGGATCTCTGCCTCCCCCGGGCGTCCGTTAGCGTAGTGCTTCCGCGGCGCCGAAGGAGATAAGGGTACGTTGAGCAATTCTGCCGACTCCCCCACCGAGCCCGCCCGCCGCGTTTCCTGGCGGCCGGTCCGGCTGCTGACAGCTGCGGTTTTCGCCCTCGCCGGCCTCATCTTCGTCACCAGCTTCAACACCTCCAAGGGTACGGACATCCGCACCGACGCCTCCCTGCTGAAGCTCTCCGATCTCATCCGGGAGCGCAGCGAGAACAACGCGGCGCTGGAGGAGTCCGCCGGATCGGTGCGCGAGGACGTCGACGCCCTCGCCGAACGCGACGACGGCAGTACGAAGGCCGAGGACGCCAAGCTCAGGGCCCTGCAGCGCGCGGCCGGCACCGAGCCGCTGTCCGGCGAGGCGGTGTCGGTCACCCTCAACGACGCCCCGCCGAACGCCACCGCCCGTATCCCCAATGTGCCCGAGCCCCAGCCCAACGACCTGGTCATCCACCAGCAGGACCTCCAGGCCGTCGTCAATGCCCTGTGGGAGGGCGGCGCCAAGGGCATCCGGGTGATGGACCAGCGGCTGATCTCCACCAGCGCGGTGCGCTGCGTCGGCAACACCCTGATCCTGCAGGGCCGGGTCTACTCGCCGCCGTACAAGGTGACGGCCGTCGGTGATCCGGCGGATCTCAAGCGGGCGCTGGCTGCCTCCCCGGCGATCCAGAACTACCAGCTGTACGTCAACGCCTACGGCCTCGGCTGGAAAGTCGACGACCACGAGGCGGTGACTCTTCCCGGCTACTCGGGCACAGTGGATCTCCACTACGCGAAGCCTGTGCGGTAGCCCCTGGGGAGGGAACGGCCGGTGAGCACGAGGAGCGCCAGCACCACGGTGGCCGTGCGTCTGGTCGTCCGGACCTTCAGCGAGGTGTGCATCACCGTCGGCACGCTGATCGTGCTGTTCGTGGCGTACGTGCTGTTCTGGACGGGGCTCAAGGCCGACACCGCGATGGACGGCGAGATCGGCAGGCTCCAGGAGCGGTGGGAGCAGGCGCCGGTGCCGGCCGGTACGGGTGAGAGGCCGCCGCAGCCGGCCGGGCCGGCCGCGCAGCCGCCGTACCAGGAGGGCAGGCCGTTCGCCGTCATGTACATCCCGCGCTTCGGTGACCGGTGGCACAAGCCCGTCCTGGAGGGCACCGCGGCCGGCACGCTCAAGAAGGGCCTGGGGCACTACGCCCGCACCGCGCGGCTGGGTGAGACGGGGAACTTCTCGGTGGCGGGGCACCGGCGTACGTACGGGGACCCGTTCAAGGACTTTCCGAGGCTGCGGCCCGGCGACGCGGTGGTGCTGACGGACGGGACGACCTGGTTCACGTACCGGATCGTCAGGAAGCCGTACCGGACGCTGCCGGGCGATGTCGGCGTGATCGATCCGGTGCCCCGGCCGTTCGACAGGGACGCGGCGGGTTTCGACGGTCCCGGCCGCTATCTGACGCTGACGACCTGCGAGCCCGAGTGGGGGCACAGCCACCGGCTGATCGCCTGGGCGCATCTCGACGCCACCCGGCCGGTCGCGGACGGCGAGCCGGAGGCATTGCGCAGCTGACCCACCAGCCCCCGCCGCAGCCCTTTAGTCTGGTGCCGTACCGATCGGAAGGGACAGCATGTACGGCTGGATCTGGCGGCATCTGCCGGGCAACGCGTGGGTGAGGACCGCTGTGTCGCTCGCGCTGATCCTCGCGGTGGTCTTTGTGCTTTTCCAGTACGTCTTCCCGTGGGCGGAGCCGCTGCTTCCGTTCAACGATGTGACCGTCGACGAGGGGGCGGGGACCGCGCGATGAGTGCACGCATTCTGGTCGTCGACAACTACGACAGCTTCGTCTTCAACCTGGTCCAGTACCTGTATCAGCTGGGCGCCGAGTGCGAGGTCGTGCGCAACGACGAGGTCGGCCTCGGGCATGCCCAGGACGGCTTCGACGGCGTGCTGCTGTCGCCCGGGCCCGGCACGCCCGAGCAGGCCGGGGTCTGCGTGGACATGGTCCGCCACTGCGCGGACACCGGGGTGCCGGTGTTCGGCGTCTGCCTCGGGATGCAGTCGATGGCGGTCGCGTACGGGGGTGTGGTGGACCGCGCTCCCGAGCTGCTGCACGGCAAGACGTCGCTGGTGACGCATGGCGGCCAGGGCGTGTTCGCCGGGCTGCCGTCGCCGTTCACGGCGACGCGGTACCACTCGCTCGCCGCGGAGCCGGAGACGGTTCCGGCGGAGCTGGAGGTCACCGCGCGGACGGCCGACGGGATCATCATGGGGCTGCGGCACCGTGATCTCGCGGTGGAGGGCGTGCAGTTCCATCCGGAGTCGGTGCTCACCGAGCACGGGCATCTGATGCTGGCCAACTGGCTGGTGCAGTGCGGGGATCCGGGGGCTGTCGAGCGGTCGGCGGGACTTGCGCCGGTGGTGGGCAAGGCTGTCGCGTGACCGCACTCCGCCCCGAGCGGGATTCCGGCTACGACGCCTCGTACGAGAAGGGTTCGTACGAGGCCGCCGGTACGTTCGAGGCGGCGGTGGACGAGCTGGCCGACCCGCTGAACGATCCGCTGCCGGGGCAGCACGCGTCGCCGTGGTTCCGGGCCGGGAACCTGCCGTCGGCGGGGGCGGAGATGGCGGAGGCACCGGAGACGGCGGAGTGGTACGACCCGCAGGGCTACCAGGAGGACTGGTACGGCCAGCCGCAGCAGGCACCGCAGCAGGCACCGCAGCCGAAGCCGCCGCCCGCGCCCGTCGCGCCTGTGCGGGACGACGAGACGGTGGCGCTGCGTACGGCCGATACCCGACGCGTGGTGGAACCGGAGGCGGCCCCGCGTACCGGAGGGCGCGCCGAGCGCCGCAGGGCGGCCAAGCGCGGCGGTGGACGGGCTGAGCCTGCCGAGGACCCTCCCGCGGCCCCCACGACGCGTCTGGAGGCCAGGCGGGCGGCGCGGGCGCGCAAGGACAGCCCGGCTGTCGTCGCGAGCCGCGTGGTCGGTGAGGTGTTCATCACCCTCGGGGTGCTGATGCTGCTGTTCGTCACCTACCAGCTCTGGTACACGAACGTGCTGGCCGAGCGGCAGGCGAACGGGGCGGCCAGCACTCTGCAGGACGGCTGGGCGAAGGGGCGCAAGGCCGGGGCGTTCGAGCCCGGTCAAGGGTTCGCCATCATGTACATCCCCAGGCTCGATGTGAAGGTCCCGATCGCCGAGGGCATCGACAAGCACAACGTGCTGGACCGGGGCATGGTCGGGCACTACGCCGAGGGCAAGCTGAAGACGGCGATGCCGTCGGAGAAGCGGGGCAACTTCGCGGTCGCCGGGCACCGCAACACGCATGGCGAACCGTTCCGCTACATCAACCGGCTCCAACCGGGTGACGCGATCGTCGTGGAGACGCAGGACACGTTCTACACGTACGAGATGGCGAGCATCCTGCCGCAGACTCCGCCGTCGAACGTGAGCGTCATCGCCCCGGTGCCGGAGGGCTCCGGGTTCACCGGTCCGGGCCGGTACATCACGCTGACGACGTGTACGCCGGAGTTCACCAGTACTTATCGGATGATCGTCTGGGGGAAGATGGTGGAGGAGCGGCCGCGCAGCAAGGGCAAACCGGACGCACTCGTCGGCTGAGGCGAGAGGCTGAAACTTCTGGACAGGACGAGACAGGAACAGGTGCAGTGGCACGTGCGCGCAGCCGGATCGCCGGCGTCATCAGTGTCTTCGGCGAACTTCTCATCACGGCCGGTCTGGTGCTCGGGCTCTTCGTCGCCTACTCGCTGTGGTGGACGAACGTTCTCGCGGACCGTGAGGCGTCGAAGCAGGGTGACGAGGTGCGCGACAGCTGGTCGAGCAGCGGCCCGGGCGCGCTGGACACCAAGGACGGCATCGGCTTCCTGCACGTGCCGGCGATGGACAACGGCGAGGTGCTGGTCAAGCGGGGTACCGGTACCAAGGCGCTGAACGCCGGTATCGCCGGTTACTACACGGACCCGGTGAAGTCGGCACTCCCCTGGGACAAGCAGGGCAACTTCTCCCTGGCGGCGCACCGCGACGGGCACGGGGCGAAGTTCCACAACATCGACAAGCTGAGGAACGGCGACTCGATCGTCTTCGAGACGAAGGACCTCTGGTACGTCTACAAGGTCTACGCGGCGCTGCCGGAGACGTCGAAGTACAACGTGGGCGTCCTGAACGCGGTCCCGAAGGAGTCGGGCAAGACGAAACCGGGCCGGTACATCACGCTGACGACCTGCACGCCGGTGTACACGTCGAAGCACCGGTACGTGGTGTGGGGGCAGCTGGAGCGCACGGAGAAGGTGGACGCGAAGCGTACGCCGCCGGCGGAGCTGCGCTAGGTTCTGTGCCTGGGCCCGAAGCCGCAACTACTCCTTGCGACTTCGGGCTTCTGGGTGCGCGGGCTAGCCGAGAACTTGCAGCTCTGTCCCCGCGCTCCAGGCCTCCAGCAAGCCGCGGTGTACGGCGGTGACACCGCCCTCCGCGGCGATGTGCATTGCCTCGCGGGTGAAGGGACACGTCGCCACATAGAGCGCGACGTCTGCCTTGTGGAGGACCTTGGCGGCGCCGAGGAACTTCTGCACGTCAGGGCTTGTCACCGAATTGAACGGCGAGAAGCGCTTGCATTGCACGACGAGCCGTCGGTTGTCGGCGGTGCGGCCGGTGATGTCCACGCCGCGATCTCCGTGTCCGCCCCGGACGATGACATCGGTGCAGCGGTCGCGGCGTAGCAGCCCGGCGACGTGTTCCTCGAATTCCTGCCCGTTCATGGCGTCCATGGCCGCCATCACTCCGGCGAATGGCCGGTCCTCTCGCGGGCCTTCCAGCCGACGCAGGCGTTCGTGATGCTGACAGAGCTTGCGCTCGACGCGCTGGACGTCTTCCCGGAGGGTGATGAGTTCCCTCCGATGCTCCCCGGACGTCTCGATAAGGGCGTTGAACATGGGGACGACGGTCTTGCCGAGGATGTGCGTGATGCGTTGGTCGATGTGTTCGTCGAGCGATTCGTGATCCCTGTGGACAGAGTTATCCACAGGCTGAGTACGGGCGATGTACTCGGCGTCGAGGAGGTACGTACGCACCTGACGTGCGACTTCGCTGTCGCGGAGCAGCATGGCGACGTTCAGGACGGCGCGTCGGGAGAAGAGGGCGAGCGCCTTGGACCGCGACTGAATCCCACTGACCCCCTTGAAGAGGGTCAGTTGTGATCCGGTGAGAACGCGGTAGCCGCTGACCCGCAGTTCATCTCTATGGTCTTCCACCACGGACTCAAGAGTCTTCACCGTCACCTCGAAGTACGCCGCCACCATGGCCGTCGTCACATGCATGCCGTCCGGCAGCAGGGACAGCGCCTTGACGCGGTCGAGCGTGTCCGTCCTGTCGACCACGCTCTCGCGCAGGCTCCTGGACTCCAGCAGTACCGACTCGTTGATCATGCTCTGCCCCTCTACTCGCGTAGTGGCCGCCTGGCCTGGGCAGAGTCCGACACCCCACCCCTATCCGGGCTAACGAGTGGGGACATATGAAGACACGATCGGCATTCGGCTTTTTGTGCACTCTGGCGCAGGGGATGCGGAAGGCCCCGGCACCCATCAGGGTGCCGGGGCCTCTCGCAACTGCCGTGCGGGGCGGTCAGTCGTTGTCGCCGCCGCCGATGAGGCCTCCGCCTCCGCCGTTTCGGCCGCCGTCGCCGCCCTGGCCGCCGATCGTCTTGACGTTGACCGACTGGCCCGGCTGAACCGGCTGGCCGAAGCCGGGCTCGCTGCTGATCACCCTGGCGTCCTCTTCCTGCGGACCGTCGATGTTGCCGAGCTGGAGCCCCTGCTGCTGCAGCAGCTGCCGTGCCTCGGCGACGGTCTTGCCGAAGAGTTCCTGCGGCACCGTGACCGGCTGCTGGGCCGCCTTGGCGATCTGGATGTTCACCGTCGAGCCGGCCGTCGCCTCGGTGCCCGGCTGGATGCTCTGCTGGACGACCGTGCCGGGCGGGGACGCCGAGTCGACCTCGGTCGTGCTGCCGAGCGCGAGTCCCACCGCCTCCAGGGCCTGCTTGGCCTGGTCGGCGTTCTTGCCCGTGAGATCGGGCACCTGGGCCTTGGCGGCTTCCTTGGCGACGGTGAGGGTGATCTCCGTGCCCTTCTGGACCGAGGTGTCGCCCTTCGGGTTCTGGTTGATCACCGTGCCGGGCGTGCGGTCGGACACCTCGGACTTCCGGTCGACCTTGAAGCCCTTGTCCTCGAGCTGCTTCTTGGCCTCGTCGAACGACAGGCCCTGGACGTCCGGGACCGCGACCTTCGGCGCGCCGGTGGAGACGACCACCGAAATGGTCTCGCCCTCGGCGAGCTGGGTGCCGCCGGCCGGGTCCTGGCTGCAGATCTTGCCCTTGGGCTGTTCCTCGCAGGGTTCCTGCCTGGCGAGGGAGACCTTGAGGCCCACATTGCCGACCTGTTTCTCGGCGTCCGCGAAGGTCTCGCCGACCAGCTGCGGTACGGCGGAGCGGTTGTCCCCGCCGTCGCCTCCGAAGAGCGAGCGGCCGATCAGGATGGCGCCGACGAGCACGAGGATGCCCGCCGCCACCAGGAGGATCGTGGAGGCGTTGGACTTCTTCTGCTGCCGGTCCTGGCGACGCCCGCCGTTGCGGTCGTCGTAGCCGTAGCCGCCGTCGTCGGGGCTCATCGGCGGCAGCATCGATGTCTGCTGCGGGTCCGCGGAGCGCAGGGCGGTGGTGGGCTGGTCGGCGTTGTAGCCGTCGTAGCCGCCGTACCCGGCCGCGCCCATCGCCGCGGTGGCGGCGACCGGCTGGCCGTCGAGGCACGCCTCGATGTCGGCGCGCATCTCGTCCGCCGACTGGTAGCGGTAGTCCGGGTCCTTGACCAGCGCCTTCAGCACGATCGCGTCCATTTCGGGCGTGATCTCGGGGTCGAAGTTGCTGGGCGGCTGCGGCTCTTCCCGTACGTGCTGGTACGCGACCGCGACCGGTGAGTCGCCGACGAACGGCGGCCGGACGGTCAGCAGCTCGTACAGGAGGCAGCCGGTGGAGTACAGGTCGGACCTGGCGTCGACCTGCTCGCCCTTGGCCTGCTCGGGCGAGAGGTACTGCGCGGTGCCGATGACCGCCGCGGTCTGCGTCATGGTCATGCCGGAGTCGCCCATGGCGCGGGCGATGCCGAAGTCCATGACCTTGACCTGGCCGGTGCGCGTCAGCATGACGTTCGCGGGCTTGATGTCGCGGTGGACGATGCCGTTGCGGTGCGAGTACTCCAGCGCCTGGAGGATGCCGATGGTCATCTCCAGGGTGCGCTCGGGCAGCAGTTTGCGGCCGGAGTGCAGCAGCTCACGCAGGGTGGACCCGTCGACGTACTCCATCACGATGTACGGGATGGAGACGTTGTCGACGTAGTCCTCGCCGGTGTCGTAGACGGCGACGATCGCCGGGTGGTTGAGCGAGGCGGCCGACTGGGCCTCCCGGCGGAACCGGGCTTGGAAGGACGGGTCACGGGCGAGGTCCGCCCGCAGCGTCTTCACGGCGACGGTGCGGCCGAGCCGGGTGTCGTGTGCGAGGTAGACCTCGGCCATGCCACCACGGCCGAGCACCGAGCCCAGCTCGTACCGGCCGCCGAGGCGACGCGGCTCTTCCATAACTGTTCCAGCCCTCTCCGTCAGTCCCGACCGCACCCGTGTGTGGTCCGGCGGTGTGCTGTTCGCGCAAAGGCTACCGGCCCCGCGAAGCTGATCCGTCCGTGAGCGGCGGCTGATATCCGACCGGTACCACTACGTGGCCGGACAGGCCCCGGATGTGAGACGTGTCACTTCCCGCTGTCGAGTACCGCTTTCATCACGTTGCGCGCGATGGGCGCGGCGAGTCCGCCGCCGGAGATGTCGTCGCGCACGGCCGCGCCGTCCTCGACCACGACCGCGACGGCGACCGGGGAGCCGTCGGCGGTCTTGGCGTAGGAGATGAACCACGCGTACGGGTTCTTGCTGTTGTTCTCGCCGTGCTGGGCGGTGCCGGTCTTGCCGCCGACCTTGACGTCGTTGATCTGCGCCCTGGTGCCGGTGCCGGACTCGACGACGGTCTCCATCATCTGCTGGATCTTCTGGGCGTTCTCCTGCGAGAGCGGCCGGCTCATCTCCTCCGGATCGTGCCTCTCCAGGATGTCCAGGTTCGGCGCGGCTACGTGGTCGACCATGTACGGCTTCATCAGCTTGCCGTCGTTGGCGATGGCGGCGGTGACCATGGCCATCTGCAGCGGGGTCGCGGCGGTGTTGAACTGGCCGATGGAGGAGAGCGCGTTGCCCGGGCGGTCCATCTGCGTGTCGTAGACGGAGGCGAAGGCGCGGACCGGGGTGTCGATCTTCGGGTTGTTGAAGCCGAACTTCTCGGCGGTCTCGACCATCTTGTCCCGCGTGACGTCGTCGCCGAGCTTGGCGAAGACGGAGTTGCAGGAGACCTTCATGGCCTGCATGAGGCTGGCGTTCTCACAGCCGCTGGCGTGGTTGACCATCTCGGTCCGGGTGTTGGGCAGGATGTACGGATCGGGGGTGTCGGTCGGCGCGTTGATGTCCGTGACCTTGCCGTTCTCCAGGGCGGCGGCGGCGGTGAGGACCTTGAAGGTGGAGCCGGGCGGGTAGGTCTCGCGGAGCGCGCGGTTGACGAGTGCCTTGTCCTTGCCGTCCTTGAGGGCGACCCAGTTCTTCTCGTCGGTCTTGGAGTTGCCGGCGAAGCTGGACGGGTCGTACGACGGGGTGCTGGCCAGGGCGAGGATGGCGCCGGTCTGCGGGTCGAGGGCGGCGACGGCGCCCTTCTTGTCGCCGAGGCCCTTGAACGCGGCTTCCTGCGCGGCGGCGTTGAGGGTGGTGACGACGTTGCCGCCCTGCTTCTTCTCGCCGGTGAACATGCCGACCGTGCGGTCGAAGAAGAGCCGGTCGTCGTTGCCGGTGAGGATGCCGTCCTCGAGGGATTCGAGCTGGTTGGAGCCGAAGGCCTGCGAGGCGTAGCCGGTGACGGGGGCCCACATGGGGCCGTCCTTGTAGGTGCGTTTGTACTTGAAGTCGCTGCCGTTGGTGACGATGGACCCGGTGATGGGCTTGCCCTCGACGATGATGTTGCCGCGCTCGTGGGCGTACTGCTCGATCTGGACGCGGCGGTTCTTCTCGTGGGTGCTGAGTTCTTCGGCCTGGACGTACTGGAGCCAGTTTGTACGGATCAGCAGCGCGAGGACGAGGAGCCCACAGAAGATCGCGATCCGGCGCAGGGGCTTGTTCACGGTCGGACCACCTGGGTCATCTCGGCGTCGGGGGACGGGGCGGGGGCCGGCGCGGGTCGGCGCGCGGTGTCGCTGATGCGGATCAGGATGCCGATCAGGGCCCAGTTCGCGATCACGGACGAGCCGCCGGCGGCCACGAAGGGCATCGTCATACCGGTCAGCGGGATGAGCCCCATCACGCCGCCGGCGACGACGAAGACCTGGATGGCGAAGGCTCCGGAGAGGCCGATGGCGAGGAGCTTGCCGAAGGGGTCGCGGGCGGCGAGTGCGGTGCGTACGCCCCGCTCGACGATCAGGCCGTAGATCATCAGGAAGGCCATCGTTCCGGCGAGGCCGAACTCCTCGCCGACGGTGGAGAGGATGAAGTCGGAGTTGGCGGCGAAGCCGATGAGGTCGGAGTTGCCCTGGCCGAGGCCGGTGCCGAGGACGCCGCCGGAGCCGAAGGACATCAGGGCCTGGGCGATCTGGTCGCTCTGGGCGAGGGTCTCCTCGGCGAAGGGGTTGAGCCAGAAGTCGACGCGCTGCTGGACGTGCGGTTCGAAGGTGGCCACGCCGACCGCGCCGATCGCGGACATCAGCAGACCGAAGACGATCCAGCTGGTCCGCTCGGTGGCGACGTACAGCATGATCACGAAGAGGCCGAAGAAGAGCAGCGAGGTGCCCAGGTCGGTCTCGAAGACGAGGATCAGGATGGACATCGCCCACACCACGAGGATGGGGCCGAGGTCGCGCCCACGGGGCAGGTACAGGCCCATGAAGCGGCGGCTGGCCAGCGCGAGGGCGTCTCTCTTGACCATCAGGTAGCCGGAGAAGAACACGGCGATGATGATCTTCGCGAACTCGCCGGGCTGGATGGAGAAGGGGCCGAGACTGATCCAGATCTTGGCGCCGTTCACCGCGGGGAAGAACATCGGCAGGATCAGCAGGACCAGCGCCACGGCCATGGAGATGTAGGTGTAGCGCTGCAGGATCCGGTGGTCCTTCAGCAGCAGCAGCACGGCGACGAGCAGGGCGATGCCCACAGCGGAGTACAGCAGCTGTTTGGGGGCGTCGGGACTGAACGACTTGAAGAGGGTCTCGGCTCTGCGGATCAGCCGCGGCGACTGGTCCAGGCGCCAGATCAGTACGAGGCCGAGCCCGTTGAGGAGGGTGGCCAGGGGCAGCAGCAGCGGGTCGGCGTACTTGGCGAACTTGCGCACCACGAGGTGGGCGATCCCGGCGAGCACGCCGAGCCCGAGGCCGTAGCCGATCATGCCGATCGGCATCTCGCCGGTCATGGCCAGGCCGACGTTGGCGTACGCGAAGACCGGGATGACGACGGCGAACGCGAGCAGGATGAGCTCGGTGTTGCGTCGGCTCGGTGCGTCGATCGCGCCGATCGTGGTCGTGTTGGTGACAACGCTCATGGTGCTGAAGGCCCCCTACGGCTCTTACTGCTTACCGCACAGCGGGACCAGCTTCTTCTCTTCCTCGGAGAGGCTGGGACCGGGTGTGGGGGTTGCTTCGGTCGGGTTCTTCGCGGACTGGCTCTCGGGGATGCCGGTCGTGCCGCCGGCCTGGCCCTCGCCCTCGGCGGCCTGGTCCTTCGGCTTGCTGATCTCCTGTTCGGCCTTGCGGCGCTGCTCGTCCTTCTTGCAGGCGGCGGCCTGGGTGGAGAGTTCCTGGATCTTCGCGCGGGCGTCGCCGAGGCTGCCCTCGCTGATGGTCGCCTCGACCTGCTTGCGCTTGAAGGGCGGCAGGTACTTGAGTTCGATCTCGGGGTGGTCCTTCTGGACCGTCGACAGGCTGACCCACGCCAGGTCCTGGCTGATGCCCTGGTAGAGCGCGACGTGCTCGTCGTTGACGCCGACGTAGTACTGGGTCTGGGTCCAGCGCCAGCCGCCGTACATGCCGCCGCCGATGACGGCGAGTGCGAGGACCAGGAAGAACGATCTCTTGAACCACTTGCGGCCGCCGCGCGGCTTGACGAAGTCCTCGTCGGTGTACGCGCCGAAGGCGCTGTCGGGCGCTCCGTAGTCCATGTCGTCGCCGCTGCCGGGGGGGCCGAAGCCGCCCGCGGGGGGCTGCGGGGGTCCGGGCCGGCCGAGGCCGGCGGCGCGGCCGGCGGGGGTCTGCATGGCGTTGCCGTCGTTCAGCTGGTGCTGGTTCTCGGCGACCGCGCCGACGACGACGGGGGTGTCGCTGAGCTGTCCCGCCAGGGTGTCGCTGCCGTCGACGTCGAGGACGTCGGCGACGATGCAGGTGATGTTGTCGGGGCCGCCGCCGCGCAGGGCGAGCTGGATGAGCTCCTGGACGGTCTCCTGGGGGCCCTGGTAGCTGGCGAGGGTGTCCTCCATCGTCTGATGGCTGACGACCCCGGAGAGTCCGTCGGAGCAGATGAGGTAGCGGTCGCCGGCGCGGACCTCGCGGATGGAGAGGTCGGGTTCGACGTGTTCGCCGCTGCCCAGCGCGCGCATCAGCAGGGAGCGCTGCGGGTGGGTGGTGGCTTCTTCCTCGGTGATGCGGCCTTCGTCGACGAGGCGCTGCACCCAGGTGTGGTCCTGGGTGATCTGGGTGAGTACGCCGTCGCGCAGGAGGTACGCCCGGGAGTCGCCGACGTGGACGAGGCCGAGCCGCTGGCCGGTCCACAGCAGGGCGGTCAGGGTGGTGCCCATGCCTTCGAGCTGCGGGTCCTCCTCGACCATCACGCGCAGCTGGTCGTTGGCGCGCTGCACCGCGGTGCCGAGCGAGGTGAGGATGTCCGAGCCGGGTACGTCGTCGTCGAGCTGCACGAGGGTGGAGATCACCTCCGAGCTGGCGACCTCGCCGGCGGCCTGGCCCCCCATGCCGTCGGCGATGGCGAGGAGACGCGGGCCGGCGTAGCCGGAGTCCTCGTTGCCCTCGCGGATCATGCCCTTGTGCGATCCGGCGGCGAAGCGCAGGGACAGACTCATGCGCACCTCCCCGGTCGAATCCGGGTACAACCGGTCTCGAGCCACACTGCCCACCCTCCGGTCGGGAGCGCGCTCGGGTCCGCTGTGGGGACCGCCGCGGCTCGCTCGCTCCGCTCGCTCATTGTCGTACTACTTCCGCAGCTCGATGACGGTCTTGCCGATGCGGATCGGCGAGCCCAGCGGAATGGGGGTCGGGGTGGTGAGTCGGGTCCGGTCGAGATACGTGCCGTTGGTGGACCCGAGATCCTCGACGATCCACTGGCCGTCCCGGTCCGGGTAGATCCTGGCATGCCTGCTGGAGGCGTAGTCGTCGTCCAGCACGATCGTGGAGTCGTGCGCCCGGCCCAGCGAGATGGTCTGGCCCTGGAGGGCGACCGTGGTGCCGGTGAGGGAGCCCTCGGACACGACGAGTTTGGTGGGTGCCCCGCGGCGCTGGCGCTGCTGCGGGGGCGCGGCTTGCTGCCGGCCCTGCTGCTGCGTGCGGTTCTCCGCGTTGCGGCGTGAGCCGCGCTGGGTCACTCTCGTACCGAACAGGTCGCTGCGGATGACCTGTACGGCCACGATGACGAACAGCCACAGTACGGCCAGGAAACCTAGCCGCATGACCGTCAGGGTCAGCTCTGACATTGCCCCCGCTTCACCCTTCGGCTTGCCGGAAAACGATGGTGGTACTGCCCACGACGATCCGCGAGCCGTCGCGGAGCGTAGCGCGGGTGGTGTGCTGCCCGTCTACCACGATGCCGTTGGTAGACCCGAGATCCTGGATCGTCGAGGGCGTTCCGGTCCGGATCTCACAGTGCCGGCGGGATACGCCGGGGTCGTCGATCCGCACGTCGGCTTCGGTGCTGCGGCCCAGCACCAGCGTCGGGCGGGAGATCTGATGGCGGGTGCCGTTGATCTCGATCCAGCGTCGCACTTGGGTGCCGGGCATGGGCCCGGGGGCGCCGGGCCGTCGGTCCGGGGCCGCGGTGGCCGGGCGTGCGCCGCCCGGCGGTGGCGCCGCGGGCATGGGCGGTGCGCCGGCCGGCGGGTACCCGTAGCCGCCGCGCCGGCCTGCGGCTGGGGCGGCGGAAGCGCGCTCGGGGCTCTGCTGGTCGGTGCTGGAGGCGAGCGTGCGACTGCGGACCCGGTAGAGGCCGGTGTCGAGGTCGTCGGCCTTCTCCAGGTGGACCTTGATGGGTCCCATGAAGGTGTACCGCTGCTGCTTGGCGTAGTCGCGGACCAGGCCGGACAGTTCGTCGCCGAGCTGGCCGGAGTAGGGGCTCAGGCGCTCGAAGTCCGGGGCGGAGAGTTCGACGATGAAGTCGTTGGGGACCACGGTCCGCTCGCGGTTCCAGATCGTCGCGTTGTTGTCGCACTCGCGCTGCAGGGCGCCGGCGATCTCGACGGGCTGGACCTCGGACTTGAACACCTTGGCGAAGGTGCCGTTGACCAGACCTTCGAGTCGCTGCTCGAACTTCTTCAGGACTCCCATGAGGCACCTCCTCCGTCGTTGCCGTCCTGGTACTGCTTACTGATCGTATCCACGCGTCGGGAAATCGGCTGGTTCCCCTTGTCTGCCCTGTGGAGGAGTGTTGGTCCTCACTAGGGATCGTAGAGGCGGCCCAAGGACAGTGTCCCGCACCCGGGACGGTCTCCGGCCGGGCGGGGTGTAGTGACGGGTGCCCGGAAACGGATGTGAATCCACCCTCGCCAGCGTGCTAATCTTCCGGATGTCGCCAGGCGCTCGCACAAACCAGTGGGAGAGTCCAGCAACACCACTCATGCGCGAGTGGCGGAACGGCAGACGCGCTGGCTTCAGGTGCCAGTGTCCTTCGGGACGTGGGGGTTCAAATCCCCCCTCGCGCACAAAATGAAACGGGTCCCCGCAAGTGACGAAAGTCGCTCGCGGGGGCCCGTTTCTTGTTGCCGTTGTCGTTGTACCTGCGAGTGGTGGTGTTCGCCGCGCTCGGGTCAGCGGGCCCGGGATGGTGGCTGGTCCGACCAGCCGAGCGGGTAGATGTCGCCGTCCCTCTCCGGAGCGGCCGGCTCGCCCCCCGCTTCGGTGAAGGCGTTCAGCGCGCCGATCAGGGACTCCCGCTGCCGGGGATCGATGCGCTCGACGATCGCGGCGATCTCCTTGCGGCGTCGGGTGGTGACGTCCTCGACCACGCGCCGGCCCTCGGCGGTCAGCCGCAGTACGGTCTCCCGGCGGTTGCCGGGGTTGACCTGACGGTCCGCGAGGCCGGCCGCGATCAGCCGGTCCAGCATGCGCATCGCGGTGGACGGATTCACGCCGAGCCGTTCCGCGAGCTCCACGAGCTTGGCCGAGCCGTGGGTGGACAGCACGACGAGCAGCCTGAACTGCGGGAGGGTGACGCTGTCCTCGACGGCGGCCAGGGACCGCGCGGACACGGCGACCAGCAGTCTGGAGGCGGTCAGTACCGCGCGGGTGACCGCGTCGACGTCGGCCATTCCCTCCGTGTGCTGCGCGCGTTCGGTCATTGCTTCTTTGTATCGTGCCGGGCGTTCCCGGGGCGGCGGTGGGCCGCGGTGCGACTTTCGTTGTACGGGGTGAGACGAAAGGGGGACGCGGGCATCCGGGCCGGTTCCCTAGGGTCGTTGCGTGCATGTGATGGCGAAGGTACGGACCGGATGGAACTGGCTGGCGCCGCCCGAGCTGTGGTCCGGGCGCCGGATCGCCGGCGAGGCGGTGCTGGCTGTCGTACTGGCGCTGATGGCGGCCGGCCTCGAGGACATCGTGGGCAGCTCCGGCCCGCGGACGGTAGGCGTGGCGCTGGGCGTGGCGGCGCTGTCGCTGCTGCGGCGCAGGCTGCCCGCGAGTGTGCTGATCGTGTCCGGCGCGCTCGGCGGGGTGCTGGAGGGGCTCGCGCCGCTGCTGGTGCTGGCCGGCTGGTCGGCGGGGCGCAGGATCGTCGGGGTGGGGCAGGCGCTGGCCGCGTTCACCGCTTCGTACGTCCTCTATGTCGGGGTCATGGCGGTGGACAACTGGCCGGGGCCGCAGCCGGTCGCCGCGGCGCTGTTCGCCTCGCTGTTCTTCCTGGTGACGACGGTCATGCCGGGTCTGGTCAGCCGGTACTGGTCGCAGCGCCGCACCCTGCTGCACACCCTGCAGGAACGCAACGCGCAGCTGCTGCGCGAGCGGGAGATGGTGGCCGGCCAGGCGCGGCTGCGGGAGCGGCAGCGGATCGCGCAGGACATGCACGACAGCCTCGGCCACCAGCTCGCGCTGATCTCCGTGCACACCGGGGCGCTGGAGGTGGACCCGGCGCTGACCGACCGCCAGCGGGAGGCGGTCGGGGTGCTGCGGGGTGCTTCGGTCTCCGCGATGCACGAGCTGCGTGAGGTGGTCGGCATTCTGCGGGACGGGGTGGAGGGGCCGGTACGTACGGACGACGCGCAGCCGGCGGCGCGTGGCGTGGCCGGGGTCGCCGGGCTGGTGGAGGCGTCCCGGGCGGCCGGGACCGAGGTGGAGCTGCGGTGTGCGGGGGAGGCGCGGCCGCTCGCGGCGGCCTGTGACCATGCCGCGTACCGGATCGTGCAGGAGGCGCTGACCAACGCGTACAAGCACGCGCCGGGCGCAGCGATCACCGTGGAGCTGCGCTGGGAGCCGGATTCGCTGGTGGTGGAGATCGCCAACGGGCCGGCGGGTTCCGTGGACGGCGAGGTGGTCAGTGGCGGGCAGGGGCTGACCGGGCTGCGCGAGCGGGCGCGGCTGGTGGGCGGCATGGTGCATGCCGGGGAGGTGGAGGGCGGGGGCTTCCGGGTGGCGGGCGTCCTGCCGTACGGGCCGGAAGGCGCGACGTTCGTCGCTGCCGCCGACGACTTCCGGCAGCAGTCGCAGCCGGTCTCTCTCGGGGACGGTGGTCCGGTCATCGACTGGGCGGGTTCACAGAGGGAGTTCGGGATGGGCGGCAGGAACAGGTCGGGCGGGGTCGCGCTGGGCTGCGGGATCGCGGTGGCGGCGCTGGTGCTGCTGGCGATAGTCGGCGGTTTCGGGGTGTTCTTCCTGATCGGCTCGCTCGACAAGGCCATGATCGACCGGGCCTCCTACGACGAGGTGGCGGTCGGCACGTCCGAGGAGGAGGTGCGGGAGCTGCTGCCGTCGGGCGACACCGTGCTGACGACCGGGCTGAGCGGGAAGGGGCCCGCGGAGCCGGTGGGTGCCGAGTGTCTGGTCCTGATGTCGTCGGAGACGGGCTCGAGCCTGGATACCGAGCCGGTGTTCCGGTTCTGCTTCAAGGACGGCAAGCTGATCGAGAAGAAGGCTTATGAGGTCAAGCGGTAGCGGTCCGCTTCAGGCGCAGGCGCGGGAGTACGTGTGACGGGTCCGGGTCCGGGTTCGGGTGGTCCGACGGTCAGAGTCGTGATCGCCGACGACGAACCGCTCATCCGCGCGGGGATCCGGATGATCCTCACCTCGGACCCGTCCATCGAGGTGGTCGCCGAGGCCGCGAACGGGCGCGAGGCCGTCGAGCTGGTGCGTTCGCACGCGCCGGACGTGGTGCTGCTGGACATCCAGATGCCGCTGATGGACGGGCTGACGGCGCTGGCGGAACTGCGGCGGAGTTCGCCGGCGGCGGTGCTGATCCTGACGACGTTCGGTGAGCGGGAGAACGTGCTGCGGGCGCTGGAGCACGGGGGTGCCGGGTTTCTGCTGAAGGACTCGGCGCCGGGCGAGCTGATCCAGGCGGTACGGGCGGCTGCCGCGGGTGACGCGTACCTCTCGCCCGGGGCGACCCGTCACGTGGTGGACCAGCTGGTCTCGGGGCGGGCGGCGGCGCGGGGCGAGGAGGCGCGGCATTCGATGTCGCCGGCGGTGGCGAGGGCTCGGGTCGCGGCCCTGAGTGAGCGGGAGCGGGGGGTGCTGGCGCTGCTCGGGGAGGGACTGTCCAATGCCGAGGCGGGCAAGCGGCTGCATATGAGTGAGGCCACCGTGAAGACCTATGTCAGCCGGATCCTGGCGAAGCTGGAGTGCCAGAACCGGGTGCAGGCGGCGCTGCTGGCGCGGGACGCGGGACTCTGACGCGGGACTCTGACGGGGCGCCTTCCGGAGTTGTCCACAGGGGCAGACGGTGATCGGCGGGCGGCGGTACGGTCGTTCGCAGTTGCCGACGATGTTGATGCAGTACGGAGACGGGGGCATCCGATGGGTGAGATCGAAGGGGCGGGCGGGGCCGACGTGTCCGACCGGGCGGGCGTGGCTGGCCGGGCGGGCGGCGGCGGGCGGGTTGCGGGCGTGGCTGGCCGGGCGGGCGACGGCGGGCGGGTTGCGGGCGACGCCGGGCGGGCGGACCGGGCGGGCGTGGGCCTGCGGGCACCGGCCGCCGACCGTGAGCAGGCCGAGCGCCTCCCCCGGGTGCCCGGCTTCGCGCGGCGGACGGCGGAGGGTTCGCCGCGGAGCGAGGGCAAGGCGCTGCGGGCCCGCGTCCCCCGTGCCTCGCACAGTTCTCTGGTGCTGCCCGGGGACCGGCCGGACGCGGTGCGGGCCGTGGAGGAGTCGAACCAGGGCCGGGTGCCGGAGCTGACTCCGATACGGGTGGGCAGGATGGCGGCGACGCCTTTCGCGTTCCTGCGCGGAGCGGCCGGACTGATGGCCCACGACCTGCAGGGCACGCCGGTCACCGGGATCGGCGCGCAGATCTGCGGCGACGCGCACGCGGCGAACTTCGGGTTGTACGGCGACGCGCGCAACCGGCTCGTCATCGACCTCAACGACTTCGACGAGACGGTGTTCGGACCATGGGAATGGGACCTCAAGCGGCTGGCGACCTCGCTCGTACTGGCCGGCCGGGTGGCGGGCGCGGCCGAGGACGTCTGCCGGGCCGCCGCCCTGGACGCGGCAGGGGCGTACCGGAGGACCATGCGGCTGCTGGCGAAGCTTCCCGCGCTGGACGCGTGGAACGCCATCGCCGACGAGGAGCTCGTCTCGCACACGGACGCCCGGGACCTGCTGGGCACGCTGGAGCGGGTCGCCGAGAAGGCCCGTAACAACACCAGTGCGCGCTTCGCCGCCAAGTCGACGGAGGCGGCGGCGGACGGCGGGCGGTGCTTCGTGGACGCGCTGCCCGTGCTGCGGCGGGTCGGCGACGCGGAGGCAGCGGCGGTGGCGGCCTCGCTGGGGGACTACCTGGAGACCGTCCAGAAGGACCGGCTGCCGCTCCTCGCGCGGTACGCGATCCACGACGTGGCGTTCCGGGTGGTCGGGACGGGCAGTGTGGGGACGCGGTCGTACGTGGTGCTGCTGATCGACCACCGGGGCGAGCCGCTGGTGCTCCAGGTCAAGGAGGCGCGGCCCTCGGCGCTGCTGCCTTACCTGCCGGGCGTGGGCTTCGAGAACCCGGAACCGGGGCACGAGGGGCGCCGGGTGGTGTTCGGGCAGAAGCGGATGCAGGTCGTCAGCGACATCCTGCTGGGCTGGACGACGGTGGAGGGGCGGCCGTTCCAGGTGCGGCAGTTCAGGAACCGCAAGGGCAGCGTGGACCCGGCGGCGCTGACCGGCGACCAGGTCGACGACTACGGGCGGATGACCGGCGCACTGCTGGCGCGGGCCCATGCGCACAGTGCCGATCCGCGGCTGATCGCCGGGTACTGCGGCAAGAACGACGAGTTCGACGAGGCGGTGGCCGCGTTCGCTTTGGCGTACGCGGACCGTACGGAAGCGGATCACGCCGACTTGGTCGCGGCCGTCAGGTCGGGCCGGATCGCGGCGGAGGAGGGGGTGTGACCGGGCAGGGGTGAGGCGGCGGCCGCAGCGCCCGTAGGCTGGGCGGGTGAGCCAGGAACCTGCCGGGGCGTCGACCGCCCGGAACGACGACGAGCAGCGCCGGGAGCGGCAGCACGACGAGCGGCCGGAGGCGCGGCTGGAGAAGGCCGTGCGGGCGGCCGAGCAGGCGCTGATCGAGTTCGAGATCGCGGTGGAGACCTTCCGGGTCGAGGTGGAGAACTTCTCCCGGATTCATCACCAGAAGCTTGGCCCGATGTACTCGCGGCTCGACGAGCTGGACGCGCTCATCGCGGAGGCGCGGGCCGCCCGTACCGGTGATCCGGAGGATCTGCGCAAGGCTCAGGACCTGCGGGCTCTGGTGATGCCGATGCCGGGTGTGGAGGAGCTGTTCCACGACTGGATCGACTCCGACGGACTCTCGCCCGAGGCGGCGGCGATGCTCACCGATCAGCAGGTGCAGCCGCCCAAGCGGGTCCGGCCGAGCGAGGAGGCCCGCAAGCTCTTCCGCGAACTGGTCCGGGAGGCGCATCCGGACCTGGCGCAGGACGAGGCGGAGCGGACCCGCCGGGACGATTTCATCGTGCGCGTCAACGCCGCGTACGGCCGTGGGGACGTGGCGCAGCTCAGGTCGCTGGCCGAGGAGTGGGCGGCGGGGCCGGTTCCCGAGGGGCACGGGCCGACCGAGAGCGAGGAGCTCTACGCGAGGCTGGAGTGGCTGGCGCAGCGCAAGGAGCTGCTGACGGTGGTCGCCCAGGACCTGGAGTCCAGTGCGATCGGCGCGATGCTGAAGATGGCACCCGACGATCCGGACCGGCTGCTGGAGGAGATCGCCGAGCAGTTGCTCGCGCAGGTCTCCGAGCGTGAGGCGGAGCTGGCGAAGCTGGTGGGTTAGGTTTTCGGTAGTGGTTGCAGGCGTACGAGAGAAGGCGTGACCTCATGAATTTCGGCTCGCTCCCCGCAGTGGACGCCGCGGCGGTGCCCGCCGACGGCTTGGTGCTGGATGTCCGCGAGGACGACGAATGGGCGGCCGGGCATGTCGAGGGCGCCCTGCACGTCCCGATGAGCGACTTCGTCGCGCGCTTCGGTGAGGTGACGGAGGCAGCCGGCGACGGCCGCCGCGTCCACGTGATGTGCCGGGTCGGTGGCCGGTCCGCGCAGGTCACCCAGTATCTGCTGCAGCAGGGCGTCGACGCGGTGAACGTCGACGGTGGCATGCTCGCCTGGGACGGTGCCGGGCGCCCGATGGTCACGGACAAGGGCGGCCCGGCGGTCGTCCTGTGACGCGCTGATCCCGCGACGCCTCAGCCGAGGGTGTGGGCGGCCAGCAGGTCGCCCAGCGCCTCCTCGTGGGCCGCTGCCGAGCCGAGGGACAGCTCCAGCTGCTTGGCCCAGGCGTGGTAGCGGTGCAGCGGATACTCGGTGTCCGCGCCGAAGCCGCCGTGCAGATGCTGAGCCGTCTGCACGACCCGTCGTACACCGTCGGACGCCCAGATCTTCGCCACCGCCACATCCCCCGCCACGGGCAGCGGTCCGCCTGCCCCGCTGTCGAGCCGCCAGGCCGCCTGCCAGAGGGTGACCTCCATGGCGCGCAGGTCGATGTAGCGGTCGGCGGCCTGCACCGCGACCGCCTGGAAGGTGGCGAGCGGGAATCCGAACTGTTCGCGCTTGCCGGTGTAGTCGCCGGTCATGCGCAGTACCGCTTCGCCCAGGCCGAGTGCCAGCGCGCATGTGCCGGTGGTCAGCAGGTCGCGCAGCCGCTCCCAGGCGCCCTCGGCGTCGATGAGGTGGTGGCCCTCGATCCGTACGGAGTCGAAACCGAGCTCGGCGAAGCGCTCGCCGCTGGTGGACACCTGGTCGGCGAGGGAGAGGCCCTCCCGGTCGCGGGGCACCAGGGCCAGCACGGCGCGCCCCGCACCCGTGTGGGCGGGGACGGCGATCAGGTCGGCGCTCTGGGCCCACGGCACACCCGTCTGCAGCCCGTCGAGCACCCAGCCGGCGCCGTCCTGCCGTGCGGTGACGGCGAGTTCGGCGGGGTCGTGTCCGGTACGGCCGTGGGCCGCGGCCGTCAGCACCAGCTCGCCGCGTCCGGCGCGGGGGAGGATCTCCGCGGCCAGTGCGGCGTCTCCGGCGGCCTGTACGGCCATGGCGACGGCGCAGTGCTCCAGCAGCGGCACCCGGGCGAGCACCTTGGCGGACTCGCGCAGCACCAGGCACAGCGCGGTGGCGTCGAGCCCGGCTCCGCCGTGCTCGGGGGCGATGACCAGGCTCAGCAGGTCGGAGCCGGCCAGCCTGGCCCACAGCGCGCGGTCGAAGTCGTCGGCCACCGCGCCCGGCGTGAGTGCGGGGCTGGGCACGCTGTCCGGCTCGACGCCTGAGAAGACCGCCTTCGCCGCCTCGACGGCCGCTTGCTGCTCCTCGGTGAAGGTGAAGTCCACTGCTGTCCCTCCCGCGCACCCGGTTCCGTCCTGACCTGACGGGCCGTCAAGATAGAACACGTTCTACGAAAAGGGAACCGCAGGGAACCTCAGCGGTCGAAGTCCAGCTCCACTTCGTCCGTGGTCGGGTGGGACTGGCAGGCCAGCACGAAACCTGCCTCGGTCTCCTCCGCCTCCAGCGCGAAGTTGCGGTCCATCCGGACCTCTCCGGAGACCAGGAAGGCCCGGCAGGTCCCGCACACCCCGCCCTTGCAGGCGTACGGGGCGTCCGCCCGGTTGCGCAGCACGGTCTCCAGCAGCGATTCGCCGTCCTGAACCGGCCAGGTGCCCGAACGGCCGTCCAGCTTCGCGGTCACCCGGCTGTGCACGGCGGTCGCGGCCACCGGCGCGGGGGCGGCGCCGTCGTCCACATGGAAGATCTCCTCGTGGATACGGCCGCGGTCCACGCCCAGCCCGCGCAGCGCCCGCTCGGCCCCCTGCACCAGCCCGTACGGGCCGCACAGGAACCAGCCGGTAACGGATTCCACCGGCAGCAGCGCGGACAGCAGGCCGGTGAGCCGCTCCTCGTCCAGCCGCCCGGAGCCGAGGCCGGCCTGCTGCTCCTCCCGGGACAGCACGGTCACGAGCTGGAACCGGTCCGGATAGCGGTCCTTGAGGTCGGCGACCTCCTCCAGGAACATCGTCGAGGCCGCGGTGCGGTCGCTGCGGATCAGGCAGAACCGGGCGTCCGGCGTCTGCGCGAGGAGCGTGCCGGCGATCGACAGCACCGGGGTGATGCCGCTGCCGCCGACGATCGCGGCGTAGTGACCGGGGGCCGGTCGGAGGACGAACCGCCCGGCCGGTGTCATCACGTGCAGGGTGTCGCCCGCCGCCAGTTCCTTGTGGGCGAACGTGGAGAACTCGCCGCCCTCCACCAGCCGCACACCCACCCGCAGTTCGGCGGGGGCGTCGGGGCCGAGGACCGGTGAGCAGATCGAGTACGTACGGCGGACGTCGGTGTCGTCGACGTCCAGCCGGACGGCGAGGTGCTGGCCCGGCGTGTAGCGGTACTCCTCGCGCAGCCCCGGGGGGACTTCGAGGGTCACGGCCACCGAGTCGTCGGTGAGCCGGTCGACCGCCGCCACGCGGAGCGGGTGGAACCGGGCCATCTACAACTCCTTGAAGTGGTCGAACGGTTCGCGGCAGGAGACGCAGCGCCGCAGCGCCTTGCACGCGGTGGAGGAGAACCGGCTCAGCAGCTCGGTGTCCATTGAGCCGCAGTGCGGGCAGCGGACCGAGAGGGTCACCGGCACCGGTCCGCCGGCGGCATGGGCGCGGGGCGGGGCGATGCCGAACTCGGCGAGCTTGCGGCGGCCTTCGGCGCTGATGTCGTCCGTGGACCAGGCGGGTGAGAGGACGGTGCGGACCGAGACGTCCGGTATCCCGTGCTCGTGCAGGACCTGCTCGATGTCCGTGGACATGGCCTCGATCGCCGGGCAGCCGGTGTACGTCGGCGTCAGCTCGACCTCGACCCTGCCCGGGCCCAGCACCCGCACCCCGCGCAGCACCCCCAGCTCCGTGAGATTCAGTACGGGCAGCTCCGGGTCGGGGACCGAGCCGGCCAGCCGGGCCAGTTCCTCTTCGAGGGCGGTGGGGGTCGCCGTGCTCACCATGACGCCCCCGGGTGGCTGCGGTGCAGGTGCTGCATCTCTGCGAGCATCCGACCGAACGACTCGGTATGCAGGCCCTGCCGTCCCGCGCCGGCCGCCCACGCTCCGGTCCGCAGTCCCTCGGGCACGGTCAGCGTCGCCCGCTCCAGTACCGCCGTCACCGACGTCAGCCAGCCGTCCTCGAGCGCCCGCGTGTCCACGTCCACGCCCTGGACCGGCTGGAACATCTCGCCGGTGAACCGCCACAGCGCGTCCAGCCCGTGCTGCATCCGCTCCCGGCTCTCCGCCGTGCCGTCGCCGAGCCGCAGGGTCCACTGCTCGGCGTGGTCGCGGTGGTACTCGACCTCCTTGACCGCCTTCGCGGCCAGCGGGGCGAGGGGGCCGTCCTCCGCCGCCAGCTGCCCGTACAGCAGGTGCTGGTAGGTGGAGAAGTACAGCTGGCGGGCGATGGTGTGTGCGAAGTCGCCGTTCGGCTGCTCGACGAGCTGCAGATTCCGGAAGGCGCGCTCCTCGCGGAGATACGCCAGCTCGTCCTCGTCACCGACCAGGGAGAGCAGCACCCGCGCCTGGCCCAGGAGGTCCAGCGCGATGTTCGCCAGTGCCACTTCCTCCTCGAGTACGGGCGCGTGGCCCGCCCACTCTCCCAGCCGGTGCGAGAGCACCAGCGCGTCGTCGCCCAGGGCGAGAGCCGCGGCGTTCGTCGTGGCGGTCACGGATACGCGGTTCACAGGTGCTTCACCCCTTCCGGGATCTCGTAGAACGTCGGGTGGCGGTACGGCTTGTCGCCGGCCGGCTCGAAGAAGGAGTCCTTCTCGTCGGGTGAGGAGGCAGTGATCGCGGTGGACGGCACCACCCAGATCGAGACGCCCTCGTTCCGGCGGGTGTAGAGATCGCGCGCGTTGCGCAGGGCCATCTCCGCGTCCGGGGCGTGCAGGCTCCCGGCGTGCGTGTGCGACAGTCCGCGGCGCGAGCGCACGAACACCTCCCACAGCGGCCACTCGTTGCTGGTCATGCCGTCGCCTTCCCCTGC
The DNA here is from genome assembly GCF_053763515.1 of Streptomyces mabaensis. Lineage (NCBI taxonomy): Bacteria > Bacillati > Actinomycetota > Actinomycetes > Kitasatosporales > Streptomycetaceae > Streptomyces > Streptomyces mabaensis. The sequence goes on from NZ_JBSOPZ010000003.1 coordinate 196,313, forward strand.
TTCGCGGCATACGCGGCCGCCGCTTCCCGTACCCAGGCGCCCTCTTCGTGCGCCCGCCGCCGCTGGGTGATCCGCTGCTCGTTGCAGGGGCCGTTGCCCTTGAGGACGTCCCAGAACTCGGTCCAGTCGATCGCGCCGAAGTCGTGCTGCCCGCGCTCCTCGTTCCACCGGATGTCCGGGTCGGGGAGCGTCAGGCCGAGTGCCTCGGCCTGCGGGACGCAGATGTCGACGAAGCGCTGACGCAGCTCGTCGTTCGAATGACGCTTGATCTTCCAGGCCATCGACTGCTCGGAGTGCGAGGACTCGTCGTCCGGCGGGCCGAACATCATCAGCGACGGCCACCACCAGCGGTCCACCGCGTCCTGTGCCATCGCGTGCTGCGCCGGCGTCCCGTTGCTCAGGGCGAGCAGCAGCTCGTATCCCTGGCGCTGGTGGAAGGACTCCTCCTTGCAGATGCGGACCATCGCCCGGGCGTACGGCCCGTACGAGCAGCGGCACAGCGGCACCTGGTTGGTGATCGCCGCACCATCCACCAGCCAGCCGATCGCGCCGACGTCGGCCCAGGTCAGCGTCGGGTAGTTGAAGATCGACGAGTACTTCTGGCGGCCGGAGTGCAGTTTGTCGAGCAGCTCCTCACGGCCGGTGCCCAGGGTTTCCGCGGCGCTGTACAGATACAGCCCGTGTCCCGCCTCGTCCTGCACCTTCGCCATCAGGATCGCCTTGCGCCGCAGCGAGGGAGCGCGGGTGATCCAGTTCGCCTCCGGCTGCATGCCGATGATCTCGGAGTGGGCGTGCTGCGCCATCTGGCGCACCAGCGAGGCGCGGTAGGCGTCCGGCATCCAGTCGCGCGGTTCGATGCGCTCGTCGGCCGCCACGGCCGCGTCGAAGGCGGCCTGGTAGGCCTCCTGATCGCGGGCCGGGTCGTGCGCGTGCCCGCCCCCGGCCCCGGGCCCGTGCGGCCTCGTGTGGTCCGCAGCCACTGTTGCCATTCCTGGCTCCCTACCGACCGATCGTTCGGTTCATTGGCTTCAATGGTGAGTCGGCGGCCCGTAGGGTGTCAACCTCTGTGGATAACTTTGACTCGAGGGCCGTTGGGGATCGGGGCGGGGATGGATTCGTACGACGACAAGGGCGGGAGTGCGCCACCCGAGCCCGGGGCGCGGCCCGGCGGCATCGTGGGGCTCTCCCTGCCGTACCAGATCGTGGCCTCGTTCGCCCTCGCGGTCATCGGCGTGTTCGCCTGCGTGCATCTGGCGATGGTGTTCCTGCACGTCGCGCCCTCGAACACGGTGAGCAAGCAGCACAGCGAGGCGATCGGCGACTGGATCTACCCCGAGTTCGAACAGAACTGGAAGCTCTTCGCCCCGAACCCGCTCCAGCAGAACATCGCCGTCCAGGTGCGGGCGGATGTCCGTACCCCCGGCGGTGAGCGCACAACCACCGGCTGGCGTGACCTGACCGCCCGCGACGGGGAGCGGATCCGGCACAACTTCTTCCCCAGCCACGTCGACCAGAACGAGCTGCGCCGCGCCTGGGACTTCTACACCGGCTCGCACGACGACGAGAACAGGCCGAACGGCCTGCGCGGTGAGCTCTCCGAGGCGTACATGCGGCGCATCGTGATGCTGCGCCTCGGCGGCGAAGACCTCGGTGGCACGGTCGAGCGCATCCAGCTCAGGTCGTCGACGACCTCGGTCGCGGCCCCGCCGTGGAGCGAGGAGCGGATCGACACGAAGTCGTACTTCCGGGTGCTCCCGTGGTGGCGCGTGACCGCCGCCGATCTGCCGGCCGCGCACAAGGAGGCCGCCCAGTGAGCACCCCCGCCGCCCCCACCGGTCCTTCCACCCCGACCGGCCCCGCAATCCCGGGCACCCCCGCACCGGCCACCCCTGCCGCGCCCGCCGCCCCCGTCGACCGGAGGCTCGCCCGCGGTATCCAGCGCGTCACCGCCGGCGCCCTCGGCCCGTACCAGAGCGCGGTCATACGCATAGGTTTCGCCGCCACCTGGCTGCTCTTCCTGCTCCGTGAACTGCCCAACCGCCACGAGCTCTATGGTCCCGACGGTCCCTGGAGCTGGGACCTGGCCCAGCAGCTCATCGCCGGCAACCACGCCTTCAGCGCGCTGATGTGGTCGGACGGCACGGTCTGGTTCGAGATCGTGTACGGCCTCGCGATCCTCGCCAGTGCCCTGCTGCTGCTCGGCTGGCACACCCGCGCCGTGTCCGTCCTCTTCATGGCCGGGGTGCTCTCGCTGCAGAACCGCAGCGTCTTCATGGGGGACGGCGGCGACAACGTCATCCACCTGATGGCGATCTACCTCGTACTGACCCGGTGCGCCCAGGTCTGGTCGCTGGACGCCCGCCGCGCCCGCCGCGCCCGCCGCGCCAACCGCGCACAGGCCGCAGACCGGCCGGCGCCGGACCGGGCCGGGCCGGCGCTGTGGTCGGTGCTGGGAGTGGTCCTCGCCGCCGTCACGCTGATGGGCGAGCTCAGCGGCGGCTGGCTGCTGGTGTTCTGGGGCCTGTGGGGTGTGCACGGGCTGTGGTGGGCGGTCTCCCGCCGCGCGCCGCACAGCCAGGGGCGCCAGTTGCTGGACGTACTGGCCAACCTCGTCCACAACGCCGCCATGGTGGTGATCATGGCCGAGGTCTGCCTGATCTACGCGACCGCGGGCTGGTACAAGATCCAGGGGTCCCGCTGGCAGGACGGCAGCGCGCTCTACTACCCGCTCCACCTGGACTACTTCTCGCCCTGGCCCGCTCTGTCAGGGCTGCTCGCGGGCAGCGGTGTGATCGTCATGCTGCTGAGCTACGGCACGGTCGCCGTACAGGTCGCCTTCCCCTTCACCCTCTTCAACCGACGGGTCAAGAACGTCCTGCTCGCCGCCATGATGCTGGAGCACGCGGGGATCGCCGTCCTGCTGGGGCTGCCGTTCTTCTCGCTCGCCATGATCACGGCCGATGCGGTCTTCCTCCCCACGGCTTTCCTGCTGTGGGTCGGCGGCCGGGCGGCGCGGGCCCGGGCACGGCTGTTCTCGCGGGCGCGGCCGGTCGTACCCGGGCAGCGGAAGGCGGCCGATACGGCCGACGCACACGCCCCCCGTAGTCTCGTGGGGTGAGCAACCCCGACGACCCCGTGACCACGTCGACCGCGTCCGCGGTACGGCAGTGGCGCGAGGCTGCCTCCGACGCCGTACTGCTCGACGGCTTCCACGCCCTCAAGCACGCGCTGCGTTTCGGCGCCGAGGTACGGCTGACGCTCACGAGCGACCGCGCGTCGGTGCTGGAGCTGGCCGCGGCGCTGGCCGACGACCTGACCGGCGTACTGACGGAGAACCTCGTCGAGGTCCCCCAGCCGGTACTGCGGGAACTCGTCCCCCGGGGCCACACCACCGAAGTGGCCGCCCTCGCCGTCCGGCGCAGCGCCGCGGCGAACCTGGACGCGCTCGCCCGGCTGCCCCGGCCGGCGCCGGTCGTCGTACTGGACAACCCCCGCAACCTCGGCAACGTCGGGGCCGTGGTCCGGCTGGCCGCCGGCTTCGGCGCGACCGGCGTCGTCACCACCGGCGACATCGACCCCTGGCACCAGAACGCCGTACGCGCCGGTGCCGGGCTGCACTACGCCACCGCCGTGGAGCGGACGGGCCTGGACGGGCTGCCGCCGGGGCCGCTGTACGTCCTGGATCCGGAGGGCGAGGACATCAGGTCGGTCACCGTCCCGGACGACGCGCTGATCGCCTTCGGCTCCGAACGCCACGGCATCTCAGCGGAGCTGCGCGCCCGCGCGACCAAGCTGGTCTCGCTCCCGATGAGATCCCAGGTGTCCAGCTACAACCTCGCCACCAGCGTGGCGATGACGCTGTTCCACTGGGCCGCCACCGCCCCCACGCAGGTGGGGGCGGCAGCCGCCCTGGACACCCCTATGCCTGACGCCTGACCTCCACCACCCGGAAGCGGTTGGCCACGAACGCTCCGTCGCACAGCGCCGCGTTCGCGGCCGGGTTGCCGCCGGAGCCGTGGAAGTCGGAGAAGGCCGCGGTCTGGTTGACGTACACCCCGCCGGTCAGGTTCAGCGAGAGCTGCGCGGACTCCTCCAGGCAGACGTCCTCGACCGCCCGCTCGGTCTCGGCCGAGGTGGTGTACGCGCCGACCGTCATCGCGCCCTGGTCGCGGACCGTGCGCCGCAGCAGCTCGACCGCGTCGCCGGTGGAGTCGACGGCGACGGCGAACGAGACCGGGCCGAAGCACTCGGACAGGTACGCGGCCTGGTCGTCCGGCTTGGAACCGTCGAGCTTGACCATCACCGGCGTACGCACCACGGCGCCCGGGAAGTCGGGGTTGGGAACCTCCCGCGAGGCCAGGGCGACCTCGCCCAGGCCCGCGGCGGCCTCCAGCCGCTCCTTGACGTCTGGGTTGACCAGAGCGCCCAGCAGCGCGTTCGCCCGGGCGTCGTCGCCCAGCAGGCCGTTCACCGAGGCGGCGAGGTCGGCGACCACCTCGTCGTACGACTTGGGGCCGGCGTCGGTGCTGATGCCGTCGCGCGGGATGAGCAGGTTCTGCGGGGTGGTGCACATCTGGCCGCTGTAGAGGGAGAGGGAGAAGGCCAGGTTGGAGAGCATGCCCTTGTAGTCGTCGGTGGAGTCGATGACGACGGTGTTGACGCCGGCCTTCTCGGTGTAGACCTGCGCCTGGCGGGCGTTGGCCTCCAGCCAGTCGCCGAAGGCGGTGGAGCCGGTGTAGTCGATGATGCGGATCTCGGGGCGCACCGCCAGGGTCTTGGCGATGCCCTCGCCGGGCCGCTCGGCGGCCAGGGCGACCAGGTTCGGGTCGAAGCCCGCCTCGGCCAGCACCTCACGGGCGACCTGCACGGTGAGCGCGAGCGGCAGCACGGCGCGCGGGTGCGGCTTGACCAGGACCGGGTTTCCGGTGGCCAGGGAGGCGAAGAGGCCGGGGTAGCCGTTCCACGTCGGGAAGGTGTTGCAGCCGATGAGCAGCGCGATGCCGCGCGGCACGGCGGTGAAGGTCTTGCCGAGGTTGAGCGGGTCGCGCTTGCCCTGCGGCTTGGACCAGTCTGCGGCGGCGGGCGTGCGGGTCTGCTCGTGGTACGCGTACGCCACGGCTTCGAGGCCGCGGTCCTGGGCGTGCGGCCCGCCGGCCTGGAACGCCATCATGAAGGCCTGGCCGCTGGTGTGCATGACCGCGTGCGCGAACTCGTGCGTACGGGCGCTGATGCGCGCCAGGATCTCGACGCAGACCAGGGCACGCGTCTCCGGACCGGCATCGCGCCAGGCCGTCATCCCCGCCCGCATGGCGGGCAGCAGGACGTCCAGGTCCGCGTGCGGGTACTCGACGCCGAGCTCCGGGCCGTACGGCGAGACCTCCCCGCCGGTCCAGCCGTCCGTCCCGGGCTGTCCCAGGTCGAGGCGGGTGCCGTGCAGGGCCTGGAAGGCGGCGAGGCCGTCGGCGGGGGCGGTTTCGCCGTACGCCTTGGGGTGCTCGGGATGCGGGGACCAGTAGGCACGCGTGCGGATCGCCTCGAGGGCCTGGTCGAGCGTGGGCCGGTGCTTCTCGGACAGCTGGGGTGCGGTGAGTTCGGCGGCCATCAAGGACCAACTCCTCGTCGAGCTGGGCAGGGAAAGGCGGACAAGAGATACAGTAACCGAACGATCGGTCGGGACAAGAGGGCCCGGCACACCCTGTGGACAACTCATGCGGGAGGATCGGGGTCATGACAGCAATCGAGCGGTCCCGCACCGTCGCCGTCGTCGGCACCGGCACCATGGGGCAGGGCATTGCCCAGGTCGCCCTGCTCGCCGGCCACCCGGTGCTCCTCTACGACGCCGACGACGGCCGCACGGTCGAGGCCGTGGGGGCCATCGCCGCCCGCCTGGACCGGCTGGTCGAGAAGGGCCGGCTCGACCGCGCGGACGCCGACGCCGCCCGCGACCGGATCGGGGCCGCCGGCGACCTGTCCCGGCTCGCCGACGCCGCCCTCGTCGTCGAAGCGATCGTCGAGCGGCTCCCGGTCAAGAAGGAGCTGTTCCGCGCGCTCGAAGAGATCGTCGCCGACGACTGCCTGCTCGCCACCAACACCTCCTCCCTCTCCGTCACCGCGATCGCGGGCGGCCTGCGCAACCCCGGCCGCTTCGTCGGCCTGCACTTCTTCAACCCGGCGCCCCTCCTGCCGCTCGTCGAGGTGGTCAGCGGCTTCGCGACCGACGAGACGGCCGCCGCCTGCGCGTACGAGACGGCCGCCGCCTGGGGCAAGACGCCCGTCCGTTGCGCCGACACCCCCGGTTTCATCGTCAACCGCATCGCCCGCCCCTTCTACGCCGAGGCCTTCGCGGTGTACGAGGAGCAGGGCGCCGACCCGGCCACGATCGACGCCGTGCTGCGCGAGTGCGGCGGCTTCAGGATGGGACCGTTCGAGCTGACCGACCTCATCGGCCAGGACGTCAACGAAGCCGTCACCCGTTCGGTCTGGGACGCCTTCTTCCAGTCCCCGAAGTTCCTCCCCTCCCTCGCCCAGCACAGGCTTGTCGAGTCCGGCCGGCACGGCCGCAAGAGCGGCCACGGCTGGTTCCCGTACACGGAAGGGGAGAAGAAGCCCGCACCGCACACGGCCTCGCCCGAGGACGCGCCCGAGGCGGTCACCGTCGTCGGCGACCTCGGCCCCGCCGCCGAGCTGGTCGCGATGATGGAGGAGGCCGGCATCACCGTGAAGACGGTGGAGTCGGGCGGCCCCTACATCGCGCTGCCCGGTGACGGCCAGCTCGTACCGGCGGACGGCGCCACCTCCGTCGAGTACGACGATGTCGTCTACTTCGACCTCGCCCTCGACTACCGCGGGGCCACCCGTATCGCGCTCTCCTGCTCCGAGGACACCTCCGAGCAGGCCCTGCGCGAAGCCACCGGCCTCTTCCAGAAGCTCGGCAAGGACGTCAGTGTGATCGGCGACGTCCCCGGCATGATCGTCGCCCGTACCGTCGCCATGCTGATCGACCTCGCGGCGGACGCGGTCGCCAAGGGCGTCGCGACACCCGAGGACATCGACACCGCCCTGCGGCTCGGCGTGAACTACCCGCTGGGCCCGGTCGAATGGGGCCGCAGGCTCGGCCAGGACTGGGCGTTCGAGCTGCTGCGGGTGATGCACGAGCGCTGCCCGACCGGGCGCTACGCCCCGTCCCTGGCGCTATACCGCCAGTCGTACGCGTCGTCCGCCCCCGCTGCCGAGGTGGCCACGTCATGACTGCCGTCAAGCGGGACACGTACACCCCGGAGACGCTCCTGACGGTCGCCGTCAAGGTCTTCAACGAGCGCGGATACGACGGCACGTCCATGGAGCACCTCTCGAAGGCCGCCGGCATCTCCAAGTCCTCGATCTACCACCATGTCGCGGGGAAGGAGGAGCTGCTGCGGCGGGCCGTCAGCCGTGCCCTGGACGGGCTCTTCGGGATCCTCGACGAGCCCGGGGCCGCGCGGGGACGGGCGATCGAGCGGGTCGAGTACGTGACCCGGCGCACCGTCGAGGTGCTGATGGCCGAGGTGCCGTACGTGACCCTGCTGCTGCGGGTGCGCGGCAACACCAGGACCGAGCGATGGGCACTGGAGCGCCGCCGCGAGTTCGACCAGCGGGTGTCGGATCTGCTGAAGGCGGCCGCCGCGGACGGCGACCTGCGGGCCGATGTCGACATACGCCTCGCCACCCGGCTGCTTTTCGGCATGGTGAACTCCCTGGTGGAGTGGTACCGGCCGCACCCGGACGGCGGCGTGGACCGCGACCAGGTCGCGGACACGGTCGTACGGCTGGCCTTCGACGGGCTGCGCACCAGCCACTGACGCTCAGGCCCTGATCCGCCGGAAACAGGCCCTACGATCCCTACGGTGTCTCGGGGATCGGGTCGAGGTCCGTCTCCTCGAAGACCAGCAGCGTGCGGGTGGAGAGCACCTCGGGGATCGACTGGAGCTTGGTGAGCACCAGTTCGCGCAGCGTCCTGTTGTCCGGCGTGTGCACCAGCAGTAGTACGTCGAAATCGCCGCTGACCAGTGCGATGTGAGCGGCTCCGGGGAGGGCCTGGAGCTGCTCGCGCACCGTGCGCCAGGAGTTCTGGACGATCTTGAGCGTGATGTACGCGGAGGCGCCCTGGCCCGCCCGCTCGTGGTCGACCCGGGCGGTGAACCCGCGGATCACCCCGTCGTCGATGAGCCGGTTGATGCGGGCGTACGCGTTGGCGCGCGAGACGTGCACCCGTTCCGCGACGGACCGTATCGAGGCGCGGCCGTCGGTGCGCAGCATGTGCAGGATGTCGCGGTCGATTGCGTCCAGCGGGCGTGCGGGAGAGTCCTGGCCGCCCATGGCCTCGGCGGCCATTTGTTCATCCGTCATTGCCCCCGGCCTCTCTATCATGGACGTCCTGCCTCTATCTCAGGCTGTGGAGAACCGTTTGTCCACAGCCTGGCGGTGCCTGTAGCCAAAATGCCCCCACGACCGAACAATCGGTAGGTGAGGCGCCTCACACCTCCCGGCCACCGCTGGGAGGTAGCCCGGTGCGCCCCCCGCCCGCTCCCACGAGGAGGAGGTCGTCATGACGGTCCAAGAGCTGCCCGGTGCGTCTTACCGCCCCACGCCGCCGCCGGCCTGGAGGCCCCGTACCGACCCCGCACCGCTGCTCCCGGACCCCGAGCCGTACCGCGTGCTCGGCACCGATGCCGCCGACCGGCTCGACCCCGCCCTGATGCTCCGGCTGTACGCCGAGCTGGTGCGCGGCCGGCGGTACAACGCGCAGGCCACCGCCCTCACCAAGCAGGGCCGGCTCGCCGTCTACCCGTCGACCGTCGGCCAGGAGGCGAGCGAGGTCGCCGCGGCGCTCGTCCTCCAGGAGCAGGACTGGCTCTTCCCCAGCTACCGCGACACCCTCGCGGCCGTCGCGCGCGGCCTCGATCCCGTACAGGCTCTTACCCTGCTGCGCGGTGACTGGCACACCGGATACGACCCGCACGAGCACCGCATCGCCCCGCTGTGCACCCCGCTGGCGACCCAGTTGCCGCACGCGGTCGGGCTCGCCCACGCCGCCCGGCTCAAGGGGGACGACGTCGTGGCGCTCGCCATGGTCGGCGACGGCGGCACCAGCGAGGGCGACTTCCACGAGGCGCTGAACTTCGCGGCCGTATGGCAGGCGCCGGTCGTCTTCTTCGTCCAGAACAACGGCTTCGCGATCTCCGTGCCGCTGGCCAAGCAGACCGCGGCCCCGTCGCTGGCCCACAAGGCCGTCGGGTACGGCATGCCCGGCCGGCTGGTCGACGGCAACGACGCGGCGGCGGTGCACGAGGTGCTGGGTGACGCCATTCGGCGGGCCCGCGCGGGCGGCGGGCCGACGCTGGTCGAGGCGGTCACGTACCGCATGGAGGCCCACACCAACGCGGACGACGCGACCCGCTACCGCGGTGACGGCGAGGTCGAGGCGTGGCGCGAGCACGATCCGATTCTGCTGCTGGAGCGGGAGTTGACCGAGCGCGGGATACTCGACGAGGACGGCATCCGGTCGGCGAAGGACGCGGCCGAGACGATGGCCGCGCGGCTGCGCGAGCGGATGAACGCCGATCCGGTGCTGAATCCCATGGACCTCTTCGCGCATGTCTACGCGGAGCAGACCACGCAACTGCGCGAGCAGGCCGACCTGCTGCGCGCCGAGCTCGACGCGGACACCGCTTCGGACGCGGAGGGGGATCGATGACCACCGTTGCCGTCAAGCCGGCCACCATGGCGCAGGCGCTCGGGAGGGCGCTGCGCGACGCGATGGCCGACGACCCGAGCGTGCACGTCCTCGGTGAGGACGTCGGCACGCTCGGCGGGGTCTTCCGCATCACCGACGGGCTCGCGAAGGAGTTCGGCGAGGACCGCTGTACGGACACTCCGCTCGCCGAGGCCGGGATCCTGGGCACGGCGGTCGGCATGGCGATGTACGGGCTGCGGCCCGTCGTCGAGATGCAGTTCGACGCGTTCGCCTATCCGGCGTTCGAGCAGCTCATCAGCCATGTCGCCCGGATGCGGAACCGTACCCGGGGCGCGATGCCGCTGCCGATCGTGGTCCGCGTGCCGTACGGCGGCGGGATCGGCGGCGTGGAGCACCACAGCGACTCCTCCGAGGCGTACTACATGGCGACTCCGGGGCTCCATGTCGTCGCACCGGCGACGGTCGCCGACGCGTACGGACTGCTGCGGGCCGCGATCGCGTCCGACGACCCGGTCGTCTTCCTGGAGCCCAAGCGGCTGTACTGGTCCAAGGCCGACTGGTCACCGGACGCACCGGCCGCTGTCGAGCCGATCGGGCGGGCCGTGGTGCGGCGCGCCGGCCGCAGTGCCACGCTCATCACGTACGGACCGTCGGTACCGGTCTGCATGGAGGCCGCGGAAGCGGCCCGGGCCGAGGGCTGGGACCTCGAAGTCGTCGATCTGCGCTCGCTGGTGCCGTTCGACGACGAGACGGTGGCCGCGTCCGTGCGGCGCACCGGGCGCGCGGTCGTCGTCCACGAGTCCACCGGTTTCGGCGGGCCCGGCGGGGAGATCGCCGCGCGGATCACCGAACGCTGCTTCCACCACCTGGAGGCGCCGGTGCTGCGCGTCGCCGGGTTCGACATCCCGTATCCGCCGCCGATGCTGGAGCGGCACCATCTTCCCGGTGTGGACAGGATTCTCGACGCGGTCGCACGACTGCAGTGGGAGGCGGGGAGCTGATGGCACAGGTCCTGGAGTTCAAGCTGCCGGACCTCGGTGAGGGACTGACCGAGGCCGAGATCGTCCGCTGGCTGGTGGCCGTCGGCGATGTCGTCGCCATCGACCAGCCGGTCGTCGAGGTCGAGACAGCCAAGGCGATGGTCGAGGTGCCCTGCCCGTACGGGGGCGTGGTCACCGCGCGCTTCGGCGAGGAGGGCACGGAACTGCCGGTCGGCGCGCCGCTGCTGACGGTCGCGGTGGGTGCGGTGTCGGCCGAGCCCGGTACGGGCGCGGGGTCGGGTCCCGGGTCCGCGGTTGCGGGCTCCGGGAACGGCCACAGCTCCGGTGCGGGTGCCGGGTCCGGCTCCGGGGCCGATGCCGGCTCCGATTCCGGTACCGGGTCCGGGAATGTGCTGGTCGGGTACGGGACCGATACGGGTCCGACCGTGCGGCGCCGGCGGATCCGCCCGCCTGCCGTCGTCCAGGCCGCCCCGCCGGTGGTGCAGGCCGCGCCCGAGCAGTTCGAGCCGCCCGCGGTGCACGGCCCGGTGCCGGTCATCTCGCCGCTCGTCCGGCGGCTGGCCCGCGAGAACGGCCTGGACCTGCGGGAGCTGACCGGCTCCGGTCCGGACGGGCTGATCCTGCGCGCCGATGTGGAGGCCGCGCTCCGCCCGACGCCGGAACCGGCGTTCCAGCTCTCGCCCCAGCTGCCGTCCGGGCCCGCCGCAGCGCCCTCGGCCGAGCGCATCCCGCTCCGGGGAGTACGCGGCGCGGTGGCCGACAAGCTGTCCCGCAGCCGGCGCGAGATCCCGGAGGCGACGTGCTGGGTCGATGCCGACGCCACCGAGCTGATGGCGGCCCGCGCCGCCATGAACGCCGTCGGCGGCCCGAAGATCTCGGTCATCGCGCTGCTCGCCCGCATCTGTACGGCCGCGCTCGCGCGCTTCCCGGAGCTCAACTCCACCGTGGACATGGACGCGCGGGAGATCGTGCGACTGCCGGAGGTCCACCTCGGGTTCGCCGCACAGACCGAACGGGGACTGGTGGTTCCCGTCGTACGGGACGCGCACGACCGGAGCGTCGACTCGCTCAGCGCCGAGTTCGCCCGGCTCACGGAAAAGGCCCGGGACGGGGTCCTGACCCCGGCGGAGCTGACGGGCGGCACTTTCACCCTGAACAATTACGGGGTGTTCGGCGTCGACGGCTCCACGCCGATCATCAACCACCCCGAGGCGGCCATGCTCGGTGTCGGCAGGATCATCGCCAAGCCATGGGTCCACGACGGCGAGCTGGCGGTACGTCAGGTGGTCCAGCTCTCGCTGACCTTCGACCACCGGGTGTGCGACGGTGGCACGGCCGGTGGTTTCCTGCGCCATGTGGCGGACTGCGTCGAGCACCCGGCGGTGCTGCTGCGCTCGCTGTAGGTCCGGCCCGGTCCGGCCGACCGGGGCCGGACCGGGAACGGCCCGCAGCGGACTGGCCGAGGCCGCCGCTGCGGGCACGCGGCCCGAGATCATGGAGCCAGCAGCAGGATCTTGCCGACGTGAGTGCCTTCCTCGAGCGCGCGGTGCGCCTCGGCCGCCTCCGGGAGGGGCACCGTACGCTCCACGACCGGACGGACCCGGCCCGCGCCGATCAGCGGCCAGACGTGTTCGCGTACGGCAGCGACGATCGACGCCTTCTCGGCCACCGGCCGCCCCCGCAGCGTTGTGGCGGTGATGGCCGCCCGCTTGGCCAGCAGCGAGGAGAGGTTCAGCTCGCCCTTGACGCCGCCCTGGAGGCCGATCACCGCGAGGCGCCCGTTGACGGCCAGCGCCCGCACGTTCCGGTCCAGGTACTTCGCACCGACGATGTCGAGGATGACGTCCGCGCCGGCCCCGTCCGTGGCCTTGCGCAGCTCCTCGACGAAGTCCTGCTCGCGGTAGTCGATCAGGATGTCGGCGCCGAGTTCCGCGCAGCGCGCCAGTTTCTCGGGGCCGCCCGCGGTGACCGCGACCCGTGCGCCCACGGCCTTGGCCAGCTGGATGGCCATGGTCCCGATGCCGCTCGCGCCGCCGTGCACCAACAGGGTCTCGCCCGGCCGGAGATGGGCGATCATGAAGACGTTCGACCAGACGGTGCAGGTCACTTCGGGCAGGGCCGCGGCCGTGACCAGGTCGATGCCGTCCGGGACGGGCAGCAACTGCCCCGCGGGAACGGTGACCTGCTCGGCATAGCCTCCGCCGGACAGCAGGGCGCAGACCTCGTCTCCGACGGCCCAGCCCGAGACGCCGGGTCCGAGCGCCGCGACCCGCCCCGAGCATTCGAGGCCGGGGTAGCGGGAGGAGCCGGGCGGCGGATCGTAGAAGCCCTGTCGTTGCAGCAGGTCGGCGCGGTTGACCGCGCTGGCCGCGACCTCGACGAGGACCTCGCCCTCGCCGGGCTCGGGATCGGGCACCTCGCTCCAGACGAGAGCTTCGGGGCCGCCGGGTTCGGGGATCGTGATCGCATGCATGGCGGCGAGGCTACTCCGGGCTCTGCGCCGGTGTGACGGGTGACGCTCGCACGACGGAGATCACACGGTCGGTGAGCTGCAGCGGGCTGGCGCTGGGGTCGTCGTACGCCAGCAGGCGGTGGCCGCGCAGCACACTCACCACCAGGTCTTCGGTCTCCCGGACGTTCTTACCCACCTCGGCCTTTATCACCGGGCGTTCGATGAGGTCGAGGCCGCTGCCCTGCTGAATCAGGTCCTCCATCACGGTGCCGGCGCTGGGGCTGAGCACGGACAGACCCAGCAGCCGGCCGGCCGCGCTGGCGCTGGTGATCACCGCGTCGGCGCCGGACTGGCGCAGCAGCGGTGCGTTCTCCTCCTCCCGCACCGCGGCGACGATCTTCGCGCCGCGGTTGAGCTGGCGCGCGGTCAGCGTAACCAGGACCGCGGTGTCGTCGCGCTGGGTCGCGATGATGACGACCTGTTCCTTCTTCAGCCCGGTCGCGCAGAGGGTCTGAAGCGCGGATCGGCCCTTGGTGCCGAAGCCGATGACGACGGTGTGTTCTCGCAACTGGGACCTCCAGCGATTCAGCCGGAACTCCTCCCGGGTGCGCTCGGTGAGGACCTCGAGAGTCGTGCCGACCAGGATGATCAGAAAGAGCACGCGCAGGGGTGTCACGAGCAGCACATTGGTGAGCCGGGCGCTGTCGCTGTGCGGGACGATGTCGCCGTAACCCGTGGTGGAGAGGGTGACGGTCGCGTAGTAGGCGGAGTCGAGGAAGTCGACCTTCTGGTCGGCGTTGTCGTGGTAGCCGTTGCGGTCGAGATAGACGATGAGGACCGTCAGGACAAGCACGCCCAGGGCAATCAGCAGCCGCTTGCCGACCTGGCGCAACGGTCGCTCGACGATGCGCTTGGGCATCTGCACCCGCCGGACGATCAGGCGCTCGTCGGCCTCTCGGGCCATCGCGTCGTGGCCGGGAAGTTTCACGTGAAACCTCCCGCGGCCCACGGCAGGCCGAGCCAGGGCAGATCGAGGATGTCCAGTTCCTGTCCACTGATCGCGCCACCGGGTGGTACGACGGCCAGCCCGTCCGCGGCGGCGATTCCGCGCAGCATGGCGGGCCCGTTGTAGTGCAGCGGTACGGCCTGCTCGGCGCGGTGGACGACCGGCACCAGCCGGGTGTCGTACGGATGGCCGTGTACGTCGCCGCGCACGGGCGCGGTGTACGAGGGCCGGGGGGCCAGGCCCGCCAGCCCCCGCAGCAGTGGCTCGGCCAGCGTCAGCAGTGCGGAGACCGCGGCGAGGGGGTTGCCGGGAAGGCCCACCAGGAACCTCGCCGGGGTGAGCCGGGCCAGCAGCATCGGGTGGCCCGGCCGCACGGCGACCCCGTCGACGAGCAGTTCCGCACCGGCCCGGCGCAGGACCGGGTGGACGTGGTCCAGGGGGCCCGCGGCGGTGCCGCCGGTGGTGATGACGAGGTCGGCGTCGGAGCTGGTCACCGCCTTGTGGAGCGCGTCGGCGTCGTCCCCGAGCCGGTGGGTGGCGATCACGTCGGCGCCGAGGGTGCTCAGCCAGGGGCCGGCCATGGGGCCGAGGGCGTCGCGGATGAGCCCGTCGTGCGGACGTCCGGCGGTCAGCAACTCATCGCCCAGGACGAGGATTTCGACCCGTGGACGGGGGACGGTGAGCAGCTCGTCGTAGCCGGCGGCCGCGGCGAGTCCCAGCACGGCCGGGGTCACCGGGGTGCCGGCGGGCAGGAGCAGGTCGCCGCTGTGACACTCCTGACCGCGGGGGCGGATGTCCTGCCCATGGACGACCTCGCGTTCCGCGTGCAGCCGGCCCTGGGTGTCCGTACGGGCGTGCTCGTTGCGGATCACGGCGGTGGCGTCGGCCGGCACCCGGGCGCCCGTCGCGATCCGGACGGCTTCACCGTCGGCGAGCGGTGCGGGCCGGTCCGCACCGGCGAGGATTCCGCCCTCCTGGACGGTCCACGGGCCCGGGCCGGCCACCGCCCAGCCGTCCATGGCCGAGGTGTCGAACGACGGCAGATCGGTGAGGGCTTCGAGCGGGCCGGCGAGCACGTCGCCGAGCGCGCCGTCGAGAGGGGTCCGCCGGGTACGGGCCGGCACGGCGCGGGCGGTGCGCGCCGCCAGGGCACGGGCCTCGGGCCAGCCGGTGGCGCGGTGGCGGGTGCCCGGACCGGAGGCGGGCATGGGCCCGGGGGTGGAGGCGGCGGCCGGTTCCGGGACGCGGCAGACCAGGGCCAGCGCGTCGTCGAACTCGCGGTCGTGGTCCCCGTGGGCGGTGGTCATCCTTCGTCGGCCCAACGGGCAGCGAGAGCCGCGGTTTTGCGTGCGGCCTCGGCCACCGCCTCGGCCACCGCCCCGGGACCGCCGCCGGCCGCCTCCGCCTTTGCCGCCGCGTACCCCACGAGGAACGTGGTCAGCGGGGCGGCGGGGCGGGCGACGCCGTGGGCGGCGTCACGGGCGACGTCGAGGAGGAGGGGGATGTCGACGTCGAGCTCGATACCGAGCTCGTCCTTGACTGCGGTGATCCATTCTTCCAGCACGTTCCCATGCTCCCTGATCTGGGCTCGGGCGGTGGCGATGTCGTCCCAGGTGTCGCAGTCGAAGGAGTCCGAAGGCCCCGCGGCGACCCGGGTCAGGTCCAGCTCGGCGGTGAGGAGTTTCAGCGGCAGCCCGGTGAGGCTGCCGTGTTCGGTGGCGAGCAGCGCGAGCTCACGCCGCAGCGGTTCGGCGCGGTACGCGGCGACCAGCGGCTGTTCGCGGCCCCCGGCGTCGGTGAGCAGTGCGCACTCCGGGCCGCTCTGCCCGAGGGCGGCCAGCAACTGCCGTACCGTCCGCTCCCGCAGGAACGGCAGATCGGCCGAGAGCACGAGCAGGCTCTCGGCCGAGGTCCGCCGTACTCCGGCGTCGAGGGCGGCCAGCGGGCCGCCGCCGGCCGGCTCCTCGCGGGTCCAGGTGACCGGCCGGGCGGTGGGCCGCCTGTTCCCGACGACGACGGTGACGCCGGCGTCGGGGCAGGCACTCAGCACCCGGTCGAGCAGCGACCGCCCGCCGACGCTCAGGCCCGGCTTGTCGGCACCACCGAGCCGCTTGGCCGCGCCTCCGGCGAGGACGATCGCGTCATACGCTGTCATGCCCCCGAGTATGGGCCTTGCAGATCTTCGAGGGAACGCCGATCCAGGGCCTACAGGTACGGGCCGGAGCGGATCGCTCCGTGGCCGCTCTCGTCATCGTCGTCGGGGTGCCCGCCCGCTCCCGGGGGCAGCGCGCGGCGCATCTGCTCCAACTGGGCCCGCGCGGCCATCTGCTGGGCGAACAGCGCCGTCTGGATCCCGTGGAAGAGACCCTCCAGCCAGCCGACCAACTGGGCCTGCGCGATACGCAGTTCCGCTTCCGAGGGGATCGCTTCGTCGGTGAAGGGCAGCGAGAGCCGCTCCAGCTCCTCGACCAGCTCGGGCGCGAGGCCATCCTCGAGCTCCTTGACCGAGCTCGCGTGGATGTCCTTGAGCCGGACCCGGCTCGCCTCGTCCAGAGGAGCCGCGCGGACTTCCTCCAGGAGCTGCTTGATCATGCTGCCGATGCGCATGACCTTTGCGGGCTGTTCGACCATCTCCGTCACTGGAACCTCGCGCGACTCGTCATCGGCGCCGCCGATCGCCATCCCGTCCTGTCCCACCACAAGGACCTGGGGGCTCTCCTGCGACCGTTCACTCCTCGGCATATCCATGCCGCCATTCTCTCGCACAGGGGCGTCACCCTTGGGTGTGCCCCCGTACAGAGGTGATCCACCCTGTACGGGGGCACTACGGGGGCACAGGGACGGTTCAGCCCGCCGCGCGCCTCGCCATCGCGCCCCTGGACCGGGTGACCAGCGCCGCGAGGAGCGCCGCGCCCACCGGGACCGCGATCAGCAGCGCCGCCAGGGTTTCCCAGGGGATGATGATCGGGACGTACGGCTTGAGGCCGCCGGGCTGCCAGCCCTGGTCCAGGGCTTCCTGGTACCACTCGAGCTGCTGACGCCGCTCGGTGAGCCGCAGCCCGATGGCGGGCAGCACGCCCGCCGCCGAGCCGAGGACGACGCCCATGGCGGCCACCACCCCGCACTGGAAACCGCTCAGGGTCCTGCGCACCCGCGGGGGCGCGCCGACCGCGGCGAGGGTCTTCAGGTCGGGCTCGGCGTCGGTCTGGGCCAGGCCGGTGGCGATACCGGCGGCGCCGATGGTGACCAGTCCGGCGAACACCGTCAGGGCGAGCAGCACGATGCTGTTGTCGCTGCTGTAGCCCTCTTCGATGTGCAGGCCGGCGTCGGTGCCGATCTGGTCGAGCGCGCCCGCGAGCCGCTGTTTCTGCTCGCTGCTCGGCTGCTGGTCCGTCGAGAAGTACGCACCGAAGGCGGTGGTGGTCAGCCCCGCCGACTTCGCCGCGGCCGGCGGAACGATCAGCTTCACGCCGTACGACCGGACCGATTCGGGGGCCAGGTGGACGGCGAACGACTTGACCTCGCCGGGTACCTCCTTGCCCTCCTCCGCCGCGCGGTCGGCCTTCTCCTGATCGGTGATCAGCCGGATCCCGATCCGGCCCCGGTCGACATGGCGCTTGTCGAAGGAGACCGCCCGGCCGTCCCGCAACGCCCGCTCCGCCGCGGGGTCGGCGATGGCGAGCGCCTTCAGCAGCTCTGGACCGGCGATCACCACATCCTGCTCGGCGTACTCCCCGCTCTCCTTGCAGCGCCAGTCGGCCGACAGCTTGCGGCGCTCCGGCACACTGAACTTCTCCGCGCCCTCGACACCCCACAGCGGGCACTGGTTGGCCTGGGGAGTGACGATCTCGTGCCGGCCGCAGCCCTTCTCGGTGCTGTACAGGGTGCAGTTGGGCTTGCCGACGAGGACCCGTTCCACATCGGCGCGCACATCGACGGGCAGGTTCTTCTGTACCGCGGCCCGCACGGCCGGCATATCGCGGCCGCCGCCGTCGGAGACGGACACCCGGACCGCGCCGTGCGGCAGCTCCGCCCGGTATTCGGCGCGATGCTGGACGTCCTGGCTGTCGGCGTACGTGGCCACGGCGACCGTACCGGCGACGGCCGCCAGTACCGCGGCCACAGCGGGGGCCGTACGGCCCCGGTTGCGTACGGCGTCACGCAGCGCCAGCCGCGGCGAGAGCGGCAGCCAGCGGCCGGTGCGGCCGAAGAGGCCGACCAGCGCCGGGGTGAGCGCGACGACGCCCAGTTCGGCGAGCGCGCTGCCGCCCGCGACGACGACGAAGCTCTCGCTGGCCATGGCGCCGTACAGCGTGATGGCCACGCCCAGGCCGGCCGCGATCAGGCCGATGACCGGCAGCACCCGGCTGGAGCGGCGCACGCCGCGGCGGCCGGTGAGCGAGGCCAGGACGGTCTGCCGGGAGGCGGTGATCGCCGGGACGATCGCGGCCAGCACACCGGTGAGGACGGCGAGGAAAGCGATGGCGAGCAGTTCGAGCGGCCGGACGTCGAAGCTGCCGAAGCGCTTGCCCATGAACCCCTCGAGCACCGGCTGCAGGGCGAAGGTGAGCAGCAGGCCGAGCACGGTTCCGGCGACCGCGGCGGCGACGCCGATGACCAGGCCGCCGGAGAGGACGATGGCGCGGATGTGGCGGCGGTCGCCGCCGTTGGCGCCGACCAGTCCCAGCTGGCGGCGGGAGCGGCGCGCGCCGACCGCGAAAGCGGGTCCGGCGAGCAGGCAGATCTCCAGCATGGCGAGGCCGACGACGGTGCCGACCGCCGCGAGGGTCGCGGCCTTGGCGGCGGTGCTCTCCTCGTAGGGGCTCCAGTCGTCCTGCTGGTAGAGCGGCACCTCGGAGTCGGCGGGCGGATCGAGGGCGACGGCCCGCGACTTCACCTCGATGCCCTTGGTGTTGGCCTCCTTGACCATGTTCCACGTGAAACCTTGGCCGCCGACGCCGACCAGATAGCTGGTGCTGCTGCCGGTGCCGGGCAGGCCCTCGGCGGCGAGGCCCTTGTCGAGCGGGGCCAGGAACGTCCCGGGGAGGGCGTTGAGTTCGTCGGCGGCGAGCTCGTCGGGAAGTTCGTACGCTCCGACGATCCGGAAGTCGGTGTCCAGGCCACGTGCCGTGACCTTGGAGCCGACATGCAGTCCGCTGGACTCCAGAAAGCGGGTGGTCGCGGCGACTTCGCCGGCCTTCGTGGGGAAGCGGCCGCGGTCGAGGACCATGATGCCCTGGGCCATCGGGTCGTTCGCGTCCAGCTCACGGATGCCGGTGCTGAGCAGCCCGTGCCTGGTACGGATCTTGCCGCTGCCGCTGGAGTCCTTGAGGTACGTGGCGCCGGGCGGGATCGCCGCCTTGATGTCCGTGCGGCCCTCGGGCGGCGGCTTGTCTTCGAAGTCCCCCACCGCCATGAAGCCGTTGCCCGCCGGCTCCTGGTAGATGGGCGCACCGCCCATGCCGGTGCCGGACAGCCGGGCGTCGGCGGCGCCGAGGGAGCGTTCCAGCTTCTGCTCGGTGGACAGTTCAGCACTGCGCAGCGTCAGATCGGCCGCGCTCACGCCGAGGATCGGCAGGGCGATCATGGCGAGGACGAGGGAGCTTCGCCCCTTGGAGCGCCAGGCGTCGCGACGGGCGATCCGCACGGCGGCCACCCACGAGTGGTACCAGGTTCTCACTGGCCGGCCGCCTGCCCCGAGAGCAGCGAGTCCGCCTGGCTGCGCAGTGTCTCATCGACGACGGCGCCGTCGCGCAGGAAGACCACCCGGTCCGCCCAGGCCGCAAAGCGCGGCTCGTGGGTGACCAGGATGCCGGCGGCGCCCGCGTCGCAGCGGGCCCGCAGCAGAGCGAGCACGGACTCGCCGGTCTCGGAGTCCAGAGCGCCGGTCGGCTCGTCGGCGAGGACCAGCCGGCGGTCGCCGACCAGGGCGCGGGCGATGGCGACGCGCTGCTGCTGGCCGCCTGACATCTCGTCGGGGAAGCGGTCGGCGAGGTCGGCCAGGCCCATCTCCTCCAGCGCCGCCACGGCGCCGACGCGGGCCTTGCGGGCGGAGATCCCGTCGAGTTCGCGGGGCAGGGCGACGTTCTCGGCGGCGGTCAGCGCCGGTATGAGGTTGTAGTCCTGGAAGACGTAACCGATGCTGCGCCGGCGCAGCGCGGCGAGTTCCTTGCGGTTCGCGGTGGTGATGTCCGTGCCCTCGACCACGACCCGCCCGGAGGTGGGGCTGTCGAGACCGCCCGCGATGGTGAGCAGGGTGGACTTGCCCGAGCCCGAGGGGCCCATGACGGCGACAAGTTCACCGGGGAAGACGGACAGATCGACGCCGCGCAGGGCGTGCACCTCGGTGGCGCCGCTGCCGTGGACCCGGGTCAGCTGCTGGAGTTGCAGCACGGGCTGTTGGTGCTGGTCGGGCATGGAAGGGTTCCCCCCTGGGAGCCGTGCGGGCACTGACGGGTGCCTGTACGTGGTGGATGGCCGGCCGCGCCGCGCTTCAGCGCCGCGCGGACCGGGTCGTGGTCGCGGATGCGGTGGCCGATGGGGTGGCCGATGGGGCCGATGCGGCCGACGGGGTGTCCGGTGCGGTGGCCGTACGCTCATCGGCTCCCCGCTCGGCCAGGACGGAGAGCCGGACGAGCCGGGACTCGGAGTGGTCGAGCCAGCGGGCCTCGGCCTCGGTCTGGAAGATCAGCTGCTCCAGCACGAGGAGCCAGGCCACGTCGTCACGCTCCCGATCGCCCCGGCCCCCGCCCCCTCCCCGGCCCCCGCTCTCGATCGCGGCGAGCGCCTGCGCCTTGAGCCGGGTGTAGTCCTGCATGGCCTTGATCGTGGCGTGGCGCTGCGCCTGGATGACGGCGCGGATGTCGACGCCCGGTGCTCCGACCGCCATCGCGAGCTTGATGGACAGCTCGTCGCGGGGCGGGCTCGTGCGGTCGACCGGCCGTTCGTACCAGCTGTGCAGTTCCTCACGCCCGGCGTCGGTGATCGCGTAGAGCGCGTGGCCCGCGTCGTCCTCGCCGCTGGGGAGGACCATGCCGTCGCGTTCGAGCCGGCCGAGGGTCGTGTAGACCTGGCCGACGTTCAGCGGCCAGGTGGCGCCGGTGCGTGATTCGAACTCGGTGCGCAGCTGGGAGCCGTAGCGGGGGCCGCGTTCGAGGAGGGCGAGCAGCCCGTGACGGATCGACATACTCAGTATGTATACCGGGTATGCGGGGGCTGACAAGCGTCTTGCGATGTACATCTCAAGGAGGACCGGCTCCGGAAGGCGGGCGGTCAGTCGCGGCGCAGCCGCACTCCCAGGAAGGCCAGACCCAGTCCGACCAGCGCGAGCCCCAGGCCGAGCGCCATCACATGGATCCCGGTCTCGGGGGATCCGGTCACCGACCGGCCCGGGCCGATCGCCGATACGCCGGACGGGCTACGCGTGGGAGTGGGGGTCGCAAGGGCCGCCGGCGGTGTGGCCGACGGCGTGGGCGGCGCGGCCGTAGGTGGGACGGGCGCCGGCACGGGAGCCGTGTCCTCGGCGGCCTCCAGCAGGCTGAACGACGGCGGCGCCACGGGCGTCCGCCCAGGCCGGACCCGGCCCTCGCCTGCCTTGCGTCCGGCGAGCTCGCCCGACCAGGTGTCGGCGCGCCGCTGCCCGGCGCCGGGCTCGGGATCGACGGCGTACGTGAGCGGCGCGGGTATGAGCGTTCCGGCCATGAGTACCAAGGCCACGCACCGCGAACGGAACTGTGGAGTCACGGGGTGCCCCCCTCCCGTACCGAGCCGCCGAGTATCGGACTCAGCGTCACACGGAAGGGCAATTCCGGCATCCCGGACGAAATCGCCGAAGAAGCCGCCCCGGGCCGCACCAGGTCGGACCGGGCCGCACCGGCCCGCTGCGCGTTACTCCGGGTTGCCCGTGGAGACGTCGAAGGTGAACTCGACGTCCTTCGGGTCGATGTCGGTGTTGGGTGCGGGGAACTGTTCCATCACCGCGCCCTCGCCGTAGACCGCCTCGTCCCTGTCCCGCTCGTTGTACGACCAGCCCGCAGCCTGGAGGCACTCCTTCACCGAGGCGATGTGCTTGAGCCGGAAGTCGGGCGCGCGCACCTTGTCCGGGTCGTCGTACGCCTCATCGGGCTCGGTGCACTCCTCCTTGTCGATCGTCTTGGTGTGATCCGGACCCTTGAACCCCGGCTTCTGCGACTGCGACGCGCTGGCGCCCGGGTTCGCGCCCGTCTCGTCCTTGGCGTCCTTGTCCAGGGCGATAGCCGTGATCAGGCCGCCGACCGCCAGCACCGCGACCGCGATCGCGCCCACGATGACCGGCATGTTCCGCTTGCTTCCACCGCCACCGCCGGCCGAACCGCCCTGCGCCGCCGGGGAGATCGTGTACGGCGGCGGGGTCGAGGCACCCTGCTGCGCGTACTGCCCGGGCCCGGGCGTGGGCACCGGCGCCGGGGTCGCGTAACCCTGCTGCGGGTAGCCGTACCCCGCCGAGGGCGACGGCATCGATGGCGACGGCATCGACGGTCCCGGCGTGTACGGACCCGGCTGGTACGGGGTCTGTACGCCGCTCGGCGGCATCTGCGCGCTGGTGTCGACCGGCGGGAACACCGCCGACCCCACCCCCGCACCACTCTGCGTCGGTCCGCCGGCCACGATCACCGGAGCGCCGGTCAGGCCGGCGCTCGCGATCCGCGCGCACTCGTCGCGCATGGCAGCGGCGGTGGGGAAACGTTCGTTCGGGTTCTTCTTCAGCGCCCGCGCGACCAGCGCGTCCATCGCCGGAGTGACCGACCGGTTCACCGTCGAGGGCGCGACCGGCTCCTCCTGCACATGCGCGTACGCGATCGCGAGCGGCGAGTCCGCGTCGAACGGCAGCCGTCCGGTGAGCAGCTGGAAGAGCATGATGCCGACCGAGTACAGGTCGGAGCGGGCATCCACCCCGCGCCCCAGCGCCTGTTCCGGGGAGAGGTACTGCGGGGTGCCGACGACCATGCCCGTCTGCGTCATCGAGGTGACACCGGACTGCATGGCCCGCGCGATACCGAAGTCCATGACCTTGACCACACCGCGCTTGGTCATCATCACGTTGCCCGGCTTGATGTCCCGGTGGACCAGGCCCATTTCGTGGCTGGTCTCCAGGGCGGCCAGCACATCGGCCGTCACCTTCAGGGCCTTGTCGGCGGGCATCGCGCCGTACTGCTGGATGTCCGACTGAAGGACCGAGCCGAGCGGCTGCCCCTCCACGTACTCCATGACGATGTACGGCATCAGCGAGCCACCGAGATCGTCCTCACCGGTGTCGAAGACCGAGACGATATTGGTGTGGGAGAGCTTGGCGACCGCCTGCGCCTCGCGCCGGAAGCGCTCACGGAACGACTGCTCGCGGCCCAGCTCGGTGTGCAGCGTCTTGATGGCCACCTGGCGGTCGAGCGCCGAGTCGTAGGCGAGGTACACCGAGGCCATGCCGCCCTCGCCGAGCAGGTCGCGGAGCTGGTACCGGCCGCCCGCGACCGAACCGCCCGCATAGCGGCCCTGTGCGCCGTCCTGGCTCATGACTGTGGTTCCCCCTCGGCCGCGGAAAGCCCCGTGCACACGAGTGCCCCGCGATGATCCGTACGTACGGCCCAAGTCTGCCCGGTGGCACCGACACGTCAAGCCGGGTGCCCGTTCCGTGACCGTACGCGCATCAAGCGTCTCGGA
The DNA here is from genome assembly GCF_053763515.1 of Streptomyces mabaensis. Classification (NCBI taxonomy): domain Bacteria; kingdom Bacillati; phylum Actinomycetota; class Actinomycetes; order Kitasatosporales; family Streptomycetaceae; genus Streptomyces; species Streptomyces mabaensis. The sequence goes on from NZ_JBSOPZ010000003.1 coordinate 220,198, forward strand.
AGCGTTACAAGGGACTGCGCGGCACGCCCGCGGGTATCCGACGGCGGAGCGGAGAGCCCGTCCATCCCGGACCGGACGGCCGCGCGAAGCCTGTAGCGTGCACTACTGGAGCACTGTACCGACCACCGCGTACGCGCAGACGCGGACCAGAAATGACGGCGAGGACTGATGGCACCCGAACCCGAGGCAAACGGCGCCGGGATGGCAGATGCTCCTGAGCAGTGGGGCGCGGGCGGCTTGGTCGGCGACGGCCGTTACCGGCTGACCCACCGGCTCGGCCGGGGCGGTATGGCGGAGGTGTTCGCCGCCGAGGACGTCCGGCTGGGCCGCACCGTGGCCGTGAAGCTGCTGCGCGCCGACCTCGCCGAGGACCCGGTCTCCAAGGCCCGCTTCACGCGCGAGGCGCAGTCGGTCGCCGGCCTCAACCACCATGCGGTGGTGGCCGTGTACGACTCGGGCGAGGACAAGGTCGGTATCAACACCGTCCCTTACATCGTCATGGAGCTCGTCGAGGGCCGGACGATCCGGGACCTGCTGATGAGCGCCGAGGCGCCGGGCCCGGAGCAGGCGCTGATCATCGTCTCCGGGGTGCTCGAAGCCCTCGCGTACAGCCATCAGCACGGCATCGTGCACCGCGACATCAAGCCCGCGAACGTCATCATCACGCACGCCGGCGCGGTCAAGGTGATGGACTTCGGCATCGCGCGCGCCCTGCACGGCGCGCAGTCGACGATGACTCAGACCGGCATGGTCATGGGCACTCCGCAGTACCTCTCGCCCGAACAGGCGCTGGGCAAGGCCGTCGACCACCGCAGCGACCTGTACGCCACGGGCTGCCTGCTGTACGAACTCCTCGCGCTGCGGCCCCCGTTCATCGGCGAGACACCGCTCTCGGTCGTCTACCAGCACGTGCAGGACGCGCCCGTGCCGCCGTCCGACATGTCCGACGGGGTGCCGCCGGAACTCGACGGTCTGGTCATGCGTTCTCTGGCCAAGGACCCGGACGACCGGTTCCAGAGCGCCGAGGAGATGCGCGGGCTGGTCCAGTACGGCCTGCAGATGCTCCAGGAGCAGGGCAGCCACACCGGCACCTGGAACACCGGTCCCGTGGAGACGCACGTCGGCGGTGCCGCCGCGGCCGGCCTGGCCGGTGCGGCCGCGCTGCCGCACCCCGACCAGGGCATGACCTCGCAGTTCGGGCAGTCGATGCTGCGGCCGCGCAGTGCCGAGGACGGCGGCTTCGACGGTGGATACCGCGACGGCAACGGCGGTCGTGGCGGCCGCTGGAAGATGTGGCTGTTCGCCGCGCTCGCCGTGTTCGCGGGCGGCATCGTGTACGCGCTGGACCAGGGGAAGTCGAAGGGCGAGGAGAACCAGAAGGGCACGACGGTGACGGTGACCCCGTCCACCCCGAAGGAGAACACGCCGAGCGAGTCCCAGCCCTCCGAGGACGAGGAAGAGCAGCCGGAGACCTCGACGGGCGGTCATCAGAACGACGACTTCACCCCTGACCCGGACCCGACGAAGAGCGAGCCGAGCACGGACCCGACGCCCACCGAGACGGATTCGGAGTCGCCCGACCCGGGTACGGACACCGGTGGTTCGGTGGACGGTGGTACGGACGGCGGACCCAGTACCGACCCCTCTGACACGTCGACCACGACGGACGGGGGCACCGACTCAGCCGGTACGGACGGGGGCGCCGTCGACGGCGGTACCACCGAGGGCGGCGTCACCGAGGGCGGCGCCGCGCCGTGACCTCACCCAGCGTGCTGCGGCCGTAGCGCTGAGGGGGCGACACGCTCACCCCTTCCCAGCCGGAGTCGGCCGGGATAACGTGCCGTTGTTCCGGCCGCCTGCAAGGCTGTGACCAGTGGTTGTTCCCGACTTTCTCGATTTACTTGGAAATCCAAGCAAAATCGCAGGTCAAATGGGGTTTCGCAGTTATGCGAAGCACTGGGTAACGTGCATTTGCGCAGGGCTCGCCGGGGCACCTGTCACGCCTGTTCCCGGCCGAGTCGCACCCACCCCGTGCGCGGGTACGGATACAGGCGAGCCGCACTGGTTTCCCGGACAGACCCCGGGGGCCGGACCGACGGAGGAGCACACGTGACCGTGGAGAGCACTGCCGCGCGCAAGCCGCGACGCAGCGCCGGCACCAAGCGCGCCGCGAGCGCGAGCGCCAAGAAGGCGCCGCTGCCGCAGAGTGCCGAGCCCCAGCTCGTACAACTGCTGACGCCCGAGGGCGTCCGGGTCGAGCACCCGGAGTACGACATCGACCTCACCGCAGACGAGCTGCGCGGGCTCTACCGGGACATGGTCCTGACCCGCCGCTTCGACGCCGAGGCCACCGCCCTGCAGCGGCAGGGCGAGCTCGGCCTGTGGGCCTCGCTGCTCGGCCAGGAGGCCGCCCAGATCGGCTCCGGCCGCGCGCTGCGCGACGACGACTACGTCTTCCCGACCTACCGCGAGCACGGTGTCGCCTGGTGCCGCGGGGTCGACCCGACGAACCTGCTGGGCATGTTCCGCGGCGTGAACCACGGCGGCTGGGACCCGAGCACCAACAACTTCCACCTGTACACGATCGTGATCGGCTCGCAGACGCTGCACGCGACCGGGTATGCCATGGGTGTCGCCAAGGACGGCGCGGACTCCGCCGTCATCGCCTATTTCGGTGACGGCGCCTCCAGCCAGGGTGACGTCGCTGAATCGTTCACCTTCTCCGCGGTCTACAACGCCCCGGTCGTCTTCTTCTGCCAGAACAACCAGTGGGCGATCTCCGAGCCCACCGAGCGCCAGACCCGCGTGCCGCTCTACCAGCGCGCGCAGGGCTTCGGCTTCCCGGGCGTCCGGGTCGACGGCAACGACGTCCTCGCCTGCCTGGCCGTGACCCGGTCCGCGCTGGAGCGGGCCCGGCGCGGCGAGGGCCCGACGCTGGTCGAGGCGTTCACGTACCGCATGGGCGCGCACACCACCTCCGACGACCCGACCAAGTACCGGGCCGACGAGGAGCGCGAGGCGTGGGAGGCGAAGGACCCGATCCTGCGCCTGAAGACCTACCTCGCCGCCGAGGGGATCGCCGACGAGGCGTACTTCGCGGAGCTGGAGGCCGAGAGCGAGGCACTCGGCAAGCGGGTGCGCGAGGCGGTACGCGCCATGCCGAACCCGGACACCATGGCGATCTTCGAGAACGTCTACGCGGACGGGCACGCGCTCGTCGACGAGGAGCGCGCGCAGTTCGCCGCCTACCAGGCGTCGTTCGCCGAGGAGGGCAACTAAGCCATGGCCATCGAGAAGATGTCTCTCGCGAAGGCGCTCAACGAGTCGCTGCGCAAGGCCCTCGAAGACGACCCCAAGGTCCTGATCATGGGTGAGGACGTCGGCAAGCTCGGCGGCGTCTTCCGGATCACCGACGGACTGCAGAAGGACTTCGGCGAGGAGCGGGTCCTCGACACCCCGCTCGCCGAGTCCGGCATCGTCGGCACGGCGATCGGTCTCGCGCTGCGCGGCTACCGGCCCGTCGTGGAGATCCAGTTCGACGGCTTCGTCTTCCCCGCGTACGACCAGATCGTCACGCAGCTCGCGAAGATGCACGCCCGCGCGCTGGGCAAGATCAAGCTGCCGGTCGTCATCCGTATCCCGTACGCGGGCGGAATCGGCGCGGTCGAGCACCACTCGGAGTCGCCCGAGGCGCTGTTCGCGCACGTCGCCGGCCTCAAGGTCGTCTCGCCGTCCAACGCCGCCGACGGCTACTGGATGCTGCAGCAGGCCATCGCCGGCGACGACCCGGTGATCTTCTTCGAGCCGAAGCGGCGCTACTGGGACAAGGGCGAGGTGGACGTCGAGGCGATCCCCGGCCCGCTGCACAGCGCCCGTGTCGCGCAGGCCGGCTCCGACCTCACCCTCGCCGCGTACGGCCCGATGGTGAAGGTCTGCCTGGAGGCGGCCGCGGCCGCCGCCGAGGAGGGCAAGTCGGTCGAGGTCCTCGACCTCCGCTCCATGTCGCCCGTCGACTTCGACACGATCCAGGCCTCGGTCGAGAAGACCCGCAGGCTGGTCGTGGTGCACGAGGCACCGGTGTTCCTGGGTGTGGGCGCGGAGATCGCCGCCCGCATCACCGAGCGGTGCTTCTACCACCTGGAGGCCCCGGTGCTCCGGGTCGGCGGCTACCACGCCCCGTACCCGCCGGCCCGCCTGGAGGACGAGTACCTGCCGGGCCTGGACCGCGTGCTCGACGCCGTCGACCGCTCGCTGGCGTACTGAGGAGAGGGTCGTGACGACAATGACTGAGAGCGCCACCCGCTTCCGCGAGTTCAAGATGCCCGATGTGGGCGAGGGACTCACCGAGGCCGAGATCCTCAAGTGGTACGTCCAGCCGGGCGACACCGTCACGGACGGCCAGGTCGTCTGTGAGGTCGAGACCGCGAAGGCCGCGGTCGAGCTGCCGATTCCGTACGACGGTGTGGTGCACGAGCTGCGCTTCGGCGAGGGCACGACGGTCGACGTCGGCCAGGTGATCATCTCGGTGGACACGGACCCCTCGGCCGGGGAGGCGGGGCCGGAGCAGGCAGCCGCCGCTGCCGCGCCGGCCGCGGAGCCCGCCGCCGCGCCCGCCGAGGCCGAGCCGGAGGGCCGCCAGCCGGTGCTCGTCGGCTACGGCGTCTCCACCGCGTCGACAAAGCGCCGCCCGCGCAAGCCGGCCGCCCCGCAGGGCACGGCCGTCCCGGCGCAGCCGGCCGCCCCGGCCCCCGTAGAGGGCGGCGGTACGTACTACCCGCAGGCCGCCGCCGCTGCCGCGCTGCAGACCGAGCTGAACGGCCATGGCGGCAGGCCGGCGCTGGCCGGCACCGCCCCCGCCGGGGCCCGCCCGCTGGCCAAGCCGCCGGTGCGCAAGCTCGCGAAGGACCTGGGCATCGACCTCGCGGCCGTCGTACCGACGGGCGCGGACGGTGTGGTGACCCGGGACGACGTGCACGCCGCCGCGGCGGCCCTGACGCAGCCGGCCGCCGCACCGGTGGCCGAGCCGGTAGCCGAGGCGCCCGCTCCGGCGGCCGTGCCCGCCGTACCGGTGGCGGCGGACGCCCGTGAGACCCGTGTCCCGGTCAAGGGGGTCCGGAAGGCCACCGCGCAGGCGATGGTCGGCAGCGCGTTCACCGCGCCGCATGTCACGGAGTTCATCACCGTGGACGTGACGCGGACGATGAAGCTGGTGCAGGAGCTCAAACGGGCCCCCGAGCAGTACGACATGGCCGGCCTGCGAGTCAATCCGCTGCTGCTGATCGCCAAGGCGCTGCTCGTCGCGATCCGGCGCAACCCCGAGGTCAACGCGGCCTGGGACGAGGCGGCCCAGGAGATCGTGGTCAAGCACTACGTGAACCTCGGCATCGCGGCGGCCACGCCGCGCGGGCTGCTGGTGCCCAACATCAAGGACGCGCACGCCCAGACGCTGCCGCAGCTGGCGCAGTCGCTGGCCGAGCTGGTGTCCACGGCGCGGGACGGCAAGACGTCCCCGGCGGCGATGCAGGGCGGCACGGTGACCATCACCAACGTCGGTGTGTTCGGCGTGGACACCGGTACGCCGATCCTGAACCCGGGCGAGTCGGCGATCCTCGCGGTCGGCGCGATCAAGCTCCAGCCGTGGGTCCACAAGGGCAAGGTCAAGCCGCGTCAGGTGACCACCCTGGCGCTGTCCTTCGACCACCGCCTGGTCGACGGCGAGCTCGGCTCCAAGGTCCTGGCCGACATCGCGGCGGTCCTGGAGAACCCCAAGCGGCTCATCACCTGGGCCTGAGCGGGTCCGGGTGTCCCGGGGGTACGGACCGCGGTCCGTACCCCCGGGGCTGTTTCCGGGGCAGTATCGCGCTGCGCGTTCCGATCAGTCGCGCTGTGCGCCCTGGGGCAGTGAGCGCAGCGTCATGGTCGACGCCGTGGTGGAGCCGAAGCCGTAGTCCAGCAGCTTGCCCGCGTCCCGGTAGCGCTCGGTGACGTTGGTGCTGGCCAGGACGACTCCGACGAAGGTCCTGCTGCCGCGGGTGGCGGCGAAGACCAGGCAGGGGCCGGCCGCCGTGCCGGTGCCGGTCTTGATGCCGATGGCACCGCTGTAGGAGCCCAGCAGCTTGTTGGTGTTGTACCAGGTGTACGTGCGCGTGCCGCCGGTGCTGGTCCGGGCGGTACTCACGTGCTTCGGCGCTTTGACGACCGCGCGGAAGTTGGTGTTGGCAATGGCGAAGCGGGCGATCTTCGCCAGGTCGCGCGGCGTCGTGTAGTTGTTGCCGGTCGTCGAGATGCCGTCGAACGAGTCGAACCTGGTGTTCCGCAGGCCGAGATCGGCGGCCTTCTTGTTCATCTTGGCGATGAACGACTTGGTGCGTGCGGCGGTGGTGGTTCCGGTACCGAAGGCGTCGGCGAGGGCGTACGCGGCGTCGCAGCCGGAGGGCAGCATCGTCCCGTACAGCAGCTGGCGGACCGTCACCTTGTCGCCGGTGCGCAGGTCGGCGGTGCTCGCCCCGTTTCTCCTGACGTAGTCGCGGTACGCCTGCTTGACGGTGATCTTGCGGTTGAGGTCGACGCCGGGGGTGCTGACCACGACGGCGGCCGTCATGATCTTCGTCGTGCTCGCCATCTGGCGCCTGACGTCAGCGGTCTTGCCGTAGAGCACGGCGCCGGTGGACTGGTTCAGCAGGAACCCGCCCCTGGCGCTGATGGTCGGGACGGGGGCCGCGTGGGCGGACGAGACCAGGGGTGAGGCCGTCAGCAGCAGGCCGCCGGTGAGGACAACCGTGGCGGCTCTGCGCACGCGCGGGTGGCTGAGTGTCAAAGGAACGCTCCGGGGTTCGCGAACGCGTCGCATCGAGGGACCTGAGGGGTGAGGAGGGTCCTGATAGCAGACTCGTGAAGGCGCCGGATGGATGTACGTGCATCGGTGGATGTACGGGCGGTGAAGACCCGGCCCGACCTCTCGTCCTGAATGCTGGACGCGGCTTTCTGACGCACCTCTGTTGTATCTATCCTGTGCGCATGCCAGCCGCCGCTCCCGCCGCCGATCGCGTCTACGCCCACATCAAGCAGGCCGTCCTGGACCGCCGTTACGAGGGCGGCACCCTCCTCACCGAGGGCGAGCTCGCCGAGGCCGTAGGGGTGTCCCGCACGCCCGTGCGGGAGGCGCTGCTCAAGCTGGAGGTCGAAGGGCTGATCAAGCTCTATCCGAAGAAGGGCGCGCTCGTCCTGCCCGTCTCCGCGCAGGAGATCGCCGACGTCGTCGAGACCCGGCTGCTGGTCGAGGAGCACGCCGCCCGCAAGGCCGTACCCGCCCCGCCGCATCTGCTGGCCCGGCTCGAAGAGCTGCTGGAGCAGCAGAAGCGGCAGGCCGACGCCGGTGACCTGGCGGCCGTCGCGGTCACCGACCGCTGCTTCCATGCCGAGATCGTGCGCAGCGGCGGCAACGAGATCCTCTCCCGCCTCTACGACCAGCTGCGCGACCGGCAGCTGAGGATGGGCGTCGCCGTGATGCACTCCCACCCCGACCGGATCGCCAAGAACATCACCGAGCACAGCGAGATCCTCGAAGCGCTGCGCGCCGGCGACGCGGACGCGGCGGCCGCCCTCGTGCACCGCCACGTCGGCTGGTTCAGCAACCTGGCCCGGGGCGAGGTCCGATGAGCGCCGCCACGGTCGCAGTGCCCGGAGATCCACCCGGCGGCCGACGCGCCGCGGCGGTCTGGGGCATCGGCGTCGCCGTCTACTTCGTCGCCGTCATCTTCCGTACCAGCCTGGGTGTCGCCGGCCTCGACGCGGCCGACCGCTTCGACGTCAACGCCTCCGCGCTGTCGACCTTCTCGATCCTGCAGCTCCTCGTCTACGCGGGTATGCAGATACCCGTCGGCCTGATGGTCGACCGGCTCGGCACCAAGAAGGTCCTCACCCTCGGAGTCGTCCTCTTCACCGCCGGCCAGCTCGGCTTCGCGCTCTCCCCCTCGTACGGCATGGCGCTCGCCTCCCGGGCCCTGCTGGGCTGCGGCGACGCGATGACGTTCATCAGCGTGCTGCGGCTCGGCTCGCGCTGGTTCCCCGCCCGGCGCGGACCGCTCATCGGGCAGGTCGCCGCGCTCTTCGGGATGGCGGGCAACCTCGTCTCCACCCTGGTCATCTCCCGCACCCTGCACAGCCTCGGCTGGACGGCGACCTTCGCGGGCAGCGCGGTGGCAGGCCTCGTCGTCCTCGTCCTGCTGCTGCTCTTCCTGAAGGACCACCCCGAGGGCCATGAGCCGGCCCCCGCGCAGCGTGCCGGGCGGAGCTTTGTCCGCCGGCAGATCGCTGAGTCCTGGCGCGAACCCGGCACCCGGCTCGGCCTGTGGGTGCACTTCACGACCCAGTTCCCGGCGATGGTGTTCCTGCTGCTGTGGGGGATGCCGTTCCTGGTCGAGGCCCAGGGCCTGTCCCGGGCCGTCGCGGGTGAGCTGCTGACCCTGGTCGTGCTCTCGAACATGGTGCTGGGCCTGGTGTTCGGCCAGATCATCGCCCGCCACCACGCCGCCCGCGCCCCGCTCGCCCTCGGTACCGTCGCGGCGACCGCGCTGCTGTGGGCGACCACGCTCGCGTACCCCGGCGACGCGCCGGTCTGGCTGCTGATCACCCTGTGCACGGTGCTCGGCGCGTGCGGCCCCGCGTCGATGATCGGCTTCGACTTCGCCCGGCCCGCGAATCCGCCGGAGCGTCAGGGGACGGCCTCCGGAATCGTCAACATGGGTGGTTTCGTCGCCTCGATGACGACGCTGCTCGCGGTGGGCGTCCTGCTGGACGCCACCGGCGACGACTACCGGATCGCGTTCGCCTCGGTCTTCGTCCTCCAGGCGCTGGGCGTCACACAGATCCTGCGGCTGCGCCGCCGCACCGCCCGACGTGAACGCGAGCACCTGGTCGCCAGCCGCGTGGAGACGGTGCACGTCCCCGCGTGAGCGACGGCGGCCGGCGCGTCAGGTCACGGCGTGACGGCGAACTCGCGCAGGATCGCGTCGGCCAGCGCCTGGTCGCCCTCCACCTTGATCCGGTCGGCCACCGTGTGCGGCCTGACCCGGCCGCAGGCCAGCCGTACGTACGTCTCCCAGTCCATGGCCAGCGTCACGGCCGGGCCCAGGGACGGCGTCCCGTCGATCGTGCCGCGCCCGTCCGCGTCCACCCGTACCGTCCGCATGAACTCCAGCGGGCCGTGCACATCGAGGACGACCGCGGAGTTCACTGGCGCGCCGGCCCGCTTGGCGACCACCTTCGGGAGCCCCTCGAGGAGCAGGTCGCGCGCCACGTGCGCGCCGGGGGAGTCCAGGTTGCCGGGGGTGTTGAGGGCGGTGCGCAGATCCTGTTCGTGCACCCAGACGTCGAACACGCGCTGCCGCAGCGCGTGTTCCAGCGTCACCTCGGTGCCCAGCGGCCCGCGGACCAGCGCGGAGGGGTCGCGCTTCTCGTTCCGCAGCTGCCGCGACCGGCGGATGATCGTGTACTCCAGCTCCGCGGTCATCTCGGGCGCGGTGTGGTGACGCCGTACGTCGACCTGCACCTCCATGTACCGGGTGAACTCGTCCACCACGTGGTACAGATCGCGCGGGAGGGTGTGGATGGGCCGCGGATCGCCGAGCTGTTCGCACTCGATGCCGATGACGTGCGAGACGATGTCGCGCACCGACCAGCCGGGGCACGGAGTGGCCCTGTTCCACTCTCCTTCGACGAGTGGCTGAACCAGCTCGGATATCGCTTCGACGGAGTGGGTCCAGGCATCGGCGTACGGCTGGAGGCTGGGATGGACGGTCACGTGACCCCTCGTGCGGTTCAGTTGCGTTGGCGCGGTCTGGACTGGGCGGCGTGGGAGGCTCGGCAGTTAAGTTACGCTGCCTGGCGGCACCCCGGCAGTGCTTTCGTGTGACGATCGTAGGCCCGTGTTGACGGCTCGAATGCCAGGACGGTGGTAGTGTGCGCGCCTCCCTCATCCAGATCGATGTAAACCCGGACGAATCCGTCAATTCTCGTCGGCAGCGCGTGGCCGCTTTGGTGCGGGAGCAGCGCGGCGCCGATCTGGTGGTGCTGCCGGAGCTCTGGCCCGTCGGCGCGTTCGCGTACGAGGCGTTCGCCGACGAGGCCGAACCCCTCGAAGGACCCACCTACGAGGTCATGTCCAAGGCGGCGAGCGACGCGGCCGTCTGGCTGCACGCCGGCTCGATCGTGGAACGGGACCCGGACGGTCCGCTCTACAACACCTCGCTGGTCTTCTCCCCCGACGGCGAACTCGTACGCAGTTACCGGAAGATCCACCGCTTCGGCTTCGACAAGGGCGAGGCGGTCATGATGGGCGCCGGCGCCGAACTCGTCACCGTACGGCTCCCGGACACCGTCCTCGGCCTCGCCACCTGCTACGACCTCCGCTTCCCCGAGCTCTTCCGCGGCCTCGTCGACGCCGGCGCGCAGACCCTCGTCGTCCCGGCCGGCTGGCCCGCCCGCCGCCGCGACCACTGGACGCTGCTGGCCAGGGCCCGAGCCGTCGAGAACCAGTCGTACGTCCTGGCCTGCTCCACCGCGGGCACCCACGCCGGCGTCGAACAGGCCGGCCACAGCATCGTCGTCGACCCCTGGGGCACGGTGCTGGCCGAGGCGGGCACGGCGGAGGAGGTCCTCACGGTAGACCTCGACCCGGCGAAGGTCACCACCACACGCGAACAGTTCCCGGCCCTGAAGGACCGCCTGCTGGGCCTGCCGGTACCCCGACGGCAGCCCTAGCTAGTCGGAATCCTTCTCGGCCATCCGGATGACGCACACCGCGACCGCGATCAGCAGCGCCGCGTCCGCATCCTCCCGTACGACGTTCACGGCGTACGTCTCCCGCACCTTGAACCACCTGCGGGAGATGTGCGCCAGCAGCTCGCCCTCGTACTCGACGGCGAACTCGCGGTCGAGGATCCGCCCGCTCACATCCAGCTCGGTGCCCTCGACGAGCGCCACGCGGTAGTGATTGCGCAGCAGCGAAAGCCGCTTCTTCCGGATGGTGGCCAGCGGCTGCTCGTCCCGCTCGATGGTCATCGCGTCGCGCAGGCTGAACATCTTCTCCCGCAGGGTGACCAGCACCCGCCCGTCGGGATCCTTCAGCTCCAGGGTGTCGCGCAGCCGGAGCGCCTTGCCGTCGACGAGGAAGGCGTGCCGGCCCTCCTCGTCCTCGATCCAGTAGTCGTCGCCGATGGCGAAGATCTTGTCGCGCACGAGGTATCTCATGACCGGAATGCGTACCCGTTCGCGTGCTGTTGGATGGGGGTATGGCGACACGTGCACGCGTTCGGGCCCCGAGCTGATCGGCAAGGGCGGCTGGCTCAACACAGGCGACAAGCAGTACACCCTCGCTGAGCTGCGAGGACGCATTGTCATTCTCGATTTTTGGACCTTTTGCTGTGTGAATTGCCTGCATGTCCTCGATGAGCTGCGGGAGCTCGAGGACAAGCATCGCGACACCGTGGTCATCATCGGGGTCCACTCGCCCAAGTTTGTGCACGAGGCAGAGCACCAGGCCGTCGTCGATGCCGTCGAGCGGTACGAGGTGCATCACCCCGTGCTGGACGATCCCGAGCTCGCGACCTGGAAGCAGTACGCCGTACGGGCCTGGCCCACGCTCGTCGTCATCGACCCCGAGGGGTACGTCGTCGCGCAGCACGCCGGCGAGGGGCACGCGCATGCCATCGCCAAGCTCGTCGAGGAACTGGAGGCCGAGCACGAGGCGAAGGGGACGCTGCGGCGCGGGGACGGGCCGTATGTCGCGCCTGAGCCGGTGGCCACCGACCTGCGCTTTCCGGGCAAGGCCGTGGTCCTGCCCGGGGGCAACTTCCTCGTCTCCGACTCGACCCGGCACCAGCTCGTCGAGCTGGCGCCCGACGGGGAGACCGTCGTACGCCGCATCGGCAGCGGCGAGCGCGGCTTCGGGCCGGACCGGTTCAGCGAGCCGCAGGGGCTCGCGCTGCTGCCCGGGGGCAAGGTCGTCGTCGCCGACACCGTGAACCACGCGCTGCGCACGTACGACCCGGAGACGGGGGAGGTCGAGACCGTCGCCGGCACCGGGCGGCAGTGGTGGCAGGGGTCCGCCACCTCAGGGCCGGCGCGCGAGGTGGATCTGTCCTCGCCGTGGGACGTGGCGTGGTTCGCGGGCAAGGTGTGGATCGCCATGGCGGGCGTCCACCAGCTGTGGACGTACGACCCCGCCGAGGGGACCGTCGAGGTCGCCGCCGGGACGACCAACGAGGGCCTGGTGGACGGACCGGCCGCCGAGGCGTGGTTCGCGCAGCCGTCCGGGCTCGCCGCCACCGAGGACCGGCTGTGGATCGCCGATTCCGAGACCTCCGCCCTGCGGTGGATCGGCCTCGACGGCGTGGTGCACACCGCCGTCGGCACCGGGCTTTTCGACTTCGGGCACCGCGACGGCCCTGCGGGGCAGGCCCTGCTCCAGCATCCGCTGGGCGTGACCGCGCTGCCCGACGGATCGGTCGCCGTCTGCGACACGTACAACCACGCGCTCCGCCGGTACGACCCCGTGAGCGGCGAAGTCACCACCCTGGCCACCGACTTGCGCGAGCCGAGCGACGCCGTGCTCGCCGGGGACGACATCGTCGTCGTGGAGTCGGCCCGGCACCGGCTGACCCGGCTGCGGCTGCCCGAGGAGGCCGTACGCGTCGACTCCGTCGCCCACCGCACGCAGCGCGCCGCGACCGAGGTCGCGCCGGGGAAGCTGCGGCTGGACGTGGTCTTCCAGGCGCCGAACGGCCAGAAGCTCGACACACGGTACGGGCCCTCGACCCGGCTGCTGGTGAGCTCCACCCCGCCCGGGCTGCTGGCCGGGGGCGCGGGCCCGGGCACGGATCTGAGCCGGGAACTCGTCCTCGCGGACGGCGTCACCGAGGGCGTACTGCACGTCTCGGCGATGGCCGCGTCCTGTGACGACGACCCCATGAACGAGTACCCCGCGTGCCATGTCCACCAACAGGACTGGGGCGTCCCGGTCGTGGTGACGGCCGACGGGACGCCCCGGCTGCCGCTCGTGCTGGCGGGGATGGATCATTGAAGTGCTCTCCCGGCTGAAGCCGGGAGATTCCTGCTTACCTTGCGGCAACGGGTTTGACGCGCTTCGCGCGCCTGACGACTGCCCTCCCGGCAGCCGGGATGAGCGCGAGGCCCATCCGGTACTGGTGCAAGACGTTCCGGGCCGCGTTGTGGTCGGCGTTGCCCGACCAGCCGCAGTCCGGGTTCTTGCACACGAACACGGCCTGGCTCTCCCGGTTGCCGGGCGTGGTGAAGCCGCATGCTGAGCAGCGTTGGGAGGTGCCGGGGGCGGGGACCTTGTACAGGGTGCCGCCGAGCCGGGCGGTCTTGTACGTCAGCATGGTGACCGTCCGGCCCCATGCCTCCCCGCTGATGGAGCGGTTCAGCCCGGACTTCTGGGCAACGTTCTTCCCCGGCTCCTCGATGGTTCCCCTGGCCGACTTGACCATGTTCGTGATGGTGAGTGCTTCGACCACGACGGTGCCGTATGTGCGGGCGATGGCGGTGGTCGTCTGATGCTGCCAGTCCAGGGACCGGCGCTTGGCTTTCGCGCGGAGTCCTGCGATCTGGTCGTAGGTGCGGTGCAGCCGGCGCGAGGTGCGTTCGCCGGGCTTGCGGTGCTGCTTGCGCTGAGCGGCGCGCCGCTCCAGGCGCAGAAGCCTGGCCTTCTCCTTGCCGGTCAGCCATTCGCCGTGCCCGTACGTTTCGCCGTCCGAGAGGGCGATCGGCACGGTGACGCCCACGTCGATGCCGACGTCCGGCCCCTGGTGGGAATCGGGTTTGACCTGAAGGGTCTGGACGCGGAAGGCGATGTGCCAGCCGAGCGCGTCCTTGATCAGCCGCGCTCCGGTGATCCGGTTCTCCGCGTTGGCATGCTTGCCCACGGGCAGGTCCTTGGTCCACCGGAAGCGGACCCGGCCCACCTTGGGAATGTTGGCCACGCCCCAGCGGCGGTGCACGCGGGTGATGTTCAGGTCGCGGCCCTGCGGGATGTCCACGGACATCACCGTCCGGAACCGGCCCTTGAAGTTCGGGGCATCGGCGCGGCCTTCCCAGCAGTCCTTCCACGCCTGGACGTACGTCTTGAGTACCGCTTGCGCGGCCTGGGCGGGAAGGACGGCCAGGAAGTCGATGTCTTGGCGGGCCTGCCGGATCGCGGCATCCGCGTTCGCCAGCGTCCGCTTCTCCTTCGGCATCATCTGCCACCAGGCGTGGAGAAGATTCCACATGGTGCGGGCCGCGTGCGCCTGGTCATCAGTCCTCAACACCTCGGCAGGCGACAGCGCGAGCCGGGCACGATGCCCGAACTGCCGCTTGACCAGGGTGCCGTGACTCACGATCGAGAACATAGCATTGGTTTATGTCACCGCGCTGGAACCCCAATCCGGATGTACGCACCGGACGTCATGTTGTTTACAACCTGCACGTTCACTTGGTTTTTGTCACGAAGTTCCGGCGGAATGCGTTCACCGACGCCATGCTGACCCGCACCGAAGAGATCATGCGGGAGGTCTGCGCCGACTTCGAAGCCGAGCTGAAACAGTTCAACGGCGAACAGGACCACGTCCACCTACTGGTGCACTACCCGCCCAAGGTCCAGCTCTCCAAGCTGGTCAACTCCCTCAAGGGCGTCAGCTCCCGCCGCCTGCGCCAGGAGTACAACACGCATGTCCGCCGGTACCTGTGGGGCGGACACTTCTGGTCCGGCTCCTACTTCGCAGGATCCTGCGGCGGGGCACCCCTGACCGTCGTCAAGCAGTACATCGAAAACCAGCAGCGTCCCGTCTGACCGTCACCCCGGAAGCGCAGAGCACTCCGGCGCTCCGCGCCTCCGGGCCAAGGATGGCCTTCACCCGCGCCCTCGCCCTGAAGGGCGGAGCGCTGGCCAAGATCAGAGGTAGATCAGTAAAGAGGACGGAGGGACGGTGCCGGCCTACTCGTAGTGCCGGTACCGCTCCTCGACCACCGGCGCCTCGGTCGTCGAAAGATGCGTCGTGCGACGCCGCTTGAGGACGCTCGTGTAGACGGCGACCCCGATGATGCCGACCGCCATCATGATCACACCGACGAGGTCGAGGTTGACGCTCTCGGCTTCCCAGTCGGTGGCGAAGGTGAGGATGGCCCCCACCGCAATGAGGGCAATGCAGCCGCCCAAACCCATATGACTCGCCTCCGCGTGTCGAATTGACTGTTCCAGCGCCACTGCTCGGGTACCCCCGACCGGAACAGCCATGCTTCGTGGCGGAGTTCGAACCGGATGTCAGCCCTCCAGGAAGGCCACCAGCGCGTTCGCCAGCAGGTACGGGTCATCGGCGCCGCACAGCTCGCGCGCACTGTGCATCGAGAGGATCGCGACGCCGATGTCCACCGTCGCGATCCCGTGCCGGGCGGCGGTGATCGGGCCGATCGTCGTGCCGCACGGCATGGCGTTGTTCGAGACGAAGTTCTGCCAGGGCACGCCGGCCTTCTCACATGCGCCCGCGAACACGGCCCGGCCGCTGCCGTCCGTCGCGTACCGCTGGTTCACGTTGACCTTGAGGATCGGGCCGCCGTTGGCGCGCGGGTGGTGCGTCGGGTCGTGCCGCTCGGTGTAGTTGGGGTGGACCGCGTGTCCGGTGTCGGAGGACAGGCAGATCGTGCCTGCGAAGGCGCGGGCCCGGTCCTCGTACGACCCGCCGCGCGCGAAGACCGAGCGCTCCAGCACGTTCCCCAGGAGCGGGCCGTCGGCGCCGGTGTCGGACTGCGAGCCGTTCTCCTCGTGGTCGAAGGCGGCGAGCACCGGGATGTACGGAAGGCTCTCGGACGCCGACACCGCGGCCAGCGCGGCCGTACCGGCGTGCACGGAGATGAGGTTGTCCATGCGCGGCCCGGCCAGCAGTTCGCGGTCCCGGCCCAGGTACGCCGGCGCCTCGATGCTGTGCACCATCAGATCCCAGCCGGTGACCTCGCCCGCCGCGAGCCCTTCTTCCTCCTCCAGGAAGCGGATGAGGTCGCCCTCGGC
The DNA here is from genome assembly GCF_053763515.1 of Streptomyces mabaensis. Classification (NCBI taxonomy): domain Bacteria; kingdom Bacillati; phylum Actinomycetota; class Actinomycetes; order Kitasatosporales; family Streptomycetaceae; genus Streptomyces; species Streptomyces mabaensis. The sequence goes on from NZ_JBSOPZ010000003.1 coordinate 236,258, forward strand.
GACCTCGCCGAGGCCCCAGATCGGCTGCATGTGGCGCTGCTTGTCGAGCTTGAGCCCGTCCGTGTTGACCGCGCGGTCGAGGTGCACGGCGAGCTGCGGCACCCGCAGCAGCGCCCGGTCGACGTTCACCAGCCGGTGGCTGCCGTCGCGCAGGGTGAGCCGCCCTGCGAGGCCGAGATCGCGGTCGAGCCAGGTGTTCAGCAGCGTCCCGCCGTAGATTTCGACGGCGATCTGCCGCCAGCCCTGCGCGCCCGTGTCGGGCAGCGGCTTCACCCGCAGGTTCGGCGAGTCGGTGTGCGCGCCGACGATCCGGAAGGGGGTGTGCGCCTCGGCGCCCTCCGGGACGTACCACGCGATGATCGCCCCGCCACGCAGCACGAACTTGCCGCCGGTCGTGCCGTCCCAGGAATCCGTCTCCAGCAGTTGCCGGAATCCGGCCTTCTCCAGCCGCTCCGCCGCGTTGGCCACCGCGTGGTACGGCGACGGGCTGGCCGTCAGGAACGTCATCAGATCGTCGGTGTGGCCGCGGTCGAAGCGGGCGGGAGAGCTCATGTGGTTCACCTTAACGACGGTCGTGTTCGTATGGCCGGGGCTACTGCTGGCCACCCGGTCGGTCGAAGCGGCGGTGCAGGTTCCGCCGCTCGCCGCGGCGGATGCGGGGGAGCATCTCCGGGGTCTGCGGAGACCGCTGCTCGCGCCGCCTCCGCCCGGCGCAGAACATACAGCCCTCGCCGGGCGGCGCGTCCGGGTCGAGGGGCGCGCCGGGATGTTCCGCGCAGCCCGACGCGTTGCGCGGCCGGGACAGTTCGCGGGCCACGATGAAGGCGCGGTGCAGGGAGTCCGCCAGCTCCACGAACTCCTCGGCGGGGGACGAGATCCCCACCCCGAAGGCCCGGTCGTTGACGTGCTGGACATGCCGCCTGAGCACGTCCAGCGTGTACGGGGGATCGGGCACCGGATAGCCGAGGCGCCGCTGCTCCCCGGCGGCCGGCGCACTCCGGTCGCCGCGCCGCCGCCGCTGGTTGCACAGCAGACAGCGGCCCCAGCCTTCCGGGGCCTCCGGATCGAGCGCGCCGTTGGGATGGATCTCACAGCCGGTGTAGCTCTTGACCGGTGCCAGCCCGGCCGCCGACTGGAATGCGCTGTACAGGGCGTCGGCCACCGCGTCGTACTCCATCGGGTGCGCGCCGTCGTACAGCTCACGCACCTGGTCGCCGACCGAGCCGAGCTTCCCGCGCAGCTCGCTGAGCTGGTACGGGCGGCCGGCCGGGACGCTGTAGCCCCTGCTGTGGTCCTGGGAACTCATGTCTACGAGCGTCGCAGATGGCACTGACAAACCGGCAACGGGCCGGACGACAGCGGGCCGGACCCCGTGGTGGGGGTCCGGCCCGCTGACTGAAAAAGGGATCGTCGGCTAGAACGCCGCCTCGTCCAGCTCCATCAGGGAGTTGTCGACGCCCTCCGCCAGCGCGCGCTCCACCGAGACGCCCGGCAGCACGTTGGCGGCGAAGAACTTCGCGGCCGCGATCTTGCCCGTGTAGAACGCCTGGTCCTTGACGGACGCCGTGGCCAGCTTCCCGGCCGCGACAGCCGCGCCCTTGAGCAGCAGGTAGGCGACGACCACGTCGCCGGAGACCATCAGCAGGCGGGTGGTGTTGAGGCCCACCTTGTAGATGTTCTTGACGTCCTCACCGGTGGCGGTCAGGTCGGTGATCATCGTGCCGACGATCGCCTCCAGGTCCACGGCCGCCTTGGCGAGCTGGTCGCGGGCCGGCGCCAGGTCCTCGCCGCCCTTCTCCTCGGCCAGGAACTTCTTGATCGTCTCGGCGAGGGTGTTCAGAGAGGCGCCCTGGTCACGGACGATCTTCCGGAAGAAGTAGTCCTGGCCCTGGATCGCCGTGGTGCCCTCGTAGAGGGTGTCGATCTTGGCGTCCCGGATGTACTGCTCGATCGGGTACTCCTGCAGGTAGCCGGAGCCGCCGAAGGTCTGCAGGGACTGCGCGAGCTGCTCGTACGACTTCTCCGAGCCGTAGCCCTTCACGATCGGCAGCAGCAGGTCGTTCAGGCCGTGCAGCGCCTTGGTGTCCTCGCCCGCGGCCGCCTTGACCGCGATCTCGTCCTGCACCGACGCGGTGTACAGCACCAGGGCGCGCATGCCCTCCGCGTACGCCTTCTGCGTCATCAGCGAGCGCCGCACGTCCGGGTGGTGCGTGATGGTGACCTTGGGCGCGCTCTTGTCCATGAAGTTCGCCAGGTCAGGACCCTGGACGCGCTCCTTGGCGTACTCCAGCGCGTTCAGGTAACCGGTGGACAGGGTGGCGATGGCCTTCGTGCCGACCATCATCCGGGCGAACTCGATGATCTTGAACATCTGGCGGATGCCGTCGTGCTTCTCGCCGAGCAGCCAGCCCTTGGCGGGGTGCTGGTCGCCGAAGGTCATCTCGCAGGTGTTGGAGGCCTTCAGGCCCATCTTGTGCTCGACGTTCGTGGCGTAGACGCCGTTGCGCTCGCCCAGCTCGCCGGTCTCCCAGTCGAAGTCGTACTTCGGCACGACGAAGAGGGAGAGGCCCTTGGTGCCGGGGCCGGCGCCCTCGGGGCGGGCCAGCACCATGTGGATGATGTTCTCGGACATGTCGTGCTCACCCGAGGTGATGAACCGCTTCACGCCCTCGATGTGCCAGGAGCCGTCCTCCTGCTGGACCGCCTTGGTGCGGCCTGCGCCCACGTCGGAGCCCGCGTCGGGCTCGGTGAGGACCATCGTCGAGCCCCACTGCTTCTCGGTCATCAGCCGGGCGATCTTGTGCTGTTCCTCGGTGCCCTCGTCGAAGATGACGCCGGCGAACGCGGGACCGGAGGAGTACATCCAGACGGCCGGGTTCGAGCCCAGGATCATCTCGGCGTACGCCCAGATCAGGGTGGCCGGGGTGGCCTGGCCGCCGATCCCCTCCGGGATGCCCAGACGCCACCACTCGGCGTCCATGTACGCCTGGTAGCTCTTCTTGAAGGAGGCCGGGACCGGCGCGGTGTTGGTCGCGGGGTCGAAGACCGGCGGGTTGCGGTCGGCGTCCTCGAAGGAGGCCGCGAGGTCGTTCTCCGCGAGGCGGGCTATCTCGGACAGCACGCTCTTGGCGGTCTCGGTGTCCATCTCCGCGAACGGTCCGGTGCCGTACAGCCGGTCGCGGCCGAGGACCTCGAAGAGGTTGAACTCGATGTCTCGGAGGTTCGACTTGTAGTGGCCCATGACTTCGGCTCCGTTAAGGCTCGGGAGGCAGGTTCCTCGTACCGCATACCAGCAAGTAGCTTAGATGATGCTACCCGCCGGTAATAAGGCGCAACCCCAATGGGTCAAGTGTGACTCGCTAGGCTGGCGGCATGTACGGCTACGAGCAGAACGGGAACGGCGGGCAGCAGTACTCCGCCCCGCAGCCCCCGCCGCAGCAGATGTCCGGCGGGTACGGCGAGCAGCCGCTCTACCCCGAGCCGTCGCCGCCCTCGCTCGCCGACGCCGTGCGTGCCTTCACCACCGGGTCGCTGGCCGTCGAGGACTTCCAGCAGATCTTCGCGACGTCGAAGGTGTACTGCCCGCGGGGCGACAATCCCGGGTTCCTGGCGCTGCACAACACCCAGCAGCCAGTGATCCCCATGTTCTCCACGCTCAAGGAGCTGCGCCGGTACGCGGGCAAGGAGTCCAAGTACTTCGTGATCACCGGGGCCGAGGTGATCGACCTGCTGCCGACCGGGTACGGGTTCGTCCTCGACATGGAGGGTGATCACCGGATGGTCTTCGACGCGAAGGCGGTCGAGCAGATGGTCGACTTCGCGATGCGGCGGATGTACGGCTAGACACCCCCGGCGGGCCGGCGGAACAGGGCTGTCCAGAGGAAGGGTTCGCCGAAGCGCGCGGACTCGCCCGGTTCGTCGTGCCCCGCCCCGCGTGCGCGGTCCTCGGCCCAGGCGATGGCTGCCGGTGACAGGTCGACGGCGTCCACCTCGAAGCCCCGCGAGGCAAGGTGGAGCTCGTTTGCGCCGGCTTGGAGCGGTCCGCGTAGAAGCCGTCCCACCACGAGCCCGCGTCGGTCGTTCAGCGGTCGGCCTCCGGCGCGAACAGGCTGTCCATGAGCCGCAGTACGTCGTCCGCCGGGCGTATGTTCCGGTCCATCCGGTCCTCCTTCCCTGTCTGTTCCTCCAGTGAGCCCAGGTCCGTCGGGCGTCGCGGAATTCCTTTCGGGTGCCCTTCGTTGGTAAGAGGTAGAAAGAAGTTCGAGTTTCAACTAAACTCGGAACATGAGGAGGTCCTGACCATGCCTGCTGTGACCGTCGAGAACCCGCTGACCCTGCCCCGCGTCGCCGCCCCCGCCGGCGCCCCGGCCCGTCCGGTGCTCGCCGTGACGACCGCGCCCAGTGGCTTCGAGGGGGAAGGGTTCCCGGTGCGCCGCGCGTTCGCCGGCATCCACTACCAGTACCTCGACCCGTTCATCATGATGGACCAGATGGGTGAAGTGGAGTATCAGCCTGGGGAGCCGAAAGGGACCCCGTGGCACCCCCACCGCGGCTTCGAGACCGTCACGTACCTGCTCGACGGGACCTTCGTCCACCAGGACAGCAACGGCGGCGGCGGAGTCATCAACGGCGGTGACACCCAGTGGATGACCGCCGGCTCCGGCCTGCTGCACATCGAGGCCCCGCCGGAGGCGCTGGTCGTCAGCGGCGGGCTGTTCCACGGGCTCCAGCTGTGGGTGAACCTCCCGGCCTCCGACAAGATGATGCCCCCGCGCTACCAGGACATCGGCGGCGGCAACGTCCAGCTGCTGACCTCGGCGGACGGCGGCGCTCTGCTGCGCGTCATCGCGGGCGAGGTCGACGGCCATCAGGGCCCTGGCGTGACCCACACCCCCATCACGATGATCCACGCGACCCTGCGGCCGGGCGCGGAGATCACGCTGCCCTGGCGCGAGGACTTCAACGCGCTGGCGTACGTCCTGGCCGGCCGTGGCGCGGTCGGCGCCGACCGGCGGCCGCTGCACACCGGCCAGACCGCGGTCTTCGGTACGGGCGGCTCCTTGACCGTACGGGCGGACGCCTCGCAGGACTCCCACACCCCGGATCTGGAGGTCGTGCTGCTCGGTGGCCGGCCGATACGGGAGCCCATGGCGCACTACGGTCCGTTCGTCATGAACAGCCGGGCCGAACTCCAGCAGGCGTTCGACGACTTCCAGGCCGGCCGCCTCGGCACGGTCCCGGTCCCGCACGTCTGACCCGCACGTCTGACCCCGCCACGGAAGTGGAACTGATGGTTCGTCACTCCGTCGGACCCCGTCGCCGGGACGAACCCGGCCGCGCATGATCGGGTGGGAGGGTGCAGAACCAGCCGCCCCTCCTCCCCGACGGCGTCCGGCGCGTTGCCGCCTGGTGTGCGGTGGCGCTGCTGGTCGCCGCCGTGGCCGCCGTCGGGGTCTGGCTGGTCATCACCTTCCAGACCGCCGTCACCCCGGTACTGCTCGCCCTGCTGGGCACCGCGCTGCTGCGGCCGCTGCACCGGCGGCTCGTCGGGATGAAGGTGAACCGGTCGCTCGCCGCCGCGCTGACCTGCGCCGCCGTGCTCGCCGTCGTCGGCGGGGCGACGTACATCGTGGTCAGTGCGCTGATCGAGACCGGTGACCAGATCCTGGCCTCGCTCCGGCGCGCCGCGTCCGACCTCTCGAAGCACTTCGGGGCCGCCGGCACCTCGCTGGACGATCTGGCCACCAACGCCAAGGAGCTGCTGAGCAAGTTCGGCGGGACCGCCGCGTCCGGGGTGATCTCCGGGCTGAGCGTGGTCGGCGAGCTGATCGCCACCGCCGTGCTGGCACTGCTGCTGATCTTCTTCTTCCTCCGGGACTCCGACCGCGCCGCCGGAGCCCTGCGCTCCCTCGGGTCCCGATCGACCGGCGACACCGTGGAGGCGGTGGCCCGCCGGGCCTTCCAGGGCGTGGAGGGCTTCATGCGCGGAACGACGTTCATCGCCCTCATCGACGCGATCCTGATCACCACCGGGCTGCTGCTCCTGCGGGTGCCGGGGGCCGTCGGACTCGGCGCGCTGGTGTTCGTCGGCGCGTACATCCCGTATCTCGGGGCGTTCATCTCGGGCGCCGTCGCGGTCCTGGTCGCGCTCGCCGACCGCGGGTTCGTGATCGCGCTGTGGGCGCTCGGGGTGGTGATGGCCGTCCAGGTACTGGAGGGGCATGTGCTCCAGCCGATGATCCAGAGCCGTACGGTCCAGATGCATCCGGCGGTGGTGATGCTGGCCATCACGGCAGGAGCGAGCGTCGCGGGGATCCTCGGGATGCTGCTCGCGGTGCCGCTGACCGCCGCCGCGTTCGGGGTGGTGGCCGAGATCAGGGAGCGCTACGCGGCGCCCTCCGCGTCCTCGGCCCCGCCGGCCTCCTCGTAGAGCTCGAACCAGATCGACTTGCCCTCGCCGCGTGGGTCGACGCCCCAGCGGTGGGCGAGCATCTCCATCAGCAGCAGGCCGCGCCCGCTGGAGGCCATCTCACCCGGCCGCCGCCTGTGCGGCAGTTCGTCGCCGGCGTCGGCGACCTCCACGCGCAGCCGCCGGGTACCGATCTCCCCGGTGGCCTCGGCGACCAGCATCGCGTCGCTGTCGGTGTGCACCAGGACGTTGGTGAGCATCTCGGAGACCATCAGGACCGCCGCGTCGAGCTGCTCGTCGTCGGTCCAGTCGTGCAGCAGCTCGCGCATCTGCTGCCGGGCGCCCGCGATCCGCTCGGGCTCGGCCTGGGCGACCGTCAGCGCGGTGCGCCGGGCGGGGCGTCCCGCGAGTCCGGTGACGCCGGCCCCGCAGCCGCAGCCCTCCCCCTCGCGGCACAGCAGCACCAGGGCTATGTCGTCCTCGCGGCGGTCCGCGAGCGGGCCGGTGGTGTGGTGCGAGGAGGGGCCGTGGACGGCGTTGACGAGTTCGTCGGCGAGCTTCTCCAGACCGGGCTCCCCGTCGCCCGGGTAGGACTCGAGGATCGCGCGCAGCCGTGCCCAGCCGGTGTCGAGGTCGTGGCCGCCGGTCTCGATGAGTCCGTCGGTGCACAGCATCATCGTCTCGCCGGGTTCGAGGACCAGCCGGGTCGTCGGATAGTCGGTGTCCGGGACGATGCCGAGCGGCAGCCCGCCCTGGGTCGGGCGCATCAGGACCGTCCCGTCGGCCATCCGGACCGCCGGATCGGGGTGGCCGGCCCGGGCGATGTCGAGGATTCCGGTGGCGGGGTCGGCCTCCACGTACAGGCAGGTGGCGAACCGGGGGCCCGAGTCCCCGTGGTCGTCCTCGTACGCCTCGGTGAGGCCGGCCAGGAAGCGCGAGGCGCGCGAGAGCACGGCATCGGGGCGGTGCCCCTCCGAGGCGTACGCGCGTACGGCGATCCGCAGCTGTCCCATCAGCCCGGCGGCGCGCACGTCGTGGCCCTGGACGTCGCCGATGACCAGGGCGATACGGCCCGACGGCAGCGGGATCATGTCGTACCAGTCGCCGCCGACCTGGAGTCCGCCGCCGGTCGGTACATAGCGGGCCGCGACCGACATGCCGGGGATCTCGGGGCCCAGGGTGGGCATCATCGAGCGCTGCAGCCCGACCGTCAGTTCGCGCTCGGACTCGGCGACACCGGCCCGCTGGAGTGCCTGGGCGAGCATCCGCGCCACCGTCGTCAGTACGGACCGCTCGTCGGGCGAGAAGGTGACGGGGTAGGCGAACGCCGCCATCCAGGCGCCCATGGTGCGGCCGGCCACGATCAGCGGGAGGAACGCCCACGACTGCCGGTCGAAGCGCTGGGCGAGCGGCCAGGTGGCGGGGAAGCGGCGGCGGTAGTCCTCGGGCGTCGGCAGGTAGATGGCCCGTCCGGTCCGCACCACCTCGGCCGCCGGATAGTCGGTGGCCAGCAGCATGTCGCTGAAGGGGTCCTCGTCGCCCGGGCTGTACCCGTGGTGTCCGATGATCGACAGCCGGTCGCCGGCGACGCCGAAGACGGCCAGGCCGTCCGGCGAGAAGCCGGGCATCGACAGGGACGCGGCGACCCGCAGCACCTCGCTGGTGGACCGCGCCTCGGCGAGCGCGCGGCCGGCGTCGAGCAGGAACGCCTCGCGGGAGCGGCGCCAGTCGCCGGTGATGGCGGTGGGCACCGCGGTGGTGCCGGGCTGCGGGTCGGCGACCTCCTGGAGGGTGCCGAACAGCTGGTAGTCCTTGCCGTCGACGACCGGCTTGGAGCGGGTGCGTACGGTACGCAGGACCCGGCCGTCCCCGTCCATGATCCGCAACCGGGCCTCGGCCAGGGTGCCTTCGGCGACCGCGAGGTTCACGATTCCCTGTATCTCGTTCCAGTCCACCGGATGGAACCGGGAGCGGACCGCGACCTCGGGCAGGGTCACCGGTTCGGCGGGCAGCCCGAGCAGGCGGGCGGCCTCGCTGTCGAAGGTGACCAGCCTGGACGCGTTGTCCCAGCGCCACAGCCCGGTCGCGATCGCGGCGAGTACGTCCTCGGTGCGCATTGCCTCATCTTTACAGGTCGCCGGGAGCCCGGCCCGCCCGAGGTGGCCGCAAGGGCGGCGGGGACGTTCCGGGCGGACGGTAACCTTGGGAGGGTTGAATCCCACCTGTCATCGCGAAGAACTGGATGAACGATGCATCGGTACAGGTCCCACACCTGCGGCGAGCTGCGCGCCTCTGACGTCGGCGCCGACGTCCGGCTGAGCGGCTGGCTGCACAATCGGCGCGACCTGGGCGGCATCCTCTTCATCGATCTGCGCGACCACCACGGTCTGGTGCAGCTCGTCGCCCGCCCCGGCACCGCCGCCAACGAGGCGCTGAGCCACATCACCAAGGAGACCGTCGTCCGGATCGACGGCAAGGTCTCCGCGCGCGGCGCCGAGAACGTCAACCCGGAGCTGCCGACCGGCGAGATCGAGGTCGAGGCCGGCGAGGTCGAGGTGCTGGGCGCCGCCGCCCCGCTGCCCTTCACGATCAACACCGACGACGGGGTGAACGAGGAGCGGCGCCTGGAGTACCGCTTCCTCGACCTGCGCCGCGAGCGCATGCACCGCAACATCATGCTGCGTACCGCCGTCATCTCCGCCATGCGGCAGAAGATGACCGCGCTGGGCTTCAACGAGATGGCCACCCCGATCCTCACCGCGACCTCCCCGGAGGGCGCGCGTGACTTCCTGGTGCCGTCCCGGCTGAACCCCGGCAAGTTCTACGCGCTGCCGCAGGCTCCGCAGCAGTTCAAGCAGCTGCTGATGATCGCGGGCTTCGACCGGTACTTCCAGATCGCGCCCTGCTTCCGTGACGAGGACGCGCGCGCGGACCGCTCGCCGGGCGAGTTCTACCAGCTCGACGTCGAGATGAGCTTTGTCGAGCAGGAGGACGTCTTCCAGCCGATCGAACAGCTCATGACCGAGCTGTTCGAGGAGTTCGGCAACGGCCGGCACGTCACCTCCCCGTTCCCGCGGATCCCGTTCCGCGAGGCGATGGTCAAGTACGGCAATGACAAGCCGGACCTGCGCGCCAAGCTGGAGCTCGTCGACGTCTCGGACGTCTTCGCGGTCTCGGGTTTCAAGGCGTTCGCCGGCAAGCACGTGCGGGCGCTTCCGGTGCCGGACACGGCAGGCCAGAGCCGGAAGTTCTTCGACGGCCTCGGTGAGTACGCGGTCGAGCACGGCGCGAAGGGCCTGGCCTGGATCCGCGTCGGCGAGAACAACGAGCTGGCCGGCCCGATCGCCAAGTTCCTCACCGAGGAGGACACCAAGGCGCTCACCGACCGTCTGGACCTCAAGCCGGGGCACGCCGTCTTCTTCGGCGCGGGCGAGTTCGACGAGGTCTCCAAGATCATGGCCGCGGTCCGCGTCGAGGCCGCCAAGCGCGCCGGCCACTTCGAGGAGGACGTCTTCCGCTTCTGCTGGATCGTCGACTTCCCGATGTTCGAGCGGGACGAGGAGAGCGGCAAGATCGACTTCTCGCACAACCCGTTCTCGATGCCGCAGGGCGGGCTGAAGGCCCTGGAGACCCAGCACCCACTGGAGATCCTGGGCTGGCAGTACGACATCGTCTGCAACGGCATCGAGCTGTCGTCCGGCGCCATCCGGAACCACGAGCCCGAGATCATGTTCAAGGCCTTCGAGATCGCGGGCTACGACAAGGAGACGGTCGAGCGGGAGTTCGCGGGCATGCTCCGCGCGTTCGAGTTCGGCGCCCCGCCGCACGGTGGCATCGCCCCGGGCGTGGACCGCATCGTGATGCTCCTGGCCGACGAGCCGAACATCCGCGAGACGATCGCGTTCCCGCTCAACCAGAACGCCCAGGACCTGCTGATGGGCGCGCCGGCGGAGGTGGACGAGATCCGGCTGCGGGAGCTGAACATCGCGCTGCGCAAGCCGGTCGCGGACAAGTAGTCCCGCTGTGGTGAAGGCGCCCTCGGTCACTCGGCCGGGGGCGCCTTCGTGCAGGTGTTCCCGTTGCTGTGGCGCTGAAGCAGCGCTACTTTGCATGTATGGCTACTGTGCAGATCAGAAACCTGGACGACTCCGCGTACGAAATACTGCGTCGGCGAGCAGCGGAGAGCGGACGTTCCCTCCAGGAGTACCTGAGGATTCAGCTCGAAGAGCAGGCCTCCCGGCCCACGGTCAGCGAGGCAATCGCAGCAGCGAGGGCCGGTCTGGCACGTGAGGTGTCAGTGGACGACGTCGTCGCGCTGCAGAGGGAGGCACGCGGCGAATGATCGTGCTCGACAACTCCGCATTCGTGCTCTTGCTCACCGATGCCGGTGGCGTGGGCAAGGCGATTGCCGGAAGGCTGGACGGCGCCGAACTCGCCGCCCCTGCTGTGATCGATCTGGAGGCGGCCAATGCGCTGCGGGGCCTGCTGCGGGGAGGGAAGATCGACGCGGCAGTGGCGGGGCAGGCCATAGCGATCATTCCGGATTTCCCCCTGGAGCGGTTCCCCCATCAAGCGCTGCTGCCTCGCATTTGGGAGCTGCGCGAGAACTTCACGCCGTACGACGCCGCATACATCGCGCTTGCCGAACAGCTTGACGCGCCCTTGGTGACCAGTGACGAGAAGTTGCAGCGCGCTTCGGGGAAGCGTTGCGCTGTCGAGGTCATCCGCTAACGGGAACGGGCCCGGGATCAGACGTGATCCCGGGCCCGTTGGCGTGCGTACGACCGGTTACGCCGGCTTCTCCTCCAGGCGCGGGAACAGCACCGCGCCCTTCGTCACCGTCGAGCCGGCCGGCAGCAGGCCCCACGTGCCGGCCTCCTGGACGCGCTGCGCGGCCAGGGCTCCCAGCTGCGCCTCGGCGCCCAGCGAGTCCCACAGCGCCTGCGAGGTCTGCGGCATTACCGGGTTCAGCAGGACCGCGACGGCGCGCAGCGAATCGGCGGCCGTGTAGAGGATCGTCGCGAGACGGGCCTGGCCCTCCGGCGAGTCGTCCTTGGCGACCTTCCACGGCTCCTGCTCCGTGATGTAGCCGTTGACCTGCTTGACGAAGTCGAAGACCGCCAGGATGCCGCCCTGGAAGTCCACCTCGTCACCGATCTTCCGGTCGGCCTCGGCGACCGCCTTGGCCAGGCCCTCCTGGACCGCCTTCTCGGCGTCGCCGGAGGCCGTCGCCTCCGGCAGCGTGCCGCCGAAGTACTTGCCGACCATGGCGGCCAGGCGCGAGGCGAGGTTGCCGTAGTCGTTGGCCAGCTCGGAGGTGTAGCGGGCGGTGAAGTCCTCCCAGGAGAACGATCCGTCCTGGCCGAACGAAATGGCGCGCAGGAAGTACCAGCGGTAGGCGTCCACGCCGAAGTGCGAGGTCAGGTCCTGCGGCTTGATGCCGGTCAGGTTCGACTTCGACATCTTCTCGCCGCCGACCATCAGCCAGCCGTTGCACGCGACCTTGCCGGGCACGGGCAGGCCGTTCGCCATCAGCATCGCGGGCCAGATGATCGCGTGGAAGCGCAGGATGTCCTTGCCGATCAGGTGCACATTGGCCGGGAAGGTCTCGGCGAACTTCGCCGGGTTCTCGTTGTAGCCGACGGCCGTGGCGTAGTTGAGCAGCGCGTCGATCCACACGTAGATGACGTGCTTGGGGTCCCACGGGACCGGGACGCCCCAGTCGAACGTCGAGCGCGAGATCGAGAGGTCCTGGAGGCCCTGCTTGACGAAGTTCAGCACCTCGTTGCGGGCCGACTCGGGCTGGATGAAGCCGGGGTTGGACTCGTAGAACTCGAGCAGCTTCGGGCCGTACTCGCTGAGCTTGAAGAAGTAGTTCTCCTCCTTGAGGATCTCCACCGGCTTCTTGTGGATGGGGCACAGCTTCTGCCCCGCGAAGTCGCCCTCCCCGTCGATCAGGTCGGCGGGGAGCTTGTACTCCTCGCAGCCCACGCAGTACGGGCCCTCGTACCCGCCCTTGTAGATCTCGCCCTTGTCGTACAGGTCCTGCACGAACTCCTGCACACGGTCGGTGTGCCGCTTCTCCGTCGTCCGGATGAAGTCGTCGTTCGCGATGTTCAGGTGCTCCCAGAGAGGCTTCCAGGCCTCCTCGACGAGCTTGTCGCACCACTCCTGGGGGGTGACCCCGTTCGCCTCGGCAGTGCGCATGATCTTCTGACCGTGCTCGTCCGTGCCGGTGAGGTACCACACCTTCTCGCCGCGCTGACGGTGCCAGCGCGTGAGCACGTCGCCTGCGACGGTCGTGTAGGCGTGGCCCAGGTGAGGAGCGTCGTTGACGTAGTAAATGGGGGTCGAGACGTAGTACGCCTTCGCCCCCTGCTTCTCGGATCCAGTGGCCGCCATGGTCGAAATCCTATCGGCCCCCGGGAGTGGCCCTGCCCGCCACCGGTGACGGCCGGGTGGCGGGCGGGGCGGTGGCGTTGCTAGCTCGCCTGCCAGGAGGCGAGGAGTCCCTCGTAGACCTCGGTGTCCGTGAGTTCGCGCGGGTCGGGGCCGGCGTGGAAGAAACCGGCGTTCTTCGCGTCCAGCTTCCGCAGGAAGTCGAAGCCCTTGGCGTCGTGGTCGCCGAACGCGACGAACTGCCAGAACAGCGGGAGCTCGGCGGCGTCCGCGAGCGCCTTCTCGGCGGCCTGCTTGGCGGTCGGAGCGCCGTCCGTCTGGAAGATCACGAACGCGGGGCGGGTGGAGCCTGACCGCTCGTGGTGGGCGATCACTTCCTCGACGGCGCGGTGGTAGTTCGTCCGCCCCATGTGGCCGAGCCCGGCGTGCAGTTCGTCGACGCGGCCGGCGTACTCGGTGAGGGTGAGCTCCCCGGTGCCGTCGATGTCGGTGGAGAAGAACACGATGTGGACGGTCGCGGTGTCGTCCAGGTGCGCGGAGAGGCCGAGGGCCTGCTCGGCGAGGTTCTGGACGCTGCCGTCCTTGTAGTACGGCCGCATCGACCCGGACCGGTCCAGTACGAGGTACACGTCGGCCCGCACCCCGCCGAGCCCGCGCTCCTTCAGCGCGGCCCCGGCGGCCTTGTACGCCCCGACGAGCTCGGGCGCACGCGACTTGACCCGGGCGAGGGAGTAGGCGGCCTTCCCCCCGCCCCCGCCGACGGTGCCGGCCTGCGGGTCGGCGTCGGTGTCGGCGTCGGCTTCCGGCGTGGCGGCCTGCGGCTGGGCGTCGGGCTCGGTCGCGGGTGCCGGCGCGGTGACCTGCGGCTCGGCATGGGGTGCCGGCGCGGCGGCCAGGGCGTCGCGCTCGGGCGCGGTCTCCGGCTTCGCCGGGGCAGTCGCCCCCTCCGCCGTGGCGGTGGACAGCTGCGCGCCCTCGCCGTCCGGTGCGGTCACGGCGGTCGGAGCGGCCGCCGACGTGGTCGGCTCGGGCTTCGGGTCGGCGGCCGGGGATGCGGTCTTCGGCTCCGCCGGGGCGGTCGGCACGGCGGTCAGCGCCTCGGGGGCCGGGTCCGCCGCGGCCGGGGCAGGCGTCGCCTCCATGGCGGCGGAGGGCTCGGGGGCCGCGCCGTCAGGGGCAGTCACGGCTGCGGGGGCGGCCTCGGCCGCGTTGGCGGTCGGCTCGGGCCTCGGGTCGGCGGTCAGGGCCGCGGGCTTCGGGTCGGCCGGGGGTGTGGTCTTCGGCTCTGCCGGGGCGGCCGTCGCCTCTGTCGTGGCGGCGGAGGTGTCGGCGGCCACGACGTCAGGGGCGGTCGCGGCCGTCGGGGCAGCCTCGGCGGCCGCCGTCGTGGGCTCCGGGGCCTGGGCCGTGGCAGAGGACAGCTCGGCGGCCTCGCCGTCCGACGACGGCACGGTCGGGGCAGCCTCGGCGGCAGCCGTCGTGGGCTCCGGGGCCTGGGCAGGGCCGGAGGGCGCGGTCGCCGTCACCTCCGCCGTGGCGGAGGCGCGCTCGGTGGCCTCGCCGTCAGACGCAGCCTTCGCGGTTGGTTCGGCGGCGGCGGGCTCGGGCGACGCCTCGCGGCCCGGGGTCAGGTCTCGCTTCGGCTGGGGCGGGACCGAGGGGTTGTCGAAGGCCGCCGCCACCAGCTCCGCCGCCGTGCCGCTCGCCGTCTGCGCCGGCACCGCGGCCGCCGCCGGGGCCGACGTCGCCGGCTCCGCCGACTGGGCGCGTTCGGACTGGGCCGGAACGGCCACCGTCTGCTCGTCACGGACGGCGGTGGTTTCTCGGTCGCGTCCGAACACCTTGCGCAGCAAGCTCCGAATACCCATGGGCGAGGCCTTTCACATGAGTTGGGTGCGATGTTTGTCCGTACTGCGGGATAAATCCCTGGCCAGGGTGGACACGTAAGGTTAGCGGCCGCTCCGGGCGATCTCCGGGAGGGTCGGCCGAACTCGGCGTACTCCAGACCCGCGCGGGTGAAGTCCCGCCCGGCCGTGCCGGATTCACCTCGCGTTCATCCGTCGGCCGCCGCCTTGCAGACAGACGCCCCTAACGTCGCGGCGGACACATTCCGACACGATGTCGGCGCAGGGCGCGCCGCTGTGAAGCAAGACGGAAGACGAGGACAACGTGCGCAAACTGCTGCCGCTCATCGGGACCCCGCACGCGGGGGGCCGTTCCGCGCTCACCTGCCGTTACCGCTGTGGTGACGCGTGCTTCCACGAAGTGCCGAACACCAGCGACAACGAGTACGCCGGCGACGTCATAGCCGGTGCCCTGTCGAGACGGTCCATGATGCGCGCCGCCGCCGTCGTGACCGTCGCGGCCGCCGCCGGGACCACCGCCGTCGCCGGCCAGGGCGGCGGCGCGTCGCAGGCCGCCGCCGCCACCCCTGCCGCGCACACCCACCGGCACGGCAGCGGCGCCGGCGCCCGCGGTCTGCGCTTCACCCCCGTCGCGCCCAACACCGCCGACCAGGTCACCGTCCCGGAGGGCTACGCCCAGAGCGTCGTGATCCGCTGGGGCGACCCGATCCTGCGCGGCGCGCCCGCCTTCGACGCGGACAAGCAGACCGCCAAGGCGCAGGCCGGCCAGTTCGGCTACAACAACGACTTCCTGAGCCTGCTCCCCCTCCGGGGCGAGCGGGACCGCCAGGTGCTCGTGGCGAACCACGAGTACACGGACGAAGTCCTGATGTTCAAGGGGTACGACCCGGCCAACCCCACCCGCGAGCAGGTGGAGATCGCCTGGGCCGCGCACGGCCTCTCCGTCGTCGTGGTCCAGGAGGAGCACCGCGGCGGCAAGCTCACCCCGGTCACCCGCCACCACCTCAACCGCCGCCTTACGGCTACCAGCGAGTTCAGGCTCACCGGGCCGGCCGCCGGCAGCCCGCTGCTGAAGACCTCCGCCGACCCGTCCGGCACCAAGGTCCTGGGCACCCTCAACAACTGCGCGGGCGGCACCACCCCGTGGGGCACGATCCTGTCCGGCGAGGAGAACTTCAACCAGTACTTCGCGAACGGCAGCAGCGCCACCGACAAGCGGTACGGCATCGGCAGCGGCGCGACCGAGCGCAAGTGGGAGCGTTTCGACAAGCGCTTCGACGCCGCGCAGGAGCCCAACGAGTCGCACCGCCACGGCTGGGTCGTCGAGCTCGACCCATACGACCCGGACTCGACGCCGCGCAAGCGCACCGCGCTGGGCCGCTTCAAGCACGAGGCCGCGCAGCCCCGACTGACGGACGACGGCCGCCCGGTGGTCTACATGGGCGACGACGAGCGCTTCGACTACCTGTACAAGTTCGTCTCGTCGAAGCGGATGCGGAAGGGCAACTCCCGCGCTGCCCGCGAGCACAACCTCACCCTCCTCGACGACGGCACGCTGTACGTCGCCAAGCTCACCGGCGACTCCCCGGCCGCCGAGATCGACGGCAAGGGCAAGCTGCCGTCCGACGGCGAGTTCGACGGCAGCGGCGTGTGGATCCCGCTGGCCACCGGCAACACCTCGCACGTGCCCGGTATGACCGCCGAGGAGGTGTACGTCTTCACGCGCCTCGCGGGTGACAAGGTCGGCGCCACCAAGATGGACCGGCCCGAGGACGTCGAGCCGTCGCCGCGCACCGGCCGGGTGTACGTCGCGCTGACCAACAACAAGGACCGCGGGGCTGCGGGCAAGGCCGGCGCGGACGAGGCGAACCCCCGTAACGGCAACAAGCACGGCCACATCCTGGAGCTCGCCGAGCACTGGGACGACCCGACGTCCGACGGTTTCGCCTGGCGGCTGTTCCTCGTCGCGGGTGACCCGGACGACCCGTCGACGTACTTCGCCGGCTACCCCAAGGACAAGGTCAGCCCGATCTCCTGCCCGGACAACGTGGCGTTCGACCCGCACGGCAACCTGTGGATCTCCACCGACGGCAACGCGCTCGGCACGCACGACGGCCTGTTCGGAGTCGCGACGCAGGGCGAGCGGCGCGGTGAACTCAAGCAGTTCCTGACCGTGCCGAAGGGCGCCGAGACGTGCGGCCCGATCATCCAGGACCGCCGGGTCCTGGTGGCCGTGCAGCACCCGGGCGAGATCGACGGCGCGTCCGTCGAGAAGCCGGCCTCCAGCTGGCCCGACGGACCGGGCAAGCTCGTCCGGCCGTCCGTGGTCAGCGTGTGGCGCAAGGACCACCGCGACATCGGCGTGTGAGTCCCGCGAGGTGGGGGCCGGGGTTCATCCGGTGGCGCCGACCTGCTCGCGCCACTGGGTGAACTGCTGAGCCGCGTCACCCGTGTACGACCACGGCACCCGTGTACGACCACGTCACCCGTGTACGACCACGGAACCGAAGCCGCCCGCCCGTCCCGCACCCGGAACAGGTGGGCGGCCTCGCCGTGCGGGCCCGCGTAACAGGCTTTGTGCGTGAGGTAGTTGAGCTCGGCGACCTCTTCCGGCGGTACGGGCCCGTCCTGTGCGCCGGCTGGGGTCCCCTCGCGGGCGGCGATTCACCGGTCCCAGGTACGCCGTAACTCCTGGACGGCCAGCTCGTGTTCCAGTTCTGTCCGACACTCGATCCGACACTCGATCCGACACTCGAACCGCCCACGATCTGGCGCCCCTTCGCGCCTTCTGCGATGTACCGGTACTCCTCGACGGGTCGCGGGCCCGCAGCTCGTGGCCGCCGGGGGCGTACGCGGCGGGGCGTGCGTGTCCGGGGGCGAGTTCGTTCGGGTGGGGGGCCGCCCGGTTGGTGATGATGGCGGTTGCGGGCCGGGTGTCAAGGGCGCTCCCTGCGGTCGCGTCGCTGCGCGATGGCCTTCGGCCACCCTGGACTCCCGTCCCTCCACCGCTGACTGCTGAGTGGGGGGCGGCCCCCGGGGCGGGGCCCCGGGGCTGCTTGTCGGTTGGTCCCGGTCCGCTGCCGGCCGCAGGCCGGTGAGTAGTTGCGGGGCGCGGCAGGCCCGGGATGGGCGCGGCCCCGGCTCGGCGGCCACCGGGTGGTGGGTGGTGCGCGGTCGGTCCGGGAGGGGTCCGGCCCCGGCTCAGCGGCCACCGGGTGGTGGGTGTGCGCAGTCGGCTCGGAATGGACCCGGCCCCGGCTCAGCGGCCGCAGGCCGGTGGGTGGGGGCGACAGACTCGTGGTGCGCCCGATCCGGCGCAGCGGCCGCAGGCCGGTGGGTGATTGTCGCGTGCGGCAGGCGGGGAGGGCCCCGGGCCGCCTATGCGGCCGTCAGGCCGTTGGAGCCGAGGTGTGGCGACATCAGTCCGCATGCGGGGTCCGCCGAGCCTCAATCGTGCCCGGTTTGCCGGGGTTTGTGGCCTGCTTGCGGGCCCCCTCGGCCGCTTGGTGTCAATCCACCTCGGATTGGGCGTTGTTCCGGTGCAACAGGCGGCCGTCGGCCGCTATGCCGAGCCGCGCAGCCCCCGCAGCGGCCGCGTGTCTTGCCCCTACCCACCGGGCTGAGGTCACCGACGAGAGCGCAGCCAGCGTCCCGGCTCAGGTGGGGCCCCGCTCCCCGGGGCCGCCCGACACTCATCTGCACCAGCGGGACGGGGCGGACGGTCAAGGGGGGCCGAAGGCCATCGCGCAGCGACGCGACCGAAGGGAGCGCCCTTGACGGTCCGGTCCGGCCCGCCATACTCACCAACCGGGCGGCCCCGGGTTTCCCGTCCACCCCTCGCCCCCGGGCACAGTCACCCCGGCCCCGGCCCCCTCCGCCCCTGGCGGCCGTCACCCCCTCGGCGACGCGATTGACCTTGCCGCCGTTACCTCCTGGCCGAGGGGGGACAGTACGCTCCGCTGGTCGGTCGGCGGGGTGGTGCGGACCTCCACCAGGGTTTTGCTGCTGCGCAGGTTCGCCGCCAGCTCCCTCAGCTCCGCCGTGACGCCCTCGACCTCCGCCGGGGCCGGGGCGGTTGCCCCGTGGTCGACCCGGACCCGCGCCGCCGTCGTCGCGTCGACGATCCGCTCGACCGCGACGACCAGCGGCCACCACGCGGCGGCCCGCGCCCCCATCGGCGGCGGTTCCGTCAGCGCCCGCTGGAACTCGGACCGTACGACCGACAGATCGCGGTAGATCCGGCGGCGCGCCCGTACTCGCGCCGCCTGGTCCTGCGCGAGCTCCGTCGCGAACGCCCGCTCTACATAGCGCGCCGCGTCGTCGACCGCGTCCGCCAGCCGGTCCCCGATCCGGGTGTGCCAGCTCTCGGGCCACAGCAGATACCCCGCGACCAGCGCGATCGCGCAGCCGATGAGGCTGTCCACCAGGCGCGGCAGCACCAGGCCGGTGCCCTGCCGGTTGAGGAGATCCGAGAGCAGCAGGATCACGGGCGTGATGGCCGCTGTCTGGAACGCGTACCCCTTCGTCGAGAACGCCGGGATCAGCGCCGCCAGCACCACCATCACCGGCACGTCCCACCAGCCGCGCGGCACCTCCGCGAGCACGGCCGCCGCGACGACCAGGCCGGCCGCCGTGCCGAGCGCGCGCAGTACGGCCCGGGAGAACACCGACCCGAAGTCCGGCTTGAGGACGAACGTGACGGTGAGCGCGACCCAGTACGACCGGGGCACGGGCACCAGCGAGACCAGCGCCTGGGCCAGGCCGATGCACAGCGCGAGCCGCAGGCCGTAGCGCCAGGAGGCCCCGGAAATCAGGACGCCGCGCGCCCCCTGCCTCAGCCGTACACCCAGCGCCGCGGGCCGGCCGAGCCGGTCGTCGGCCTGGTACTCGTCGGGCTCGCTCTCGTGTACGACGGCCGCCGCGTGCCGCAGCGCCGCGTCCACCGCGCGCTCGGAGGGGGTCCGGGGCGTGGGCAGGTCCCACTCGACCGTCCCCCTGCGGCCCTCCTCGACCGCGGCGGCCAGGTCCCGTACGGCGGCCGGGATCGCGTTCGGCAGCGGCCCGCCGCGGCGCCGGGCCGCCTGATGGGCGGCGGGCGCGGCCTCGGCGAGCGGGATGACCACGTTGAGCTGGGCGAGTAGCCGCACCAGCGCCGTACTGCGGCCGTGGTTGCGGGTGCGCCGGGCGAGGATCAGGTCGTACGCCTGGTTGAGCGACTGGGTGAGGTCCCGGCGCCGGTCGTCGTACGTCTCGGAGCCCGCTGCCTCCAGCAGCGCGGCCAGCGACCGGTACGTGGCGGCGACGGCGGCCCGTTCCGGAACCCTGCCGCGCACCGGCCAGCCCAGCAGGGTCAGCAGCAGGACGAACATCCCGCCGAGGAAGAGCAGGAGCGGCGGCAGCCACCAGGGGTCCGGCATCGGCAGCCCCGCCCCGACGACGGCGTTGAGCAGCAGGAGCAGCCCGGACACGGACGCGACCGCGCCGATCGACGAGATCATGCCGGACACGAGCGCGACGAGCGTGAGCGCCGCGACCGCGAGCCAGCCCTGGCCGTACACGAGGGTGCCGAGCGTGACGCCGATCGCGCCGAAGGTCTGCGGGACGGCGATGTTGAGGATCCGCATCCGGTACGCGTCGGCGGTGTCGCCGATGACCCCGGACAGCGCGCCCATCGACACCAGCGCCCCGTACACCGGCCGGCCGGTGGCCATGCCGACGGCGAGCGGGGCGGACAGGGCGACGCCGGCGCGGGCCATGGCCGCCCACCGGAGGGAGGCGGGCTGTGGGCGCAGGCCCTTCAGCAGCCACTCCGGCGGGGTGAGCGGAGAGCGCCGCCCGTCACCGCCGCCGTTCGTGTTCTCGCTCATTCGCGCCTCACCGCATGTCGTACAGGTCCAGTTCCACCAGCAGAGCACGGTGGTCGGTGTGCGCGAGGTCCAGGAATCGCGCCGACCTGGCCCGGAAGTCGTCGCCGGCCAGTACGTGGTCGATCTGCGTCCCCGGTATCAGCGCGTTGTCCGCCGGCCAGGACGGCGTACGGGACCGGCCCGCGAGGCGGGCACTGTCGTGCAGGCCGCCCGCGTCGAGGAGGGCGCGGAAGGCGGCGTGGTCCTGGGAGGCGTTGAAGTCGCCGGCGACGAGGGCCGGCGTGCCCTTCACCCGGGCGGCGTAGTCGCGCAGCGCGCCGAGTTCCTCGCGCCACAGGGCGACTCCGCCGGGGATCGGCGGCAGCGGGTGGGCGAGCTGGAGCTGTACGGACCGGCCGCCGATCCGCGCCACCGCGCCCGGCATCGCGAGGACACCGGGCACGCCGGCGGCGGGCCGCAGCGGGTGGACGCTGAGGATCGCGGAGCCCTCCGCCCCGCCGGCCTCGACGACGTGACGGTACGGATAGTCCTTGCGTGGGATGCGGGAGGCGAGCGCGTCCGAGCAGGTGTGGTCGCATTCCTGGACGAAGACCAGATCGGGCTTCTCGCGCCGGACGGTGTCCAGCAACCCTTCCGTCCCGCCGCCGAATTCGACGTTCGCGGTCAGCACGCGCAGCTGGGCGACGACCCTGCCGTGCGCGTCGGTCGCGTCGGCGCCGTACGGGCGTACGTACCACCCGGTGGCGGCGAGCACGACGAGCGCCCAGACCAGGCCGGTGCGCCAACGGGCCGCGGCGGCGAGCAGCGCCCCGAGCCCGGCCGGCGCGAGCAGCCAGGGCAGGTAGGCGAGGAGCTGCGGTACGGGAGTGACGCCGTCCGCGTCCGCGGCCCGGAAGCCGAGGAGCACACTGACCCCGGCCAGGAGCACGCCGGCGGACCGCGCGGCGATCCGCCGCCACGCGGGCGCGGCGGTCGGTGGTGCGGCGGCCGGCGGGGCGGCCGTGGTCGCCGCCGACGGGGTGTCGGCACCAGTACGGCTCGGGCTCACCACGTCGTCCACCCCCTCTTGGCCCGCAGTGCAGTCACAGGAGCCGGCCTCTCGTCAGGCGGTGTCCGGTCGGCCCGAATCCTCCCTCTGGAAACGCCCTGGCGGGCGCGGGGGTTCCCGCCCGGGCTCAGGCCTCCTTGGGCGCGTACTCCCGTAGTGCGCTGATCAGCATCTCCACGCCGAAGGTGAACTCGGCCTCGAAGTCGATGGTCGCCAGGGCCGGCGCGACCCGCTCCACCGCCGGAAAGCCGCAGCCGGCCAGGCGGGCCGTGCGCCTGCGCACCGCGGACTCCTCCGTCCCGCTGAACGTGCGCGAGGCGTTCGCCTCGCGCAGCAGCGAGCCGATCTGGTACGCGATGAACGTCCGCAGCGCGTGCACGGCGGTCGCCTCGTCGAAGCCGCGGTCCAGCAGGATCGAGAGGACCGTGTCGATCGGGGCGAGCACGGTGGGGGAGGACAGCTGGCGGGAGAGCACCAGTTCGCAGGCGCGCGGATGGCGCAGCGAGGACCGCCGCATGTTGTGCGCGACCGTCCGTACGCCGTCCTCCCAGGTGCCCTCGAAGCGGAGCGGGAAGTTCAGTTCCTGGGTGATGTACTCCGTGACGCCGTCCAGGATGTCCGCCTTGCCGCGCACGTGGTTGTAGAGCGACATGGCCTGAACGTCGAGGTCGGCGGCGATGCGCCGCATGCTCACCGCGTCCACGCCCTCTTCGTCGATGATGCCCAGCGCGGCGGCGATGATCCGCTCGCGGGTCAACGGCGGTCGCGCCGCGGCCACTTGGGTGTGTGAGCCGGTGGACATGACTGCTCCTCAGGTCGGGTGGACCCATTGACGAACTTACAGCGTAAGTGCTTCGCTCGGATCGCGAACTTACGGTGTAAGCAGGGGAGAGGAACACGGTAGATGAACGGGAGCCCCGCCGACGCCTTCTTCCTCCGGGAGGGCGGGCAACAGGGCCCCGGGCGCGTCTCCTTCGGCCTCGACTCCGCGACCATCGTCTCCCCGCTCGGGTTCGTACCGGTGTCACCGCCGGGGCCACCGCTCTCCACGTAACGACGGAGGCGCAGATGTCTGTGCATGCCACTCCCCCTCTCCCTCCCCGCTGGGCCGAGGCGTTCCCGTCGGTCGACCCCCGGCGGACTGCCCGGACCGTCCACCACCTCGACTGCGCCTCCCTGCGCCCGCCCGGCACGGCCCCGCTCGTCGGCCACTGCCTGCTGGTCGAGGCGGGCAGCGGGCTCGTCCTGGTCGACACGGGCATCGGCGCGGCGGACGTCTCCGACCCGCGGCGCCTGGGCCGGCTGTTCCGGGCCACCATGCGGCCCGCGCTCGATCTGTCCCGTACGGCCGTGCACCAGATACGCAATCTGGGGTACGACCCGAGAGACGTCCGGGACATCGTTGTCACGCATCTCGACCTGGACCACGCCGGCGGCCTGGCCGACTTCCCGGAGGCGCGGGTGCACGTCATGGCGGACGAGTACCGGGCCGCGATGCGCCGGGACAGCCGGCTCGAAGCCGGCCGCTACGTCCCCGCGCACTGGGAGCACGGTCCGCAGTGGGTCATCCACGACACCGCGGACTCCGACTGGCTGGGCTTCCGCGCCTCCCGCGTCCTCAACGCCCCCGACATCCTGCTGGTCCCGCTCCCCGGCCACACCCGGGGCCACTGCGGGGTCGCCGTGCAGCAGCCGGACCGCTGGCTGCTGCACGCGGGCGACGCGTACTTCTTCCACGGCGAGGTGGACCTGCGCCGGCCTCGCTGCCCGCGCGCCACGGCGCTGCACCAGCGCCTGGTGGCGGTGGACCACGAGTCCCGGCTGAGCCAGCTGGAACGACTCCGCGACCTGCGCCGCGCGCATCCGCGCCTGGTGCGGATGTTCTCCTCGCACGACAGGTACGAATTCAGCCGCCTGACGGGCACCGCATAAACCGCCGATCACCCGGCCGGGCGGCGGCACGACGAAAGCTGGCCGCGCCGCCCGGCTGGGGCGATGGGGTTATCGGGTGCGGGGGGTGCGGTTGAAGTCCGCGGAGTCCGTGGCCAGGGCCCAGATGACGAAGGCGCTGACGGCCATCGAGAACACCGCCCACACCGGCTGGTAGGGCAGGAACATGAAGTGGAGCACGATGTTGAGGGCCGCCAGGGCGATGCCCGTGAAGCGGGCCCACTCCGCGCCCTTGAGGATGCCCCAGCCCGTGAAGGCCACCACGAGGCCGACGATCAGGTGGATCCAGCCCCACGTGGTGAGGTTGAAGGAGAAGACGTAGTCGCCCAGGCGCGCGTAGACGTCGTCCTGGGCGATTCCGGCGATGCCCTCGATGATGCTCATCAGGCCGGTTATCAGCAGCAGGACGCCGGCGAACAGGGTGCCGCCCGCCGCCCAGCCGGCCTCTGACTTCGTCCTCGACGGGGTGGGCGCTGTGCTCTGCGTCATGGCGTGCCTCCTGCGGTCAACGGGTCTGACGATCTCCCTCATCGTGGGCGTAGTGGCGGCTTTCGGGGTGGTTTGGTTAGGCCGTTCGGGTGACATCCAGGTAGGCGCGCAGGGCCGCGTTGAAGGCCGCCGGGCGCTCCAGGTTCGGCAGGTGGGCCGCCGACTCGATGACGCTGAGCGTCGAGTCCGGGAGCGCCGCGTGCATCGCCTCGGCGTCGGAGACCGGGGTGTACGTGTCATCGCGGCCCACCACGACCAGCGCCGGCACCGTGACGTTGGTGAGCAGCTCCCGGTAGTCGGGGCGTTCGGCGCGGCCGCGCAGCGCCGCCGCCGCGCCCTCCGGGTCGGTGCCGCACATCATGCGGTGCACATGGGCGGCTGTGTCGGGGTCGGAGTCCGGCGCGACCATCTTGTACAGCACCTCGTCCGCATATCCGGCCATCCCCTCGCGCAGCAGCCGGTCGGCCGTCTCGTTGCGCGCGGCCCGGCCGGCCTCGGTCTCGGCGGCGGGGAAGGTGTCGGCCAGGATCAGCCCGCTGACGCGCTCGGGGAACAGCCGGTAGCACTCCATGGCGATCTGGCCGCCCATGGAGAGGCCGCCGAGGACGAAACGCTCGACCCCGAGGTGGTCCAGCAGCGCGGCGATGTCCGAGGCGAACGCGGAGAGCGGGGTCACGCCCGGCTCGACGGACGACGTGCCGTACCCGCGCAGGTCGGGGGCGATGACGCGGTGGGTCTCCCCGAACGCGGCGAGCTGCGGGGTCCACATCGTGCGGTCGAAGGGGTGGCCGTGGACGAGGACGAGCGGGTCGCCGCTGCGCGCGTCGCCGCGGCCGGTGTCGTCGTAGCCGAAGGTGCGGGAGCCGATGAGTGCGGAGGGCATGACAGGAGGCTAGGTGCCGTCAACTCCTCGGTGCAATAGGATCTTTGCTCTCGGTGCAATGGGCGGGGCGTGCGGTGCGGTGCGGTGCGGGAGGGTGCGAGTGTGGACGAGTACCGGCGGGTGGCCGACGAGGTGGCCGCCGAGATCGCCTCCGGCCGGCTGCGGCCGGGCGACCGGCTGCCCACCCAGCGCGCGTTCGCCCGCAGCCGCCGCATCGCGAACTCCACCGCGATCCGGGTGTACGGCGAGCTGGTGCGCCGGGGCCTGGTGGTCGGCGAGGTGGGCCGCGGCACCTTCGTCCGGGCGGCGCCCCCGCTGCCCGGCCCCGCCCTCGCGGAGGCGACCGGCGCGGCGCCGGTCAACCTGGAGCTCAACTACCCGGTGGCCGAAGGCCAGTCGGAACTGATGGCCCGGAGCCTCGGACCGCTCCTGCGCGCCGACGTGTTCACCGAGGCCACCCGGCCTGCCGCCGCGGCCGGCACGCCCGAAGCGCGGCGCGCGGCGGCCGGTCTGCTCGCCAGGGGCGGCTGGCGGCCCGACGCGGACCGGGTGCTCTTCGCGGGCAACGGCCGCCAGGCCATCGCCGCCGCGGTCTCCTCGCTGGTGCGCCCGGGCGGTCGGCTGGGGGTGGAGGCGTTGACGTATCCGCTGGTCAAAGCGATTGCCGAGCGGCTCGGCGTCATCCTGGTGCCGCTCGCCACCGACAGCGAGGGGCTGCGCCCGGACGCGCTCGCCGCCGCCCACCGCAGTGCGCCGCTGGGCGCGGTGTACGTACAGCCGACGCTGCACAACCCGCTCTCCGTCACGGCCGGGGAGGCGCGGCGGGCCGAGCTGGCCGCGGCCCTCGACGACTGCCGCCTCACCGCCGTCGAGGACACCACCTGGGCCTTCCTTGCCCCGGACGCGCCGCCTCCGCTCGCCGCGTACGCGCCGGGCCGCACGATCCTGCTCGACAGCCTCTCCAAGCGGCTCGCCCCCGGGCTGACGGTGGGCTTTCTGGTCACCCCGGACGCGCACGCCGACGCGCTCGCCAAGACGCTGCGCTCCGGGGCGTGGACCGCGGGACGGTTCAACCTGGAGGCCGCCACCCGGTGGACCACGGACGGCACGGTCGCCGCCGTGGTCGGGGCCAAGCGGAAGGACGCGGCCGCCCGGCACGCCCTGGTACGGGAGCACCTGGCCGGCTTCCGGGTGCGTACCGACGCGAGGGCGTACTACTGCTGGTGGGAGCTGCCCCCGCCCTGGCGTGCCGAGACCTTCGTCGCCGCGGCGGCCGGGCGCGGGATCGCCGTCACCCCCGGCTCCGCGTTCGCGGTGGGCGGGCACACCGCCCCGGACGCCGTCCGGATCGGGCTCGCCTCACCGCCGGCGCAGACCCTCGCGTACGCGCTCGGGACGCTCGCCGGGATCGCCCGCCGGTAGCCCCGGGGCGTCCCCCGCGCCGGGGCGGCCGGTTCGCAGCGGGTGGCGATCCAGGTGCCGAGGGCCAGCGCCAGGCCCAGGGCGAGAACCATCCACGCCGTCGTGCGCAGGAATCCGGTCAGCGCGTCGTACACCGCGCCGGCCGTCCGGCGGTCCATGTCCGGCGGCAGGTCGTCGAGCGAGAGCCGGCGGCCGACGGCGACGCCCGCCCACAGCAGCGCCCCGCCGGCCGCGAGGCCAAGACCGGTGGCGGCCAGCACGCGGCGGCGGACCGCGACGGCGACGGCGCCGCTCGCGAGCAGCAGGGTGAGGACGGGCAGCCAGACTCCGGCGATCTGCAGCACGGGCAAGCCTTTCCGGAACGCGTCGAGCCGGTCCGGCTCCAGGCCACGAGAACGCTATGCCGGGGCAGGGCCGGGCGCGAGTCCTGGGGGTGCAGGCGGGTGGCGGGCGGCTCACCCCGGGAGCACCATGAAATCCGGGGGTGGTGCCGGAGATAAGGAGTTCCGTCATGGCACATGCCGCACCCACACCGGGGACCCACCAGCTGGGCGGGCTGAAGCTGAGCGCCTGGGTCGGTCCGCTGCTGTTCGGGGCCCTGTACGGCATCTGGGCGGCGTTCATCGGACGTCAGGCCGGCCCCATCACGGGCTACAACGTCCTGCTCGGTTTCGTCTCCGGTCTGCTCTTCGCCGGCATTCTGTTCCTGCTCAACCGGATGGGGCACCGCGTGCTGCCCGAGCTGCGCGCGATCGCGTACGGCACGTTCACGGCGATCGCGATGGGCTTCATGTTCAGCCTCACCGAGGACTCGGTCCTGAGGTCCACCGGGATGGGCCTGATGGTGGGCGCGTCGGTGGGCGCCCTCGCGTTCTACCGGTTCCACGTTCACGAACCCTGAGCCGTCCGCGCGTCCGGCCCGCGCGCCGGACGCCAGGACGCCAGGAACTCGCGCGGCCGCTGGACGGGATCCAGCGGCCGCGCCTTCGCGTCTCGCGCCCAGAGGGTGACCGCACACCGCGACCCCGAGGAGGCGCCCGATGACCGACACCCGTGCGACGACCGCGACCGCGGCCGCTGCCCCGGCCGTCGCCGTCGCTCCGCTCCGGGTCGCGGTGATCATCGGCAGCACCCGCCAGGGGCGGGTCGGTGACAGCGTCGGACGGTGGTTCACCGAGCAGGCCCGCGAGCGGGACGACCTCGACCTCACCGTCATCGACCTGGCGGACTTCGACTTCCCCGAGCGGTATCCGCAGGAGGCGACCGCGCAGATGGCGCGGTTCGCGGCGGAGATCGACCGGGCGGAGGCGTTCGTGGTGGTCACTCCCGAGTACAACCGGAGCTTCCCCGCGTCGCTGAAGCAGGCCATCGACTTCGCCTACGACGAATGGCAGGCCAAGCCGGTCGGCTTCGTCAGCTACGGCTACGGCTCGCAGGGCCTGTACGCCGTCGAGCAGCTCCGTTGCGTCTTCACCGAACTGCACACCGTGACGATGCGCGACGGCGTCAGCCTCAATCTGGCGGAGGACCGGGTCGAGGACCGCGGCCGGGCGGTCACCTCGCTGCTCGACCAGCTGGGCTGGTGGGGCCTCGCGCTGCGCGAGGCGCGCGCCGTACGCCCGTACTTGTCGTAGCCGCCTTCCGGGAGGGCCCGGAGCGACCAGAGTAATCAGGACGACCAGAGCAACCAGGACGACCAGGACGACCAGAAGGACCATGAAGGAGCGGAACAGAAAGATGACCACTGACCTCGCAATCGAGACGGCCGGCCTGGTGAAGGTCTTCGGGGAGAACCGGGCCGTGGACGGCGTCGACCTCGCCGTCCCCGCCGGCACCGTCTACGGAGTCCTCGGCCCCAACGGGGCGGGCAAGACCACCACCGTCAAGATGCTCGCCACACTGCTGCGGCCGGACGGCGGTGAGGCGCGCGTCTTCGGCAAGGACGTGATCAAGGATCCCGACGCGGTACGCAGCAGGGTGAGCCTCACCGGGCAGTACGCGTCGGTCGACGAGGACCTGACCGGCACCGAGAACCTGGTCCTGCTGGGGCGGCTGCTCGGGCACTCCAAGGGAGCGGCCCGGGACCGGGCTGCCCAGCTGCTGGAGGCGTTCGGCCTCACGGAGGCGGCCGCGCGTCAGGTGAAGAACTACTCGGGCGGCATGCGGCGCAGGATCGACATCGCCGCGTCCATCCTCAACACCCCTGACCTGCTGTTCCTGGACGAGCCGACGACGGGACTCGACCCGCGCAGCCGCAACCAGGTGTGGGACATCGTGCGGGCGGTCGTCGCCCAGGGCACGACGGTCATGCTGACCACCCAGTACCTGGACGAGGCCGACCAGCTGGCGTCCCGGATCGCGGTGATCGACCACGGGAAGGTCATCGCGGAGGGCACCAAGGGCGAGCTCAAGGCGTCGGTCGGCTCCGGCGCGGTACATCTGCGGCTGCGGGACGCCGGGCAGCGCGCCGAGGCCGAACAGGTGCTGGCGACCGCGCTGAACGCGGTTGTCCAGCTGGACTCGGACCCGCTCGCGCTGACCGCCCGGGTCAACGGGCACGGTACGCAGCAGGGTGCGGCGGAGCAGGCCGGCCGGGCACTGGCGGAGCTGGCCCGTTCCGGAATCACCGTCGACAACTTCTCGCTGGGCCAGCCCAGCCTGGACGAGGTCTTCCTCGCCCTCACCGACAAGTCCGGCCGCGCCCAGGTGCCCGCCGGAACCGACGCGGCCAGCATGGCCGACCCGAAGGCCGACACGAAGGAGGCAGTGGCATGAGCACCGTAGCCACCAAGGAACTGGACGACGTTGCTCTTGCCGCGCCCCGGGCGGAGGACCTGGCGGCCCTGCTCGTGAGCAAGGACCGGCCGGCGCGCCCGAGTGCGCTGTCCACGTCGGTGACGTTCGGCTGGCGCGCCGTTCTGAAGATCAAACATGTGCCGGAGCAGCTCTTCGACGTCACCGCCTTCCCGATCATGATGGTGCTGATGTACACGTACCTCTTCGGAGGCGCGATCGCCGGCTCCCCGGAGGCGTACATCCAGGAGCTGCTGCCGGGCATTCTGGTGATGAGCATCGTCATGATCACGATGTACACGGGGGTGTCGGTCAACACCGACATCGAGAAGGGCGTCTTCGACCGCTTCCGGACGCTGCCGATCTGGCGGCCCTCGGTCATGGTCGGCTATCTGCTCGGTGACATGCTCCGGTACGCGCTCGCTTCCCTGGTGATGCTGGCCGTCGGCCTGCTCCTGGGCTTCCGGCCGGACGGCGGGGTCGTCGGAGTCGTCGCCGGGGTGGCGTTGCTGATCGTCTTCTCGTTCGCCTTCTCGTGGGTCTGGACGATGTTCGGACTGCTGCTGCGCAGCGAGAAGTCGGTGATGGGCGTCAGCATGATGGTGCTGTTCCCGCTGACGTTCCTGAGCAACATCTTCGTCGACCCGAAGACGATGCCGGGCTGGCTGCAGGCGTTCGTCAACAACAGCCCGATCACCCATCTGACCACGGCGGTACGGGAGTTGATGGCCGGTGACTGGCCGGCCACCGAACTCGCCTGGTCGCTGGGCTGGGCCGGCCTGCTGGTCCTCGTCTTCGGCCCGGTCACGATGCGGCTCTACAACCGCAAGTGAGCCGATCGACCGGCCCCCTGGAGCAGCCCCCTAGAGCCGCCAGGCGATGGGGGGCTGGTCCGGTCGGTACGTGCAGGTGGCGCCCGTCGACACCGTCGCCCGGAGGTGCGCGGCCAGTTCCGGGTGGCGGTCGTCGAGCTTGCGGAGCGTGTCGCGGATCCGGGCGGTGACCGTCTTGCGTGCCCGCTCCGCCTCGTCGCCGAGGCGGCGGGAGCGGCCGCCGAGTCCGGCGGCGGTGCGCAGCTCGGTGAGCAGTGCCGCGCGCTCGCGGTCGTACTCGGCGGCCCGGCGCTCGTCACCGCGTGACGCCGCCCGGTCGATCTCCTGGTCCAGCAGTTCCAGCCGGAGCTTGTACCGGGACTTGGCCTCCTCGTCGAGGACCGCGTCCCCGCCCAGTGAGCGGGCGGCCACCACCTCCTCGCCGCCCTCGGGGGCGAGGAGGTGGACGGCGGGGATGTCGGAGCCGGGCCGGCCGAGCAGGAAGCGCAGATCGCGCAGCCCCTTGGCGTCGGGCATGTGCGCCGTACGGCCGGCATAGGTGAGGCTCCAGACGGAGCCGTCGAACCGGAACTCGTGCGTCGCCGGGGCCGGAGCGGGTGCCGGAGTGGTGGCCGGAGCGGTGGCCATGTCCGGAACCGCAGCGGTGGCGGGAGCGGCGGCCTCCGGGGGGCGGACGCGGCGGACACGGCCGGCGATGTGGCGCATGCCCAGTTCTGCCGCCTCCCGCTCGGCGTCCGCGAGCAGCGTGCCGGCGGCCGCCGCGTCGCCGGGCGCCGCCCGGGCCAGCAGCACCTCGGCGAGCCGGACGCGGGCCTCCACCGACCACGGGCGGGCCCGGAGCTGCTCGGCGGAGCGGTGGGCGGCGGTGAAGCCCTCGACCGCCGCGTCCCAGCGCTGCTGGGCGGCGTCGACGACGGCCGACCACAGGACCATCGGGCCGCTGATGTCCCAGCCGTACATGGAGACCGCCCACTGGCCGAGGAACGGCTTGAGCGCGTCCCGGGCCTGCTCGCACAGCTCCGGGTCCCCCGAGGCCGCCGCGGCCTGTGCCTGGAAGCGCAGCCGCAGCGGGAGGAAGCCGCGTTCCCACCGATGGTCCGAGCCGTGCGTGGTGAGCTCGGCGAGGAACGCCACGGCGGGTCCGGTCTCGCCCTGCTCGATCGCGCTGATCGCGGCGAGCAGCCGGGGGCACGGGTGGTCCCGCTCCAGGATCCGGTGCAGCTCGTCCAGCTCCTCGTACCGGCCCTGGAGCAGCGCGAGCGTCCAGCGGTGGTGGTGCAGCAGATATCCGAAGTGCCCGTGCCGGTGGCGCTCGGCGTGCGCGTACGCCTCGGCGAGGAAGGTCTCCGACTCGGCGAACCGGCCCATCAGGGCGGTGATGATGGACTGGTCGACGGCGGCGCCGATGCCCATACGGGGCAGGTTGTGCCGCTCGGCCATCGCGACGAACGTGCGGTACTGGTCGAGGTAGCGGGGGTCGCCCAGTTCCACCAGCGCGACCCAGCGCAGCGAGGCGGCGAAGTGCTCGCCCTCGATGTCGTTCCGGCGGCGGGAGAGGGCCACCAACTCGTCGATGAGGGCCATCCGTTCCGGTGCGGTACCGGGCCCCCAGATCGCGTGGTGGCGGGCCCAGAGCCCGAAGCCGAGGGCTTCGTCGTCCTGATGCCGCCGGGCGAGCACGGCGATCCGGATGCTCAACTCCTGCGCCAGCTCCTCGTCGGTCCGGGACGCGCCCGAATCCCCGACGGCTGCTGTCCCGGCGGCCGCTTTCGGTTCCCCCAGCAGTGCGTGGGCCTCGCGCAGCAGTTCGGCTCGCAGGGACTCCAGTTCACCGGTGTCCAGCGCGCCGTACAGGGTGAGTGCCACGCGGCCGAGCAACTCCGGATCGGCAGCCTCGCGGGCCGCCGTGGCCGTTTCCTCGAAGATCCGGCACGCCTCCTCGCGCTCGCCGAGGTGGTGCAGGTCCTGCGCGAGGTCCAGGGCGACGACCACGCGCCGCCGGGGCGCCGCGCCCGCCGACCGCTCCCGCGCGCGGCGCCGGTGGGCGATCTGTTCCTCGAACGCCAGCCGGCTTCCGGCGTCCTGCGCCGCGGCCAGCAGCAGGTCGAGCGCCTGGTCGGGGTCGAGCTCGTCCCCCGCCGCGTACGCGTGCCGCGCCAGGTCGGCCGGGAAGACCTTCTCGGCGAGCGCGGGGGAACGGTCCAGGGCGCGGACCACCGTCGCGTGCCGGTGCCGCAGGTCGGCCTCGTCCAGCGCGTCGTACAGCGTCTCCCGTACGAGATCGTGGGCGAACGCGAACCGGCCCGCCTGCCGGGGCACCACCAGCCGCGCCGTCACCGCCTGGTCCAGCAGCCGGTCCACGTGCGGCACGGGCGCGGCGGCGGTGGCGGCCAGTACCTGCCGGTGGAACTCGCGGCCGAGCACGGAAGCCGTGGTCAGGACCTGCCCGACCGGTTCGGGCAGCAGTGAGAGCCGCCGCCGCACGGCCTCCCGTACGCCCGGGGCGATGGCGGTCACCGCCGACCCGCCGCGCCACAGCCGGGCCGTCTGCTCCACGAAGAAGGGGTTGCCCCCGGTCCGCAGATGCACCTCCGCCACCAGCGCGTCGGCCGGCTCCTGGCCGCTGGTCAGCGCCATCAGCGCGCCGACCTCCTCGCGCTCCAGCCCGGTCAGCGTCACCGTCGTCGCCTTCGCGACCAGCGGCAGGATCAGCGGCTGCAGCGGGTGGTCCGCGGCCTCCACCTCGGCGTCCCGGTAGGTGCCGACGAGCAGCAGCCGCTCGAACCACGCGTGCTGCGCGGCGAATTCGAGCAGCTTGAGAGACGCGGTGTCGGCCCAGTGCAGGTCGTCCAGGACGACCATCACCGGCCGGTCCTGCGAGACCGTCACCAGCGCGGTGGTCACCGCGTCGTACAGCGGGAAGCCGCTGTCCTCCGGACCCGTCGCCTCCTGGCCTGCCTCCCCGCGGCCGGACACCTCGCCGAGCAGGACCGCCAGCCGGCCGCCCGCCGCCTCGTCGGTCCGCGCCCACTCCTCCTCGCCGACCGCACGTCGCAGGCCCCGCACGACCTGGACCCAGGGCCAGTACCCCGGGGCGCTGTCGGAGTCCCAGCAGGTGCCGCCGAGGACCAGGGCGCCCCGCCGCCGCGCCTCGTCGGCCGCCTCGGTGACCAGGGTGGTCTTGCCGATGCCGGCCTCGCCCGTGACCAGCACCAGACCGCCGTGGCTCTCCGCGGCCCGGCCGATCTCCGCTCGCAGGACGGCCGTGGGGTGGTCGCGCCCGATGAGTGCAGGGGTCATGCCGAGAACGATAGGAGGCGGCACTGACATCGGGCATGCGAAGCGCATCAGGCATGCGAACCCCGCACCCCACACCTAAGCTCCTAAGGAGGCGAAACCGGCATTTCGCCTCTCCTGGATCAGGAGGCGACCGCATGGATCTCGACGTGGCGCGCAGGACGGCGGCCGAGGGCTGGATCTGGGGACTCCCCCTCCTGGAGAACTACCGCACGATGTACGCCCAGGCCGTCGACCCCGCCGACGCCCGCCCGATCGACGGCCCGGCCGGCGGCCCATCCGGCGGATTCGGCCGCTTCCGGCATTCCGCGCAGGCCCTCGCCCCCGCCGGTACGGACAGCGACCTCGTCCAGTCCTGGGCCTGGCTGGACCTGCGCGCCGAGCCGTGGGTGGTGTCCGTACCCGCCACGGACCGCTACTACGTCCTGCCCTTCCAAGACCTGGACACCGCGTACGCCGGCTTCATCGGCTCCCGTACGACCGGCCAGGGGGCCGGCGACTACCTGGTCGCGGGTCCCGGTTTCATCGGAGTCGTACCCCCTGGCATCGACGGGGTGGTGCAGGCGGACACGTATCTCGTCGGCGTCGTGGGACGGACGGACGCGGCCGGGCCGCCGGCGGGAGGCGGGCAGCAGGAGAAGTACGAACTGCGCTCGCTGTCCACCTTCCTGGACATCGCGGGGCCGCACCCCGCGCCCGAACCCGTCTGGCCGGTGTGGCAGGAGGAATCGCTGTCCACGGTCGAGTTCTTCACCGTCCTGGACTTCCTGCTCGCCTTCTTCCCCGTTCTCCCGAACGAGGCCGAACTGCGCGGCAGGCTCGCCGCGCTCGGCGTCACCGGCAGCGGTGAGTTCGAGCCCGCCGCCCTGCCGCCCGGGATGCGTGACGCCATCGAGGCGGGCATCGGCGACGCCCGCACCCGGCTGGCGGATGTGGGAGAGGGGGTCGAGGGCGCCGCCGGCTCCACGTACGGGCCCGGCACCCGCGCCCAGCAGGGCGACGACTACCTCGCCCGGGCTGTCGCCGCCCACCGGGACCCGTACCAGCTGCCCGCCGAGGAAGCCTGGTCCGCGCGCTGGACGCAGGACAGCGAGGGCAACCGGCCGCCGGACGCCTCGCGCCACGACTACACCGTCCGCTTCCCGCCCGGGCAGCTCCCACCGGGCCGGTTCTTCTGGTCCGCCACGCTGTACGGGCTGCCGGACCGGCTGCCCGTCGCCCACGCGATCGACCGCCACTCGATCGGTGACCGCACACCGGGCCTGGTCCACGACGCGGACGGCGGCCTGACCCTGTACGTCCAGCGCGAGCGGCCCCTCGGTCCCGCGGAGGCGGCCAACTGGCTCCCGGCCCCGGACGGTCCGTTCACCCTCGCCCTCCGCGTGTACGGACCGGAGCAGTCCGTACTGGACGGAAGCTGGACGCTGCCGGCCCTCACTCCCCGGAGCTGACACCGTGACCACCGCCACCGCCACCGCCACCGAGCTGACGGAACTGGCCGCCGACGCGTACGTCTACGGCTCTCCGCTGGTCCACCACCTCACCAGCGCCGAGGGCTTCACCCGCCAGGGTCTGGGTCTGGGCAGCCTGCCCCCGACCCCGTTCAACCAGTTCGGGCATGTCCACCAACCCGCCGATCCAGCCTCCAAGTTCGCCTCCCTCAACAACGACACCCTCTACTCGATCGCCCAACTGGACCTCTCCGGCGGGCCGTTGCTGCTATATGTACCGGACTACGAGGGCGCCTACTACGTTCTGCAGTTCATCGACGCCTGGACCAACAACTTCGCGTACGTCGGCCGCCGGGCCACCGGAACCGAGGCGTCCACCTGGCTGATCGCCCCGCCCGGCTGGGCCGGCACCACTCCCGAGGGCGTACGGGTCATCGACGCGCCGACCGCTGTCGTGACGGTCATCGGCCGCAGCGCCTGCGCGGGGCCCCTGGACATGCCGCGCGTCACCGCCCTTCAGAAGGCACTGACGCTCACGCCCCTGCGTACAGGCGCGAACGGCGGCGGCGGTGGCGGCGGCCTGCCGCAGCCGGACCCCGCCGTCCCGGAGCCGCTGCGGTTCTTCGAGCTGCTGCGGATCTGGATGGCCGACTTCCCGCCCGCCGCGCCCGATCTCACGTACCAGGACCGCTTCCAGCCGCTCGGGCTGCTGGAGGAGGGCCCGTCGCCGTACGCCGGGGCCGGCCCCGCCCTCGTACAGGCGCTGGAGGACGGGCTCGCCGAGGGCCGGGCACGGGTCGAGGAGGCCGCCAGGCCGTCCCTGTCCGCTTCCGCTTCCGCTTCCGGGGCGGCTTCCGTGTCCGGGGCGGCCACCGGTGCCTGGGACATGGACCTGCACCTCTTCGACTACAACGTCGACCACCTGGGCCCCGGCACCCTCGACGAGGAGCGCTGGAAGATCACCGACCGGCCCACCGCCCGGCTCGCCCGCGCGGTCGCGGCCCGCGCGGTGCTCTGGGGCAGCCACGCGTACGAGGCGGTGTACGCCCGCACCAGCACCGACGCCGACGGCGAGCAGCTCACCGGCTCGAAGTCGTACACCCTGCGCTTCGACACGCCGCCCCCGGCCGACGCCTTCTGGTCCGTCACCATGTACGACGCGCCGGACCACTACCTGGTCGCGAATCCCCTCGGCCGCTACTCGGTCGGGGACCGGACCCCCGGCCTCCGGTACGCCGCCGACGGCTCCCTCACGCTCGTACTCCAGCGAAACCGGCCTACCGATCCCGACGAGGCCGCGAACTGGCTGCCTGCTCCGGCAGGGGACTTCCGGCCGATGGTCCGCATCTACACCCCGCGGGCGGAGGTGCTGGACGGGAGCTACCGGCTGCCGCCCATCGAAGTACGCCAAGGGTGACCCCTTTCCCACGGCCCGTTCCTTACGGAATGCGGACGGCCGGGCCGCCGGGGCGACGGCGGGCCCCGACCGGTGCGAGGCTGGGCCTATGCAGACACCAGGTCCCGGCCGGGCCCATGTACTGGTCGTCGACGACGATCCGACCGTCGCCGAGGTCGTCGCGGCTTACCTCGACCGGGCCGGCTACACCGCCGAGCGGGCCGCCGACGGCCCCACCGCGCTCGCCCGCGCCGCCGCCCGCCGCCCCGATCTTGTGGTCCTCGACCTGATGCTGCCCGGCATGGACGGCCTGGAGGTCTGCCGCACCCTGCGCGGTGCCGGGCCGGTACCGGTGATCATGCTGACCGCCCGGGGTGACGAGGACGACCGGATCCTCGGCCTGGAGACCGGCGCGGACGACTACGTGACCAAGCCGTTCAGCCCGCGCGAGCTGGTCCTGCGCGTGGAGTCCGTCCTGCGCCGAAGCCGCGCGGGCGACGCCGCACGGCAGGGCCCGCTGCTCCGGGCGGCCGGCCTGACGCTCGACCCGGCGGCTCACCGCGTTACCAAGGACGGCCGCGAACTGGCCCTCACCATGCGGGAGTTCGACCTGCTCGCCCACCTGATACGTCATCAGGGCCAGGCGCTCACCCGGGAGGACCTGATGCGCGAGGTGTGGGGCTGGGACTTCGGGGACCTGTCGACCGTCACCGTCCATGTCCGGCGGCTGCGCGGCAAGATCGAGGACGATCCGGCCATGCCCCGGCTGATCCAGACGGTGTGGGGCGTGGGCTACCGGTTCGAGGTCCCCGGGCCATGAACGACGTCCTGCTCATCGCCCTGTACGCCTTCCTCGGCGCGGCCGCCGCCGGACTGCTGGGGGCCGGTGCGCTGCGCGCCCTGCGTCACCGGTCCGTCGCGGTGTCGCTGACCGTCGTCGCGGCCGTCACCGTCACGGCGATGCTGGCCGGCACGCTGGCCGTGGCCTGGGCCATGTTCCTCTCCCCGCACGACCTGACCGTCGTCACCACCGTCGTGGCCATGGCGGCCGTGGTCTCGCTCGCCACCGCCCTGCTGCTCGGCCGCTGGGTCGTGGCGCGCAGCAACGACCTGGCGCTGGCCGCCCGTTCCTTCGGTGACGGCGGCGACTTCGCGGCCCCCGAGGGCGAGGCCACCGCCGAACTGGCCGCGCTCGGCCGGGAGCTGGCCGCGACCAGCGCGAAGCTCGCCGCATCCCGGGACCGTGAGCGCGCGCTGGAGTCCTCCCGGCGCGAGCTCGTCGCCTGGATCTCGCACGATCTGCGCACTCCGCTGGCGGGCCTTCGGGCCATGTCCGAGGCGCTCGAGGACGGCCTGGTCCCGGACCCGGAGCGGTACTTCCGGCAGATCCGCACCGAGGTCGACCGGCTCAACGCGATGGTCGGCGACCTCTTCGAGCTCTCCCGGATCCACGCCGGGGCGCTGGCCCTGGCCCCGGCCCGGATCTCCGTGTACGACCTGGTGGGCGACGCGCTCGCGGGCGCGGACCCGCTCGCCCGTGAACTGGGCGTCCGGCTGGTCGGCGACCGGGTCGACGCGGTGCCGGTCGAGGTGGACGGCAAGGAGATGACCCGGGTGCTGGGCAACCTGCTGGTCAACGCAATCCGCCGGACCCCGGCCGACGGCACGGTCGCGGTGACGGCCGAACGTACCGCCGACAGCGTCGTGCTGTCCGTCACCGACGGCTGCGGCGGCATCCCGGAGGAGGACCTTCCGCGCGTCTTCGACACCGGCTGGCGCGGCTCGGAGGCCCGGACGCCGCCGGCCGGGGCGGGGCTCGGTCTCGCGATCGTGCGAGGCATCGTCGAGGCCCACGACGGCCGGGCGGCGGTCCGGAACGTACCGGGCGGCTGCCGCTTCGAGGTCACCCTGCCGGCGGCGTCCGCCTAGGCGGCGCGTGCACCTGGTCAGGCCTGGTTCTCGCGCGTCTCCTTCCGTGACGGGACGGGCGGGGCCGACGGGGCCTGCCGGGTCTTCGAGCTCTTCGAGGTCTGTTCCGGCTCGGCCGCCGAGGGGGCCGCCGTCGGGGCGGACCTGCTGGCTTCGGCGCGCAGCATGGCGTTCAGGGCGGCGAAGGGGTCAATGGGCATGGCTGTGTCCTTGCGTCGGTGTGATCGGTGCGTGGGGTGCGTGGCTGGTGACGGGCGGTCCGAGGGCCCGGCGGGCCCAGTCAGCAGCGCAGGACCACGCAGCGCACCCCGCGTGGCGCGGGGGCGGGGACGTCGGCGGCGCCGGGGTACGGCCGTTCGTACGTACGTACGACCCCGGGGTCGGGGCCGGTACCGCGCGGCGGACTGCCGCCGGGCCGGGCTCCGCCACGCCCGGGGGCCCGCAGCTCGGTGTCGGACCCGTCGCCCTGCCCCTCGCCCGCGGGTTCGGCGGGGGCAGTGGGCGCGGGAGGCGGGGCCGCCTGGGCGGCGGCGGTACCGGGGACGGACGTACCGAGGAGGGTGAGGAGGAGCGCGACCAGCACCACCCACGTGGGCACCGCGTACCGGCACGCGGTACGCAGCGGCGGGGCGAGGCGCGTTGCGCTCATGACAGTGGTTGTCCCCGGAAGGCCACCGTCCCTGGCCCATCCGGCCCAAGAACCCCTCGAACGGCCCAGCGAACGGCGCGGCAGCCCGCCTTTGCCGGCCCCGGCCGGCCACTCTGCCCGCCGCGGCGCGGCGTGGGGCACCCTGGCGCGCCCACCCGGTCAGCACTGGGCCCGGTCAACCGTGCCGGGCGCGCGGCACCCGACCGCAGGTGCCCAGCAGGCCGGGCTTTCGGTCAGCACCTGCCCGGGGGCGCTCACCAGCCGCGGTGCCCGGCCCAGGAGCGGCCGGCCCGCCCCCGGGGGGGGTGGGGTCAGCCGGGGGCTGGGGTCGCCAGGTGGGCGGCGAACCAGTCGCGGGCCAGGTCGGCGACCTCGTCCAGCGCGCCCGGTTCCTCGAAGAGATGCGTCGCCCCCGGGACGACCTCCAGCCTGTTCTCGCAGCGCAGCTGCCGCTGGGCCACCCGGTTGAGGTCGAGCACCATCGCGTCCCGCCCGCCCACGATGAGCAGCGTGGGCGCCCGTACGCCGGTGAGGCGCGGCCCCGCGAGGTCGGGACGGCCGCCCCGGGACACCACGGCGGCTATGTCCGCGCCTGGATCCGCGGCCGCCCACAGCGCCGCCGCCGCACCGGTGCTCGCCCCGAAGTACCCCACGGGGAGGGCCTGGCGGCGGCGCAGCCAGGCGGTGGCGTCCGCCAGCCGCCCGGCCAGGGTCTCGATGTCGAAGACGTTCGCCCGGTCGGCCTCCTCCGCCGTGGTGAGCAGGTCGAAGAGCAGGGTGCCCAGGCCCGCCCGGTTCAGCGCGGCCGCCACCAGGCGGTTGCGCGGGCTGTGGCGGCTGCTGCCCGACCCGTGGGCGAACATCACGACCGCCGCGGCCCCCTCGGGCACGGTGAGGTCACCGGCCAGCCGCAGGCCACCCGCGGCCACCTCCACCTCGCTCTCGGTTCCGGGGCCCACCGCGGGCGTACGGGTCACGGGGGCGGTCGCGGCCTGCGCCAGCAGGAACATGACCTCCTCGTCGGAGGTCTGGGTGAAGTCCTGGTACCACTCGCCGACGGCCGAGAACGCGACCGGCGTCGACAGGCACACCACCTCGTCCGCCTCGGTGCGCAGCCGGGCGACCGCGTCCGGCGGCGCCACCGGCACGGCCAGCACCACGCGCGCGGCGCCCTGCGCCCGTACCACCTCGCACGCGGCCGCGGCGGTGGCGCCGGTGGCGATCCCGTCGTCCACCACGATCACCGTCCGGCCGTCGAGCGAGAGCCGCGGCCGGCCGGACCGGAACCGCCGGGCCCGCCGCAGGAGTTCGGCCTCCTCGTCGTGCTCGACGGCGGCGAGGTCGGCCTGCCGGACCCCGCTGCGGCGGACGATGTCGTCGCTGATGACGCGCACCCCGCCCTCGCCGATGGCGCCGAACCCCAGCTCGCGGTGGTAGGGGACACCGAGTTTGCGGACCACGATCACATCGAGGGGAGCGCCGAGAACATGCGCCACGTGGTACGCCACCGGTACGCCGCCGCGGGGCAGCCCGAGGACGACGGGTTCCTCCGTGGCGAGATGGCGCAGTGCTTCGGCAAGACGCCGTCCGGCGTCCGCCCGATCGGTGAACAGCACAGTGGTTCACCCCCAGCCAGGGGAGACAGACACCCGGATCCGCGAGGGCGGCGGCCGACGCGGCCGTACGACTCGTACAGCTCCAGGGTACGCACGCCGACACCCCCGTACAGGCCGCCGCGAGGTCCCGCTCAGGACGGGGACCGCGCCGCGCCCGGCGGCGGCGGGGTACGGCTGACCGTGCGGCCAAGCGCGGTCGCCGTCCGGGCGAAGTGCGCGGCGTCCGCGACGGCCGCGCAGCCCTGGTCGTTGTTGAAGTACACGTACACGTCGTCCTCGTCCGGCCAGGCGTCGGCGATCCGCCGGG
Source organism: Streptomyces mabaensis (assembly GCF_053763515.1). Lineage (NCBI taxonomy): Bacteria > Bacillati > Actinomycetota > Actinomycetes > Kitasatosporales > Streptomycetaceae > Streptomyces > Streptomyces mabaensis. Next base: position 276,861 of record NZ_JBSOPZ010000003.1, read on the forward strand.
CCCAGGACCTCAGCGCCTGGCGGCCGTAGCGCGGCGCCGGCTCGGCGAGGCCGCCGTGGAACCGTACGTACCCCCAGGAGGCCGTACGCCACAGCGGCGTCACCGGGCGGGAGCCCCGGTCCGCGCAGCACAGCGCGCTGCCGTGCCGTTCCAGCACCGCCCGGAGTTCCCGCTCCGCCTCCCACCACGAGGTGTGGCGGAGCTCGACGGCCACCCGGACCGTACGGGGGAAGCAGCCGAGGCAGGCGTCCAGCGCGCCGGTGTCCGCCCGGAAGTTGGGCGGCAGTTGCAGCAGGACGGGTCCCAGGCGGTCGCCCAGGCCCTCGGTGCGGTCCATCAGCCGGCGCACCGGCTCCTCGGGGTCGCGCAGGCGCTTGAGATGGGTCAGATAGCGGCTGGCCTTGACCGCCATGACGAAGCCCTCCGGTGTGCGCGCGCGCCAGGAGGCGAAGATCTCCGTCGTCGGGAGGCGGTAGAAGGCGTTGTTGTTCTCCACCGTGGCGAAGTGCCGGGCGTACTCCTCCAGCCACAGCCGCTGCGGCTGCCGCGGCGGGTAGAGACCGCCGCGCCAGTCCTTGTACTGCCATCCCGAGGTTCCGACGAGCATGGGCATGGTCCGATCCCTGCCCGCACCGAGCGGGGAGATACCGCCTCAGCGGGGAGGTACCGCCTCATACGGATATCGCGCCTCGGGCCGGGCCGCCCGCCGCCTGCCCGCGACGCTGCCCAGCCACCCGAGCAGGAACGCGGCGGGCATCGAGACGAGCACGACCGTCTGGAGCGGGAACCAGTCGAGGTCCCAGTCCGGGAAGAGCGCCAGGGGCGAGCCGGAGAAGACCGGGCCGGAGATCTGGAGTCCGACGGCGCCGGCCAGGCCGCCGTACAGCGTCCAGAGCAGGCCGGCCCGGGTGTAGCCGCGCCAGAAGAGCGAGTACACCAGTGCCGGCAGCAGACAGGAGGCAGCCACCGCCAGCGAGAGGGCCGACAGGAACAGGACGTTCCAGCCCTGCACCCAGACCGCCAGTCCGATGCTCAGGACGCCCACCGCGGCGGACGCCCAGCGTGCGGCGGCCACCTCGCGGCCCTCGGTGGTGCGCCCGCGGCGCAGTACATGCGTGTACAGGTCGTGGGCGATGGCTCCCGCGGCCGCCAGGGTGATACTCGCGACGACGGCCAGCGTGGTGAGGAACACCGCGGAGGCGACCAGCACGACGAGCAGCGCCCCGCTCGTGCCGGTGGACGAGCCGCCCGCCAATTCGCCGGTGAGCATCAGCAGCGTGCTGTTGCCTCCCGGATCCGCGCCCATGATCGCCGGCGCGCCGATCAGCGCGGCGGCCGCGAGGCCCATCAGCGCGGTGGTGAGGCAGAAGCCGCCGACGATGACGATGGTGTGGCGCACGGTGCGGCGCGCGATCGCCGCGTTGGGAGCCGTGCTGAGCTGCATGGCGACATGCGGCAGGCAGGCCACTCCCAGCACGATCGTGACCATCAGTCCGATGAAGTCGAGCGTGCTCTCCGGCTCGGTTCCGGCGGCGAACCGCAGCCCGGGACGCATATAGCCGTCGGGCCGGCCGCTGCCCTGTCCGGCGGCGTCGATCAGGGAGTCGGTGCTCCAGTGGAAGCGGTACAGCAGCACGGCTGTCACCGCCAGCGCCGCGGCGAGCAGCACCACTGTCTTGATCACCTGAATCGCGATCGTGCCCCGCATGCCGCCGAACACCGTGGCGAGCACGACCAGCGAGCCGATCATGATGATGGCCGACTGTTCGGCGCCCGGCCCGGACAGTCCCAGCAGCGCCGTGGTGGTCACGCCCGCGCCGGAGAGCTGCACGACCAGGTACGGGACGCACGCGCTCAGCGTCACGACGGCGACCGCGGTCCGCACCGCCGGCCCGGGAGCCCGCAGGGCGAAGGTGTCGCCGAGGGTGTAGCCGGCGCGCTCGCGCAGCGGGACGGACAGCAGCAGGAGCACGCCCAGCGACAGCACGGTGCACAGGGCGATGAACAGCCCGTCGTAGCCGAAGACCGCGACGCTTCCGGTCGTGCCGAGCACCGTGGCGGCGGACAGGTAGACGCCGGACAGGACGAGGGCTCCGCGCAGGGGCGAGAGCGTGCGGCCCGCTGTGTAGAAGTCGTTGACCCGGTCCCGCTCGGGGCCGCTGAGGACGCAGATGAACAGGATGGGGACGATGAACGTCAGGAAGCCCACGAGCACCAGGCCGCGGGTGTCCCGGTCCAGGGCGCCGGGTGCGGCGAGCAGGATCTCCGGAGTCATCTGTACTCCCCCCGCTCCTGCTGCTCCCGCTGCTCCCGGTCGTGCTCCTGCGGCGCGAGACGGTCGTCCGCGTGGCGGTCGTACCGCACCGCCGTCCCCACCAGCAGGGCGCTCTGGAGGAGGAGCGCCAGCACGCCGACGGTGGTCTCCCCCCAGACCCGGGTGGCCATGAAGTCGGCGGCGGAGCACGCCAGCAGCAGATGCACGGCGAAGGTCGATCCGTTGACCACGGCGAAGGACCGGCCTGGGCGATGAGGCCTTGGGCGATGGTGAATCAGCGGGGCGTGCGGGTGGGCCATAGCGGTCTCCTGGCGGGCGCGGACGTGGGCGGATCGCCTCTGGTGCGAGGCTCACCAGAGCACCCGCGCCCCGGCCCGTCCATGCGCTGAACCCACGCCGTTGTCGGCTCCCAATGCCTGGCGCGGGTGGCTGTGCTGATGCCCATTCAGCGGGATCTAGCGAGGAACCAGGGCCTTCAGGCCCGGGAGGAATCGCTTCTCTGGACTGCTCTGACCCGCACCAGGGGCACGGGTCCGCACTGTTGACCTCAGTCGGGGCGCTTCTGGTTCTCGATGTACTCCTTCACCACCGCGAGCGGTGCGCGGCCACAGGAGGCCGCGAAGTAGGACGGGGACCAGAAGTGCGCGCCCCACAGGTACTTGCGGATGTGCTCGGGGAAGCGCCTCCTCAAGAAGCGCGCCCGGAAGGAAGCCCGGCACACCGCCAACGTCAACCACATCGTCTCCAAGACCATCGTCACCACCGCTGAACGCACCGGCTCCGGTATCGCCCTCGAAGACCTCACGGGCATCCGCAGCCGGGTACGGCTCCGCAAGGACCAGCGGACTCCCCTGCATTCGTGGAGCTTCCACCAGCTTGGCCAGTACATCGAGTACAAGGCCAAGCGGGCCGGAGTGCCGCTGGTGTATGTCGATCCGGCGTACACCAGCCAGCAATGCTCCGAGTGCGGTCACATCGACCGGCGCAACCGCCAGTCACAAGCGACGTTCGCCTGCCGGTCCTGCGGGGCCCTCATGCACGCGGACGACAACGCGTCCCACAACATCGGCCGCAAGGGCGAGACCGTGTGGACTGCGGGGCGTGAGTCACGCGTCCCTGCCACTCCGTAGGAGTGTCTGGACGGAGGAGCCAACCCAGCAGCCAGTTGGGCGCTACCTCCAAGCCCGGTCCTTCAGGACCGGGTCAAGTTGACTCCCGCGCGGCCGGCGGGCGGCTGTGTTCGTCGGTGCCGCCGCGCGCGGCGGTGGTGCCCAGTACGGCGGCCGGCCCGAGCAGGCGGTGGGCGTCGAGGGCGAGGGTGAGCCGCACCAGATCGCGGGGACGGGTGAGCGCGAGGCCGGTGATCTGCTCGAAGCGGCGGAGGCGGTTGAGCACGGTGTTGCGGTGGCAGAGCATCTGCCGGGCGGCCTGGACGGCGGAGCCACCGTTCTCGATCCAGATGCCGATGGTCTCGAACAGGGTGTCGCGGTCGGCGGGTTCCAGGTCGTACATGGGGCGCAGCACCCCGTGGGCCAGTTCGGCGGACAGGTCGGGCCGCGAGATCAGCAGCCCGTCGGGCAGGCGGGCGTCGAGCCGGGCGACCTCACCGTCGGCCCGGCAGGTGCGCAGGGCGAGTCCGGCCATGTCGCGTGCGCGGGCCAGGTTCTCCAGGCCGTGGACGACGGTACTGATCCCGGCACGGAATCCGGGACCGGTGTGCAGAGCGGTGGCGAGCGTGTCCAGGGGGCGGTCGCCGAGGTGGGCGACGAGCACATCGTGGTGCCCGCGGGCGTGCCGCAGGATCCGGATGCCGGGGATCTCCGGGGCGGTCCGTGGCACGCGGCCGTACGGCGGTGCCGGCGCCACCACCGCCACCGCGAAGCGTCCCTCCAGCGGCAGATCGAGGATCGCCGCCGCGTTCCGGGTGAACTCGGCGTCGTTGCGGGTCTCCAGCAGGGCGGCGAGGATCAGCCGGACGCGTTCACCGTGCCGGCTGGCCACGCCCTGGGCGACCTGCCGGTAGGCGTCGGCGACGAGGACGGCGTCGCGGTCGTTGCTCTTCCACACCAGTTCGGCGACGTGCACCAGTTGGCCCGCGTCGCCGAGCCCCTCCCGCTCCACCACGCTGATGATCTCGCTCCAGACCTCGGAGCCGGCGACCCGGAAGGCGTGCAGCACCTCGTCGAGGGGACGGCCCTGTTCCGCGCGCCGCATGCCCAGCTCTCTGGTGTACCGCTCGACGTCCACGAGTCTGCCCGGGTCGATGCCGGCCTCCAGCCCGTGGCGGACGCCGACGCCCACGCTCCTGCGCACGTCGGGCGGCGCGAGCACCGGGTCGGCGTAGTACGGCACCTCGGCGCGGATCTTCGCCACGATGTCGTCCGTGAAGTCCGGGCCGTGCGACAGCAGGCGCCGGCACGCGCGGTCGAAGAGCTGGAGGGGAGTGGGATCCGCGGCGCGGTCGGGCAGTGGAGCGCTGACGGCTACGTCATGGCCGCGCAGGCGAACGCTGCCGGGGACGGAACTGTGGTGCATGGTGCCCTCCAGGTGGACGGGGGCCCCATGCTAAGCAGTTGCTTATGCAAGGGCGAGGTCTCAGCCAAACCGTGATGTTTCCGGCCAGTAGGCCTTGCCGGTTGTGTGCCCTCACAAGCCGGGCGCCTCCCGTCTGGGAGCGGACAGCGGCTCGCCGTACCGCTATGGACCCGGTGTCCGGGCCGTGTTCTCGTAGCGCCCAGTCCGGCCCGCTCGTCTGCGTTTTTCTGCGAGGAGACCCCCATGAGCCCTCCACCGGCGGAAGCCGGATCCCTTCGGATCAGTGATCTCCACGTGAGCTACGGACGGTCCGTCCGGGCGCTGCACGGGGTGTCGCTCGATGTCCCGCAGGGCCGGATCGTTGCCGTTCTGGGATCCAACGGAGCGGGCAAGACCACGCTGCTGCGGGCGGTCTCCGGGACCCTCGCGCTCCATCGGGGCACGGTGGACAGCGGCACCGTGCACTTCGACGGCGTACGGCTGACCGGCGGTGCCGCGTGGACCGTGGCCGCCGGAGTGGTGCAAGTACCCGAGGGGCGCAGGATCTTCGGCTCCCTGTCGGTGGAGGACAACCTGCGGGCCGGGTTCCTGGGGGCCCGCGGCAGCGGCGGCGCGGAGCGGCAGGCGGCCCGCGAGCGCGTGTTCGCGCTGTTCCCCGTACTCGCCGAGCGGCGGCGGCAGGCCGCCGGCCTGCTGTCCGGAGGCGAACAGCAGATGCTCGCGATGGGCCGCGCGCTGATGGCCGGCCCCCGGCTGCTGCTGCTCGACGAACCCTCACTGGGCCTGGCGCCGCTCATGGTCCAGCGCATCGCGTCGATCATCCGCGAGATCAACGCGCAGGGTACGTCGATCCTGCTCGTGGAGCAGAACGCCGCCCTGGCCCTGGCGCTGTCCGACCGTGCCTCGGTACTGGACGTCGGACAGGTGCGGCTGGAGGGGGCGTCGGCCGACCTGGCCGGCACGGACGAGGTGCGGCGCCTGTACCTGGGCGAGAGCGAGACCGTCATGGCCGGCGCCGCGTCCGGGTCCGCTTCCGCGGCCGGGCCGGGACTGACCGAGCTGAGCAGGTGGCGCGGATGAGCACCGACGCCGTGACGGAGACGCGCGCTCCGGGCCCGGAGACGGGACCGGACGAGGAGACCGAGCCGGTGCCGGCCCTCACGGTCGACGCGCTGACCGTACGTTTCTCCGGCCTCGTCGCCCTCGACACCGTCTCGTTCACCGTGGCCCCCGGCACGATCCACGCCCTCATCGGGCCCAACGGCGCCGGGAAGTCGACCTGCTTCAACGTCGTGTCCGGGGTGTACCGCGCCACGGCCGGCGCCGTCCGGTACGCGGGCAGGGACCTCACCCGGCTGGCACCGCACCGCATTGCCCGGCTCGGCGTGGCCCGCACCTTCCAGAACATCGTGCTCACCCACGGAACCGTCGCCGACAACCTCATGCTCGGCCGCCACGGCCTGACCCGTGCGGGATTCGCCGCGTCCGCGCTGCGACTGCCCAGGACCGTACGGGAGCAGCGCCGCCACCGGGAGCGCGCGGCGGAGATCGCGGACTTCCTCGGCCTGGGCCCCGCCTTCGACAAGCCGGTGGGCTCACTCCCGTACGGCGACCGCAAGCGGGTCGAGATGGCGCGCGCGCTGTGCATGGAGCCCAGGCTGCTGCTGCTGGACGAACCCGTCGCCGGGATGCATCCCACCGAGCGGGTGGCCATGGCCGAGACCATCGCCAAGGTCCGGGACGCCCTGGGCATCTCGATCCTCATCGTCGAGCACGACATGGGGCTGATCATGCGGATCGCCGATTCCGTGACCGTGCTCGACTTCGGCCGACTGATCGCCGACGGGCCGCCCGAACGCGTCCAGCGCGACCCGGCGGTCATCAACGCCTACCTCGGCACTCCCGCCCAGGACGGCGAGGACGCACCTGCCGGCGATGTCGGCGACGACGCACCTGTCGGCCATGCCGGCGACGACGCCCAGGACGAAGGGAAGCACCTGTGATCAAGCTGGCCGAAACGGTCCTCAACGGGCTGGCGCTGGGCTCGGTGTACGCGCTGATAGCCCTGGGCTTCGTCGTGATCTTCAAGGCGTCCGGCGTCATGAACTTCGCCCACGGCTCCCTGCTGCTGTTCGGCGGCTACGTCGTGGCCCGGCTGCACGAGAGCATCGGCTTCCTGCCGGCCGTGCTGGTCGGCGCCGCGCTCGCGGCGGGGCTCGCGGGGCTGGTGCAACTGCTGGCCACCCGCGGTCTGCGCGGCGCGGAGATCCACACGCTGACGATCCTGACGATCGGCGTGGACGTCCTGCTCAACACCGAACTGAACAGGCGGGTGGGGGCCGACTACCTCGGTATGGGCGACCCGTGGGGCGCCGACGTGACACGGCTCGGGGACATCACCGTCGCCGACGCCCGGCTCGCGAGCATCGTGGTGGCGGTCGCGGTCATCGGCGTGTTCTTCGCGGCGTTCCGCTGGTCCCGCTGGGGCCTGTCCATGCGGGCGGCCGCCGCCGACGCGGAGGCCGCCGCGCTGATGGGGATACGACTGGACCGCGTCCGGCTCATCGCCTGGTGCGTGGCCGGGGCGCTGGCGGCTGTCGCGGCGGTGTTCCTGGCCGCGTTTCCCGCCCCCGGCCTGGACCGTACGACCAGTCAGATCGCTCTGAGTGCCTTCCCCGCCGCCATCCTCGGCGGAATGGACTCGGCCGCCGGCGCACTCCTGGGGAGTCTCGTGATCGGCCTGACCGCGGCGATGGCCGCCGGTTATCAGAGTGAGCTGAGCGCCCTGGGCTCCGGGATCTCGGACGTGGCCCCCTACCTGGTGATGGTGCTCGTGCTGCTGGTCCGGCCGAACGGTCTCCTCGGATCGAAGGAGTTGACCCGTGTCTGACACCCTGTCACCCGACACCTCCCCGCCGCCCCCGCCCCCGCCGGCCACCATGGCGGCGCCCTCCCCCGAAGGGTCCGGAGCCGCTGCGGGCCGGCGGACCGGGCGCGCCTCCCGGGCCGGCATCGCAGCCGGCTGCGTCCTGCTCCTGCTGGTCCTGCCCTTCTACGTCTCGTCGTTCTGGCTGCAGACCGGCCTGTTCGCCATGGCCGCCGTCATCGGCGCCCTCGGACTGAACCTGCTCTCCGGAACCACCGGCCAGCTCTCCCTCGGCCACGCGTTCTTCCTCGCCGTCGGTGCGTACGGCTATGTGTGGCTGGCCGCCGAACCGTCCGGCACCGGCTCCGGCCGGCTGTACGGGCTCGGACTGCCGCCGCTGCTCGCCCTCGTTCTCGCGGTCGTTCTGGCGGGGGCGGCGGGAGGGCTGTTCAGTCCCATCTCCGGCCGCCTGCGCGGCATGTACCTGGGCATCGCCACCCTCGCCCTGGTCTTCCTCGGCCACCACGTGATGCTCAACGCGCAGGACGTCACCGGTGGTTTCAACGGCCGCTCCGTCCCGGCGCTGGAGATCTTCGGGTTCTCCTTCACCGACTCCTCGCCCGAGGGGCTCGCCGTGCTCGGCGTCCCGTTCGGCGGACTGGAACGGCTGTGGTACGTCGGCCTGGTGATGGTGGCCGTGGCCTGGCTGGCCGCGCGCAACCTGCTGCGCGGTCGTCCCGGCCGCGCCCTGGCGGCCATCCGGGACAGCGAGGTCGCCGCGGCCGTCATGGGAGTTCCGCTCACCCGCTACCGCGCCTCGGCGTTCATCGTCTCCTCGATGTACGCGGGCGCCGCCGGTGCCCTGCTGGCCCTGGTCTTCAAGCGCGTCGTCCCCGACCACTTCGGTCTGCTGCTCTCCATCGACTACCTCGCGATGATCGTGATCGGCGGCCTGGGATCGGTCGGCGGCTCCGTCGCGGGAGCCGTCTTCGTCGCCCTGATCCCGCATCTCCTCACCAAGTACGCCGACCACCTGCCGCTGCTCACCGCTCCCGGGACCGCCGGATCGGGCGTGACGCCCGGCGACGCCGCGCGCTATCTCTACGGCGCCGCGATCGTCCTCGTCCTGGTCTTCGCGCCGGGCGGCCTGGCCGGCCTGGCCCACAAACGGCCGCGCCGCCCCGGCGACGGCACTCGCGGCACCTGGCGCTTCTCCCTCAGCCCCCGCCGCTTCTCCCTCCGCCCCCGCCGCACCACCTCCGACCCCCAGGGCGTCGAAGGCACCCTCCCGAAGGAGCACACCCCGTGAGACACCCCAGAATCGTCCCGGCCGCAGCCGTCCTCGCGGTGCTCGCCCTGAGCGCCACGGCCTGCACCACCAAGAGCGGTACCGCAGAGAACAAGGCCGGCAGTGACGGCATCAAGACAGGCCCCGGAGTGACGGACACGACCATCACCCTGGGCGCGCTGACCGACCTCACCGGACCGTACGCCTCGCTCGGCAAGAGCATCGTCAACGCGCAGCAGCTCTACGCCGACCAGCTCAACGCCGCCGGCGGCGTCTGCGGCCGTGACGTCCGGATCACCGTCAAGGACCACGGCTACGACGTGCAGAAGGCCGTGTCCGCGTTCACCGAGACCGAGCCGAGTGTGGCCGCCCTCTCCCAGGTGGTCGGTTCGCCCGTGGTGGCCTCGCTGCAGCAGGAGATCGAGGCCAAGCACCTGCTGACGCTGCCGATGGGGTGGGCCTCCACGCTGCTGGGCCACCAGTACGTCCAGGTGGTCGGGTCCACGTACGACATCGACATGATCAACGGCGTCGACTTCGTCGTCCGCAAGGCCAAGCTGAAGCCCGGCGACAAGATCGGCCACGTCTACTTCGAGGGCGAGTACGGGGAGAACGGCCTCGCGGGAGCGACGTACGCGGCCAAGCAGCGCAAGCTGGGCATCGTCGGGCAGAAGATCAAGCCGACCGATCAGGATCTGACCGCACAGGTCACCGCCCTCAAGCAGGCCGGGGTCAAGGCGGTCCTCATCAGCGCCGGCCCCAAGCAGTCGGCGGCCCTGGTCGGCACGGCGGCGGCGCAGGGGTTCGCCGTGCCGGTGCTCAGCAACGCCCCCGGCTTCGCCCCGCAGTTGCTCGCCACCCCGGTCGGCCCGGCCCTGGAGAAGCAGCTCTACGTGGTGAGTGCCGCCCCGTCGTTCAGCTCCGAGACCGCGGAGGTCCAGAAGCTGGCCAAGGACTACCGGGCGAAGTATCCGAGTGCTCCGCTCGACGCGGGTGTCGTCAGCGGCTGGAACGCGATCAGCGTCCTCGGTGAGGACCTGAAGGCCGCCTGCAAGGCCAAGGACCTCACGCGGGAAGGCATCGCCGCGGCGCACCGCAAGCAGTCCAAGCTCACGGTGCTGGGCGTGTCGTTCGACTTCTCGGACCGCGCCAAGCCGTCCACGTACCAGTCCTTCATCCAGAAGCCGGCCAAGCAGGCCGCGGGCGGACTGGTGACCGTGGAGCCGGCCCGCGAGGCGCCCGCGTCGCGGAGCTATCCGCTGCCCAAGAGCTGACACCCGTCTCCCGACGGGCGCGCAGGAGCGCACGAGCGGTCACCGCGGCGGCGGTACCGTTCGTGCGCTTCCGCGCGTATACGGCCGGCTACGCGTGTGCGGCCGGCTATCGGCGCGGGCGGGTGATCAGCCAGGTGCCCCCGATGACCAGGAGGGCGAAGAGCACGTGGCCCGCGCCCCAGGCGCCGATGAGGGCGAGTCGGTCGCGCAGGGAGAAGGAGCCGGTGAGGGTGACCTGGAGGCTGCCGACGGCGAACGCGATGGCGGAGGTGAAGACCGCGACGAGTTCGACCGAGCGGACGTGGTTGGCGCGTGCGGTCTCCTGGCTCTCGCGCTGTGCCCTTTCCTGCTCTTCGCCGCGGCGGCGCAGTTCGCCTTCGAGCTGTTCCCAGCGCTGCCCGTGCCGGTCCTCCTGGTCGGCCAGGCGCTGCGCGTGCTCGGCGTCGAGCGCGGCGCGCAGGCGGCCTTCGAGGATCGCGTCGCGCTTGGCGAGGTACTGCTCCTGAAGAAGCTTGTGGCTGCCGCGGCTTCCCAGCGCGGGGAGGTGACGCAGGGCGGTGTTGATGCTGTCCAGGGCGGCATCGTGGTCGCGGACCATGTGCTGCCCGGAGGCCAGGCGGAAGTGGAAGATGTGGTCGAGCGGGTGGTCGCGCACGGCTTCGGCGGACCGGTCGCGCAGCAGTTCTCCGTGGCCGTCGAAGGGGGCTGCGGCCTGGATGCCGTTGAGGCAGATGTCCACGACGTGGCGGGTGCGCTCCGGAGAGGTCCACGCCTGGTCGAGGAGTCCGGTCGCGTGTTCCGCGGTGATGGCCCGGCTGCCGAAAGCAGCGAAGGAACGCAGCGCGGTGAACAGCGGTGCCTGCCGGTGCACCCCGGCCGCGAGAGCGAGGAGTGAGGCGTCCAGGAACTGGTGGAGCTCGTCGAACCAGAAGTTCGAGCGCAGCTTGCCCGCGTGGTACAGCGTCGCGAAGTACGCGGTGTCGCCGGCGGCGGTGTCGTGGCCGACGATCTCCTCCACTGCCCGGGAGAGTTCCAGGGTGGATTCGACGCTGTCCTTGGTGATGAACGCGTAGCCCAGGCTCCACTTCTCCAGCACCTCGGTGCGGTGGTCCCGGGAGACGTGGGCGACGAGCCATGCGGAGCAGGCGGCGGCCGTGCGAATGCTCGGCCGGTCCAGGAAACGCAGTCGCCAGTAGCGATCGGCACAGATCAGGTAGGGGTCCGAGGCGAAGTCGGCCGAGTCCACGGTGAACGGGGGCTCCGCGTCCCCCTCGAACAGCGCGGTGGCGACTTCCTCGCAGACCCGGTCCAGTTCACGCGAGTCCGAAGCCGACACCTGCTCCAGTCGTGCGATGTGCGGCGCCGCTTCCACGATGATCCCCCCGGGCTTGGTCGTCCCCCTGTGCCTACCACCACGTGCCTACCACGACCCCGCTCACCGCGCGGCCATATCATTCGATCATGCGGGTGGATGTGGTGACGGCGGTGCACGGCCCCTACGCCGCCTTCCTGCCCCTCGCCTGGCAGTCGCTGCGCGAGCAGAGCCATTCCGCATGGGCCTGGCTGGTGCAGATCGACGGGCCCCCGCAGGCGGTCCTCGACGTCCTGCGCGCATGTGGCGCCGCGGATGACCGGCGCGTGTTCATCGCGGCGCACGGCACTGCCGAGGGCCCGGCCGTCACACGTAACGTCGCCCTCGGCCGGGCGACGGCACCGCTCGTGCAGAACATCGACGCCGACGACGAGTTCGAGCCCGGCGCCCTCTCCCTGCTGGTCGACGCGCTCACCGCTCATCCGGGCGCGGGCTTCGTCGTGGGCCACGCCAGAGACCTCATGCCCGACGGGCTCCTGCACGACCACGCTCTGCCGGTATCGGCCGGCGTGCTGCCCCGTGGCGTACTGCTGGATCAATGGACCGCCGGCGCTCCCGACCGCCGACTCCCCGTCCATCCCGCCGGGGTGATGTGGCGGCGCTCGCTTCTGCTCGCCCTCGGCGGCTGGTCGGCACTCCACGGTATGGAGGACACCGGCCTCCTCATGGCGGCGTCCGCATCGGCCGACGGCGTTCTCGTCGACGCGCCGACACTGCGCTACCGCAGACACGGCGCTCAGCGTTCGAAGCAAACCTCAAAATTCACCGGGGGGGGGCGCAGATCGACCTCATCCGGAAGCGCGCCGCACTGCTGCGTACGCTCCCGCCATGGGCCGAGCCGTCGCCCTCCGGCACCGTACGATGAACCGCCCTGCGGGGGTACGCGGGGTCACCAGGCGGGAGCGAGACGGCATGACGGACCGGAGCAGGAGCGGTGCCGCGCAGCATCCCCGCCGGCGCGGGCAGGGTGAGCTGGAGGCGCAGGTGCTGGCCGCGTTGCGCGAGGCGCCGGGGCCGGTGAACGCCGCCTGGGTGCAGGCGCGGCTCGGCGGCGATCTGGCGTACACCACCGTGATCACCATCCTGACCCGGCTCCACGCCAAAGGCGCGGTCGCCCGCGAGCGGACCGGCCGGTCCTTCGAGTGGACGCCGACCGCGGACGAGGCCGGACTGGCCGCTCTGCGGATGCGGAAGGTGCTGGACGCGGAGACGGACCGGGAGGCCGTCCTGGCCAGCTTCGTGACCGCTCTTCCCCCCGGGGACGAGCGGCTGCTGCGCGACCTACTGGCCCAGACGGCCGACGAAGCGGAAGACTGACCGCATGGGGGTCTCTTCGTCTTCCTGCCGCTCGTACTGCCCTTGAGCGCATGGCCGATCGCGCGCCTGGCCGAGCAACATCTTCATCCGCGCACCGCCACGTGGCTGCTGACCGTGGTCGCCGCCGTGCTCGCGGTGTGCAGCGCGCTGCTGATGGTGGTCGGTACCGCGCAACTGCCCGGCAACCCGCACCGGTTCCTGCTGGCCGTGCAGCTGGCGGCGCGGGCCAATCCGTTTCTGCGACCGCTGCGTACCGCAGTGATCTACGCCGCGGAGCGGTGGGCGGACGAGGATGCGGCGGGGTGGTCGGCAACCGGCGCACCGTGGCCCGGGCGATCGGCAAGGCCGCGCTGGTCTCGCGCGGCGCCCCCATCGCGACGCTCGCGGGTTTCGCGGCCGCGGGCCCGGTGCCGCGCCGGGTCGCTGCCCTGCTCGGACCGGCCCCCACGGCACGCGTGTGGCCGCCCGCCTTCACCACAGTGGGACTGGCCGCGTGGGGTGCGGCAGCCGGTACCACGGCATCGGCGCTGTCCTCGGCGAACTCCCGGGCTCGTTTGCCATTCCTTTACAGTGTGTGTAGAAGCACGCCGCTTCTGATCCCACTGTCTTCCGCGTATGAGAAGGAGCTACGGACCCGCGATGGGTGAACCTCCCAGTACCGGCCGTGCCACCGCCTGCCCGCGTCATGTGAGCGAGGAACCGGGGGTGGCACGGTGACCGAAGTCCTGCTGCTGTTCCTGGCTCTGGCTCTGACGCTGGCCTGCGCGTTGTTCGTCGCGGCCGAGTTCTCCCTGACCACCGTCGAGCGCGGCGAGCTGGAGCGTGCCGCCGAGGCGGGCGAGCGGGGTGCCGAACGCGCCCTGAAGGCCGTGCGCAAGCTGACCTTCCAGCTGTCCGGGGCCCAGCTCGGCATCACCGTCACCTCGCTGGTGATCGGCATGCTCGCCGAGCCGTCGCTGGCCGCCCTGCTGCGTGGTCCGCTCGAAGCGATCGGGCTGGGCAGCGCGGCCTCCTCCGTGGCAACCGTGCTGGGCGTCGCCGTGTCCACGGTGGTGCTGATGGTGGTCGGTGAGCTGGTCCCGAAGAACTGGGCCATCACGCATCCGCTCGGGGTCGCCAAGGTGGTGGCGGGGCCGCAGCGCGGCTTCACCGCCGCGTTCGCGCCGTTCATCCGGCATTTGAACCACACCGCGAACCGCTTCGTACGCCGTTTCGGCCTGGAGCCGGCCGAGGAGCTGGCCTCGGCCCGCTCCCCCCAGGAGCTCGTGGCACTGGCCGAGCACTCCGCGCGCCGGGGGGCACTGGAGGAGGACTCCGCCCAGCTGTTCGTACGGACCATCCACCTGGGCGAGCTGTCCGCCGAGAACGTGATGACACCGCGCGTGGACGTCGTCGCACTCGAAGCACACGCCACGGCCGCCGACGCCGCCAACCTCACCCTCGCCACCGGACTGTCCCGCTTCCCCGTCTACCGCCACAGCCTCGACGAGGTCATCGGGACCGTCCACATCCGCGATGTGCTCGCCCTGCCGGCGGGCGAGCGGACGACCACCCCGGTCACGGTGCTCGCCACCCCGCCGCTGCTGGTGCCCGACAGCCTCCCGGCCGACCGGCTGCTGGAGCGGATGCGCGCCGAGCGCACCATGGCCGTCGTCATTGACGAGTACGGCGGCACGGCAGGCGTCGCCACAGTGGAGGACATCGTCGAGGAGGTCGTCGGCGAGGTGCGCGACGAGCACGACCCGCTGGAGAGCCCCGACCTGTCGCCCGCTCCCGCGACCGAGGACGGCCGCGCGAGCTGGGAGGCCGAGGGCAGCGTACGGATAGATCAGCTCGTGGCCATAGGGCTGATCGCGCCCGAGGGCCCGTACGAGACCATCGCCGGCCTGATCGCCACCCGCCTGGCCCGTATCCCCGCCGAGGGCGACACGGTCGACGTGGACGGATGGCGGCTGGACGTCCTGGAAGTCGAGCATCACCGCGCCGACCGGGTGCACATCACCGAGCCCGCCCGCCTCCCGCAACAACCGCAAGAGCACCTGCGAGCGCAAGCGCAGAAGGAGCTGGAGGAGGCCCGATGACCACCGTGCAGCTCTTGATCGGCGCTCTGACCCTGCTGACCAACGCGTTCTTCGTCGGGGCCGAGTTCGCCCTGATCTCCGTACGCCGCAGCCAGATCGAACCGGCCGCCCGCCAGGGCGACACCCGGGCCCGCATCACCCTGTGGGGCCTGGAGCACATCTCGCAGATGATGGCCACCGCCCAGCTCGGCATCACAGCGTCCTCGCTGGTGCTCGGCGCGGTCGCCGAACCCGCGATCGCCCATCTGCTGGAGCCGGGCTTCGCGGCGGCTCATGTGCCGCACGCCCTGGTCCATCCCGTCGCCTTCGTGATCGCGCTCACCGCGGCCACCTACGCCCACATGCTGATCGGCGAGATGATCCCCAAGAACATCGCGCTGGCCGCGCCCACGAAGACCGCGCTGCTGCTCGGCCCGCCTCTGGTCGCCCTGACCCGCGCCCTGCGCCCGCTGGTGTTCTCCATCAACGCCTTCGCCAACACCCTGCTGCGGCTGCTGAAGGTGGATCCGAAGGACGAGGTCGAGTCCGTCTTCACGGACGACGAGCTCGCCCGCATGGTGGAGGACTCCAGCGCGGCCGGCCTGCTGTCGCCCGCGGACGGCGAGCGGCTGCGCGACGCCCTGGAGCTGGGCACACGGCCGGTCGGTGAGATCGTCGTACCCGTCCAGAGGATGCACACCGTCGCCCACACGGTCACCCCGGCAGGGCTGGAGCGCGCCGCGGCCGCCGCCAAGTTCTCCCGCTTTCCGGTCACCGGCCCCACCGGAGCCGTCCTCGGCTATCTGCACATCAAGGACACCCTGGGCGTGGCCGAGCGCGACAAGCCCTTCCCGAGCGCCGCGCTGCACCCCGTGACCCGTGTCCGCATCGACACCCCGCTGGACGACACCCTCACCGCGCTGCGCGCCGCCGGCAGTCACCTGGCGGCCGTCACCGGCGGGGCGGGCGCGGTCATCGGGTACGTGACCATGGAGGACGTCCTCGAAGAACTGGTCGGCCCGGCGGCCACCCCCGCATGAGCGGGCAGCACCGCATACGTCCACCTCGTTGCCCTGATTCGCACGCCCAGCACGCCCAGAAGGAGCGCTCCTTGTCCGCCAGAACGACGGATCCGTCGGGGAACAGCCCCCGGCCACCCAGCCCTGACCGGGGCACGCGCCGAGGTGGGATCCGTTGAGCGCCGTCCTCGGCCTGCTGGCCGTCCTCGTCCTGACCGTCGGCACCGGCTACTTCGTCGCCCAGGAGTTCGCGTACGTCGCCGCCGACCGGCTCGCGCTCGCCCGCGAGGCCGAAACGGGTGACAAGCGTGCCGCCCGTGCCCTGAAGGTGCTGGAACGGCTCTCGTTCATGCTCTCGGGCGCGCAGCTGGGCATCACCGTCACCGGCCTGGTGGTCGGCTTCCTCGCCGAGCCGTCCGTCTCCGCGCTGCTGAAGCCCGCGCTGGACGGCCTCGGCCTGTCCGACGGCGCCGTCTCCGCGATCTCCGTCGTCCTCGCGTTCGTGCTGGCCACCGTCGTACAGATGGTGCTGGGCGAGCTGGCGCCGAAGAACCTGGCGCTGGCCGTCCCCGAACGCCTGGCCAAGTCCCTCGCCGCCTCGACCCTCGTTTACTTGAAGATCGTGGGCCCGGTCGTGCACGTCTTCGACGGCGCTGCCAACAAGCTGCTCCGCAGGGTCGGCATCGAGCCGGTCGAGGAGCTGCACCACGGTGCCACCCTCGAAGAGCTCAGCCATCTGATCGGCGAGTCCCACGAGCAGGGCCACCTGCCCGCCGACACCGCAGAGCTTCTCGACCATGCGATGGAGTTCTCCGAGCGCACGCTGGACGAGGTCATGGTGCCGCGCGCGGACGCCGTGTTCGTACGCAAGGACGCCACCGCCGCCGAGGCCGTCGAGCTGATCGCCAAGCACGGCCACTCCAACTACCCGGTTCTCGGCGACCACCCCGACGACGTCGCGGGTGTGCTCGGCGTACGGGAGCTGATGCGGCTGCCCGTCACCCGCTTCGAGGGAACCACCGCCGGGCAGGCGGCCCGCCGTACCCTGCTGCTGCCCGACACGCTGCCGCTGCCGGACGCGGTGGCGCAGATGCGCGAGCGGGACGACGAGTTCGCGGTCGTCCTCGACGAGCACGGCGGCGTCGCCGGAATCGTCACGTACGAGGACATCGCCGAGGAACTGGTCGGCGACATCGCCGACGAGACCGACACCGTGGTCGAGCTCGCGGTCGCCGAAGGAGACGGCTGGCTGGTGGACGCCGGGCGCCGTCTGGACGAGGTCGAGGAAGCCACCGGCATCGCGCTGCCCGAGGAGGAGGACTACGACACCGTGGCCGGGCTGATCATCGACCGGCTCGGCCGCTTCCCGGCGATCGGTGACCGCCTCACCGTGGACGGGGTCCATATCCAGGTACTGAGCCTGGACCGGCACGTCCCCGAACGCGTACGGGTCCAGCAGATCGAGCCGGGCGACGCGAACGAGCTGTCGGCCGAGGAGGCGCAGGCATGAGTTTCCCGATGGCACTCTTCGTCACCGTCCTGCTGCTCATCGGCAGCGGTTTCTTCGTCGCCGCCGAGTTCGCGCTGGTCGCCGCCAAACGCCACCGCATGGAGAAGGCGGCCGCCGACGGGCGGCGCGGCGCCAAGGCCGCACTCGCCGGCATGCGCGAGCTGTCCCTGATGCTCGCCGGCGCCCAGCTCGGTATCACCATCTGCACCCTGGGCCTGGGCTCCATCTCCAAGCCCGCTATCTCCCATCAGGTCGACCCGCTGCTGGTCGAGCTGGGCCTGCCGAGTGGACTCAGCTACGGCATCGCGTTCGCCTTCGCCATGCTTGTCGTGGTCTTCCTGCACATGGTGCTCGGCGAGATGGCGCCCAAGTCGTGGGCGATCGCCCACCCCGAGCGCTCCGCGATGCTGCTCGCCCCGCCCTTCCGCGCGGTGGTCAAGACCGTACGGCCGCTGATCTGGCTGCTCAACAAGGTCAGCAACGCCCTGGTACGGCTGTGCCGGGTGCAGCCGCGCGACGAACTGGCGGCCGTGCACAACCGCGAGCAGCTCACCCATCTCGTTGCCGAGTCCGAGCGCCTCGGCCTGATCAACAAGACCGACTCCGAGCTGATCACCCGCTCTCTGACCGAACCCCAGACGCCGGTCGCGGAGTTCCAGACCCCGGCGGGGGACATCATCACCGTCCCCGCCGACGCCGGCCTGGACGCGATCCTGGCCACGGCCACTGCGGCCGACCGCTCCCGTCTCCTCGTACGCGACGGCGAGACGATCCTCGGTTCGGTGCACGCCCGCGACGCCCTGGTCGCCCGCACCCGCGGCCGCGCCGTTACCGCGCGCCAACTGGCCCGGCCCGTACCGGAGCTGAACGGCACCGACAGCGTTTCCCACGCGGTCGAGCAACTGCGCCGCAACCGGGCCTCGCTGGCTGTCGTCCGCGACGGAGACGGCCGCCTCACCGGACTGATCAGCCTGGACGACCTGATCGCCCGGCTGATGGGGGCTGCGGCCTGAGCGCTGACGAACTCAGTGAGAGCTGTCGGGCGGCGGGGCCGCGGCGCGGCGGAATTCGGCGTTGATGCGCTGGGCCTCTTCGAGCTGGTCCTCGAGGATGACGATGCGGCAGGCGGCCTCGACCGGGGTGCCTTGGTCGACGAGTTCACGGGCCCGAGCCGCGACGCGCAACTGGTACCGGGAGTAGCGCCGGTGCCCGCCCTCGGAGCGGAGCGGGGTGATCAAGCGGGCCTCTCCGATGGCGCGGAGGAAGCCGGGAGTGGTGCCGATCAGTTCGGCGGCCCGGCCCATCGTGTAGGCGGGGTAGTCGTCGTCGTCCAGTCGGCCGCCGAGCGAATCATCCGCTGTCATCTGCGCCTCTTAACGCCAAGGAATACCTCACCACGCGAGTACCCGATGTCTACCTGGGCAACCACAGATTTTCTCGCTCGTGAGGGTGCGGTAATCCGCCTCGTACGGCACAGGTATCGCCTCGCCGGCCCACCCGGACGGACCGGCGAATAGAATGGGCAGACATGTCGAAGCCTGACGAGCTGCTCGTTGACATCGCCGCACTGGTGGAGTCCGCGCAGAGCAATCAGATGTCCCTGACCGTGGTCACCGGTGGAGCCGTCATCACCGGCCGGCTGGCACCCGAAGCCGTGTGGCGGCAGCGCGTGTCGGAGGTCCTGACGGACTCGGCGCGCCTGGGCGAGTTCTCCGGCGTATTCACCACGTCGAGGCGGCAGGACGGGCCGCCCACGCATCTGCACTTCCACGTCGCCCGGATCCTGCAGGGCACGGTCGGGATCCCGGAGACGGGTGGGATGTACCGCGTCGCGATCGAGGACGTCAGTGCCTGGACCATGGGCGACTTCAGCTACTCCGACCACTGAGCGAGCACGGCGGCTGGAACCCGACGACACGCAGTGAGGGCCCGACCGGCGCGCGCCGGTCGGTCCCTCACTGCGTCAGACGGATACGTCAGACGGATACGTCAGGCGGATACAGGGGTGTCGAGCATCGCGGACGCCTGCTGCAACGGGGTGAGGACGCGCGCGGGGGCCGCGGCCTGGGGAAGGCCGCGGCAGTTGAAGCCGAGGAGGGTCATGGCCCGGACGACTTCGCCGGCGCTGAAGTCCCGGCGGTCCTGGCGGGTGATGACCTGGCCGACCTGCTTGACGGGGTAGTGGCGGCGTCCGATGATCACGGACTCACCCACGATCCGCTCGGGCTTGACGTCCTTCATCGCCTCCAGCACCCCGATCTTGGTCAGGTCGAACGGAAAACGGGCGATGACGCAGCGCATAGTGCCTCACAGGGAGAAGAGAGAGACGGTCGTATCGTCGAAGACCTGATCACCAAGGTTCTAGGCTGCCGCATCGAAGGAGGACTGCCGGGCGGGCGCGCGCCGGGGCGTCGAACCGGTGCGGCGCCGACCACGGGAGGCGGCGCTGCGCTTGGGGCGGTCCGACGCCGGCGCGGTGATGGTGACCGGAATGCCGGACGGGGCCTGGGCGCCGGTGATCCGGCTCAGCGCCTGCTCACCGGAGCGGACCTGAGTGGTCTGCGGGACGATGCCCGCGGCCGCCATCAGGCGGGTCATGTCGCGGCGCTGGTTCGGGG
The DNA here is from genome assembly GCF_053763515.1 of Streptomyces mabaensis. Taxonomy (NCBI): domain Bacteria; kingdom Bacillati; phylum Actinomycetota; class Actinomycetes; order Kitasatosporales; family Streptomycetaceae; genus Streptomyces; species Streptomyces mabaensis. The sequence goes on from NZ_JBSOPZ010000003.1 coordinate 296,995, forward strand.
TGACCAGGGTGACGACGCTGCCGGACTCGCCGGCCCGCGCGGTACGGCCGCCCCGGTGGAGGTAGTCCTTGGGGTCGCTCGGCGGGTCGACGTTCACGACGAGGTCGAGGTTGTCGACGTGGATCCCGCGCGCCGCGACATTGGTCGCCACCAGCACCGTCACGTGCCCGGTCTTGAACTGGGTGAGGGTCCGGTTGCGCTGGGGCTGCGACTTTCCGCCGTGCAGCGCGGCGGCTCGTACACCACTGTTCAGCAGGTGCCTGGTCAGCTGGTCGACGGCGTGCTTGGTGTCCAGGAACATGATCACCCGGCCGTCGCGGGCGGCGATCTCGGTGGTCGTCGCGTACTTGTCGGCGCCGTGGACGTGCAGCACGTGGTGCTCCATCGTCGTCACCGCACCGGCTGACGGGTCCACGGAGTGCACTACGGGGTCGGTGAGGTAGCGGCGGACCAGCAGGTCGACGTTGCGGTCGAGGGTGGCGGAGAAGAGCATCCGCTGGCCCTCCGGGCGGACCTGGTCGAGCAGGGCGGTGACCTGCGGCATGAAGCCCATGTCGGCCATCTGGTCGGCTTCGTCCAGGACGGTGACGGCGACCTGGTTCAGCCGGCAGTCGCCGCGGTCGATCAGGTCCTTGAGCCGCCCGGGCGTCGCGACGACGACCTCGGCGCCGCCGCGCAGCGCACCGGCCTGCCGGCCGAGGGACATACCGCCCACGACGGTGGCCGTGCGCAGCTTCAGGGCGCGGGCGTAGGGGGCGAGGGCGTCCGTCACCTGCTGCGCCAGCTCGCGGGTGGGGACGAGGACCAGGGCCAGCGGCTGCCGGGGCTCGGCGCGCTGTCCGGCCGTACGGGCGAGCAGCGCGAGTCCGAAGGCGAGGGTCTTGCCGGAGCCGGTGCGTCCGCGGCCGAGCACGTCGCGGCCCGCGAGGGCGTTCGGCAGGGTCGCGGCCTGGATCGGGAACGGCACGGTCACGCCCTGCGCGCCGAGCGCGGCCAGCAGCTCGCCGGGCATGTCGAGATCGGCGAAGCCCTCGGCGGCGGGCAGCGCGGGGGTGATCGTCCTGGGCAGGCCGAATTCACCGGCACCGCCGTTGCGGGTGCGGGTGCGGGTGTGGGTGAAGCGGTCGTTCGTGCGTGTGCGGTTCATACGGAACCTTCCTCGATGCGGCACGTATCAAGGAATTCCCGTAGCGATGAGCGGCATGGAGAATTGCAAGAATGGGCCGAATGGAATGCGAAAGCGAATCGGACCGGGAACACTCCGGGAACAGTCGCTGAAACAAGTGACGTAGCTCTGACGGAGTTGCATCCGGAGCCTTGGGGAGGAAATGCGTGCAGCTGGGGCCCGCACCCCGGAGGATGCGGGCCCCAGCTACGTAGTACGCGTCAGCGTCAGGCGGGAACGATGTTCTCGGCCGTCGGGCCCTTCTGGCCCTGCGCGATGTCGAAGGTGACCTTCTGGCCTTCCAGCAGCTCGCGGAAGCCCTGGGCGGCGATGTTCGAGTAGTGGGCGAACACGTCAGCGCCGCCACCCTCCTGCTCGATGAAGCCGAAACCCTTTTCCGCGTTGAACCACTTCACGGTGCCAGTAGCCATGTCATATCTCCTTTGGGGCAGTACGCCGGCATCCGCACTGTGCGGATGCCGTGTCGCCGCGATGATGCCCCGCCCGGAAAAATGACCGGAAATACAAAAGCACTCCCAGTGGCGCAGAAGCCGACTGGAGCACTTGAAGTCTTGGGAACCACAACTGCAACTGATATCGACAGTAGCATGCCGCAACCGTCTGTGCGCGCTGCCCAATTTCACTCCGCCTGCTGCGGCAAAAACCCTCACCGCACGGCTCGGTAAACCCTCACTTCGCGGGCACAGATATTGACAGATCAGGGCGTGGGTGTCACCGGTGCGGCCTCCCGGGCAAACCCGTCCGGGTCGGTGAAAGACCCGGCATCGCTGCCAAGCACGAGCCGGTGCGATCCGGTGCCGTCGACGGGGACGGCAACCGAAGGCGGTGTAGAAGCGGTTGGCGGCCGTGGGATCGGCCACCTCGAGGGTGACGGATTCGATGGAAGTCATAGCGATCACGCTAGGTGCGGCTCGGTCGCCGGTGCTTCTCGATTCCTGACCGGTCTGGTCACCTGTTTCGCCACACACGACGGCATCCCCGCCGTCGCGCGCGCCGCCTCGCGCCGATAGACGCTGGGCGGCACGCCGACCAGTTCGGTGAAGCGACTGCTGAAAGTGCCCAGCGACGAGCAGCCGACCGCGAAACAGACCTCGGTGACGCTGAGGTCGCCACGACGCAGCAGCGCCATCGCGCGCTCGATGCGCCGCGTCATCAGATACGCGTACGGCGATTCACCGTAAGCGAGCCGGAACTGGCGGCTGAGGTGCCCGGCCGACATGTTCGCGCCGCGGGCGAGCGCCTCGACGTCCAACGGCTGCGCGTACTCCCGGTCGATCCGGTCGCGGACGCGGCGCAGCCGCGCGAGGTCGCTCAGGCGCTGCGCCGCGGTAAGTGCGCTCATCCTCGCAGGATGCCAGATGCCCGGACGGCTCAGCGAAGCTCTTGGATGCGGATCAGGTTGCCCGCGGGATCGCGGAAGGCGCAGTCGCGAACGCCGTACGGCTGCTCGGTCGGCTCTTGGACGACCTCGGCGTCTGTGGCCTGCAGCTTCTCGAAGGTGCCGTCGAGGTCCCGGGTGGCCAGCAGGATCCAGCCGTAGGTGCCCTTGGCCATCATCTCGACGATGGTGCGGCGCTCGTCCTCAGTGACCCCGGGGTCGGCGGCCGGCGGCGCCAGGAGGATGGACGTGCCGGGCTGGTCGACGGGGCCGACCGTGATCCAGCGCATCTTGCCGTGTCCGACGTCGCTGCGGACCTCGAAGCCGAGGTTGTCGCGGTAGAACGCCAGGGCGGCGTCCGGGTCGTCATGCGGGAGGAAGCTCGTGTGAATGCTGATGTCCATGGCCATCACGCTAGCCGCGGCCCGGTGACCGGTGCTTCTCGATTCCTGACCGGTCTCCACCCTCGACGGTGGAAGACGGCCTCCGAACTTGGGAATCAGGAGAATGAGCGGTAGACGTAGCGGTCTGACCAGCGTAGATCCGCGCTTCGGACTTTGTGCGGGCACCTCATTGTGTGCGCGGCGACTGACGTGGCACGGGGATGTCACGTTTTGAGGCGCTGCCTCGTCCGAGAGGCGAACAACCAGCCGTCGCTCTCGCGAAGAAGGAGACTTTCGTGTTCGCCACCTACCTTGTGGTCACCCTCCTCACCTCGGCCGTCAACGGCTTGGCCGCCACCGCAAACTTCATCGGCCACGAGTACCCCAAGAGCCAGGCGGACAAATTGCGCGTGCCTCGGTCCTGGATGCGCCCGCTTGGCGCACTACTGGCGGCGGGCGCGCTGGGACTGCTGGCCGGGTTCGCCGTGCCGGTGCTGGGCACGCTCGCCGCCGCCGGCCTCGTGCTGTACTACCTGGGGGCGTTGTGCGCCCACCTGCGGGTTGGTGACTACCAGTTGGGCCCCTGGGCCGTATTTTTCTGTCTGCCGGTGGCCGCCCTGGCCGTGAGCCTGGCCTACCACGGTACCTGGTGAGCCGTGGCGTGATCAGCTCCGCCCCTCAGGAGGGTAGTGGCGCTCCGGCGGGGCGGACTTGATGCTTACCGCGGCCGCCTTCGCCACGATCGCCCCAACAGGCTGGGGGCGGAGGATGCGGCCGGTACGTCGTCCCAGCTGAACGCGTAGCAGTCTACTTGCGGGCGCAGTGCATCAGCTGGGACGGGCAGGTCGCGGTCAGCGTGTTCGTGCACGCCGCGCTGGAGGCGGGTGAGCTGCGTTTGACCGTACGCCCGCATGTCATGACGCCTCTCCACAATGAGTTGCGAGTGACTGCCGTGCGTCTTCCGGACCGTCGCCATGTACCTCGACGAGCTGGGGATCGACACAGCCGCCTACGAACAACAGGTGGCCGCGGTCATCACCTACATCCAGGTCTTCGGAGACAACAATGCCCCCATCCAGAACGTCGCCGGCAACGGCATCAGCCACGTAGGCCAGGACAACAGGGCCCAAGGAGGCAAGTAAATGGTCGTGGGAAGGCTCCGCCCAGAACCTGAGCAGGGGAACGGCTCAGGCATCAGCATCGGTGGCAGCTGTCGTGCAGTGTCGGCCTGGTGCGCGCGCAGAGCACGTAGGCTCCCTGAGTTATGAAGATACTGATCTCTGTTGATATGGAGGGCATCTCGGGGATCGTGCATCCCACCGAGACGAATCCGGATCGCTACGACTACGAGCGCGGTCGCGCGTTGATGACGGCCGAGGCGAACGCCGTGATCGCCGGTGTCCTGGACGCCGAACCCACGGCCGAGGTGTGGGTCGCCGACGCGCACGGCCCTTTCCGCAACCTGCTGCCCGAGGAACTCGACCGCCGGGCGCACCTGGTCCGTGGCAAGCCGCGGCCCCTGGGCATGCTCGGCGGACTCGACGAACAGACCAAAGCGGTCCTGCTCGTCGGGTATCACGCCCGCGCCGGCGGCGGACCGGCCGTGCTGGCACACACCATGAACGACGGCATCCTCGATGTGCGCGTGGCCGGGCGTTCCATGGGCGAGATCGGCCTCAACGCCGCCATGGCCGGGCATCTGGGCGTACCGGTCGTGCTGCTCAGCGGCGACGACAGCGCCTGCACCGAACTGCGTGATCTGGTCCCCTCCGCGGTCGCCGTCGCGGTCAAGCAAGCCCTTGGTCAGGGCGCCGCCGTCGCCCTGCACCCCGAGGAAGCGCGGGAGCGGCTGCGCCGTGCGGCAAACGAAGCCGTCACGCGGCGTGCACAGGTTTCGCCGCTGGCCCTTGCCGGTCCGCTTGAGGTCGAGGTCGACCTTTCCGCGCCGTTCATGGTTGACCTGGCGACACTCGTACCAGGTGTCTCACGTGGTGAAGCTGGCCGGACAGTCACCTTCACCGCCGTCGACTTCGCCGGCGCCTACCGGTTGGTCCTGCTACTCGCGCAGCTCGCCACCATCAATCCCGGCTAGGCCGCGATTGGGGTCGACGTGCAGGGTTCACCCGGCCTTGGACGGCTCTTCGGCGCGGGCTCGGGTGCTGGCGATGCGGGAGCCGGGGGTCGGCGAAGGTCTTGGTCCAGCCGCCGAAAGACTCGTGGGAGGCGATGACCACGCCGTCCCAGCTTCGCGGCGAGCGTGTCGGCCCGCCGGACCGCGGGGTTCACGCCCCACGGGTCGGTCTCGTAGACGCAACCGGCCTCGACCTCCTCGCAGGACAGTCAGGTGTTCCCCGGGGTCGAGCCACCGGTGCAGTTTCGGTTGGTGCCGGAAGGGATGGTGTACGCCCCTGTGACGGTGGCGCTGCTGTTGAACTTCACCCCGCTGACGCCGACCCCGCCGCTGCCGAACTCGGCGTTGGAGACGTAGATCCAGCCGATACCGTCGGCGAAGCATTCGCCGCAGTCGGGGGCTTGTGCCAGGTGTGCTGGTGCCGGGCACGGTCTGGGTGGAGCGTGCGATCACCCGGCTGGTGAAGCCTGCGGTTGCGTCCAGAGAAGTGGTGTACGGGTTCGACCTGATCCGGGGGTTTGCTCCGGCATCGGGATGGTGCCCGCATAGATGAACGGCCACCGGCTGATCTTCGAGGTGTCGAAGCTCGAAGGAGATCAGCACGATGACCGCACCTGACAGTGTGCCCCTGCACGCCCTCGCCGAGGACAACCTGGCGGCGGCGAGTCCAGATCTGCTGCGCGCGATGGTCAAGACGTTCGCCGACGCGCTGATGTCGGCGGAGGCCGACGCCCTCTGCGGCGCCGAATACGGGCAGGTCAGCGACGAACGCGTCAACCACCGCAATGGCTACCGCCCGCGCGAGTGGGACACCCGCGCCGGCACTGTCGAGCTCGCCATCCCCAAGCTGCGCCAGGGCAGTTACTTCCCGCACTGGCTGCTGGAACGCCGCCGACGGGCCGAACAGGCACTCATCTCGGTGGTCGCCACCGCCTATCTGCTCGGTGTCTCGACGCGCCGGGTCGAGAAGCTCGCCGAGTCCCTCGGCGTCACCCAGCTGTCGAAGTCCCAGGTCAGTGCGATGGCCAAGCACCTGGACGAGCAGGTCGCCGCCTTCCGTAACCGACCCCTTGACCATGGCCCCTACACGTTCGTCTGGGTGGACGCCCTGACTCAGAAGGTCCGCGAGGGTGGCCGGATCATCAACGTCCACGCGCTGATCGCGGTCGGCGTCAACGCCGACGGGCACCGCGAGATCCTCGGCCTCGACGTCGCCACCGCCGAAGACGGCGCCGGCTGGCTCGCCTTCCTGCGCTCGCTCATCGCCCGCGGGCTGTCCGGC